>NZ_JBQQBV010000006.1:0-342110 GCF_052246355.1 Streptomyces sp. 3N207 | reverse complement strand
CCACCGGTCAGGGCGAAGAACACGTCGTCGAGGTCGGGGGTGTGCACGGTCAGTTCGTCGGCCGCGATTTCGGCGGAGTCCAGCCAGTCGAGGATGGAGCGCAGTTCGCGCTGGCTGCCGTCGCTGGGGATCTGCAGCGTGAGGGACTCGTCGGTGGGGGCACCCCCTGCTCGAGCGGAGCCGAGAGCTTGGGGGATGGTGACCTCGCGCAACGCGAGCGCAGCGCTCTGGTACGCGGACAGGTCGGAGAAGCGGAGCCGGACATGGCCGCCGGGGATCATCCGCTTCAGCTCCTCGGCGGTGCCCTGGGCGGCGATCTTGCCGTCGTTGAGGACGGCGATGCTGTCGGCGAGTTCGTCGGCCTCCTCCAGGTACTGGGTGGTGAGGAAGACGGTGACGCCGTCGGAGACGAGCTCGCGGATGATGCCCCACATGTTGTGACGGCTGCGCGGATCGAGTCCGGTTGTCGGCTCGTCGAGGAAGATGATCCGCGGGTTGCCGACCAGCGTCATGGCGATGTCGAGGCGGCGCTTCATGCCGCCCGAGTAGGTGGAGGCGGGCTTCTTCGCGGCTTCCGTCAGATCGAACCGTTCCAGCAGCTCGGCGGCGGTGCGGCGGCCCTCGCGGCGGGACAGGTGGTGCAGGTCGGCCATGAGGAGCATGTTCTCCTCGCCGGTGATCAGGCCGTCGACGGCGGAGAACTGCCCGGTGACGCCGATCGCAGCGCGCACTCCGTCCGGCGCCGTGGCGATGTCGTGGCCCGCGACCTGGGCCTGGCCGCCGCCGGCGGTGATGAGGGTGGAGAGGATCTTGACGACGGTGGTCTTGCCGGCGCCGTTCGGGCCGAGGAGGGAGAAGATCGTGCCCGCGGGCATGTGCAGGTCGATGCCGTCGAGCACGGTCTTGTCGCCGTACGACTTGCGCAGACCGACGGCGGAGACGGCGACGGGCGGCTGCGGACCCTCACCAGCCCTGGATGTGGGCATGACAGAAGAAGGCATGGAGCCCTCCCTTTCGGAGGCTGAAGTGACTGGAGGAGTGGGTGAGTTGGCGGGGCCGGTGTTCAGGCCCGGGCGCGGCGGACGTCGATGTTGCCGTAGCGGGTCCGGGCGCGGACCTCGACGGCGTCCTCGGTCTTCTCCGGGGCCTCGGAGGCGGTGAGCGTGTTGCGCACCTGCCCGGAGCCCGAGTGGACGTCGAGCAAGGCGGCCGTGCCCTCGCGGATGCCGACCTCGATGGCGCCGTAGGAGGTCTCCAACTGAACGATGCCGCGGGCGACTTCGGCGACGCGCAGGGTGCCGTGTGCGGTGGTGGCGGTGACCGAGTCCTCGGCGCGCCGGATCTCGATGTCGCCGTTGGCGCCGCTCACCCGCAGCTCGCCGGTCGCGGCGCCGACGGTCGTGGTGCCGTGCGAGTTCTTCAGGACGGCGGAGCCGTCGACGAGGCCGACGCGCATGCTGCCGGAGCTGGTGGTGATCTCGGCCGCGCCCTCGACCCGGTCCACGGTGATCGAGCCGTGCGATGCCTTCAGCTCCAGCGGCCCGGTGGTGTCGAGGCGCACATCGCCGGACGAGTTCTTCACACGGACCTCGCCGAGCCGGCCCTCGCCGAGCACCTGGGTCCAGGCGCCGGTCATGTCGATGCGCGAGCCCGTGGGCAGTTCGATGGCCACGTCGACGACGCCGGTGCGGCCGAACAGATTGGACTTCGGCGTCGTGACGGTCAGTACGCCGCTCGCGTACGTGACCTCGGTCTGGTCGGCCGCCCGCACGTCCAGGTCCTTCTTCGGGTCGCGGGGCCGCACCTCGACGACGGTGTCGAGGCGGTCGCCCGCGGTGAACTGGATGGAACCGGCCTCCACGCGCGCCGTGGCCGAGATGGGTCCGGGAGTGTCGAAATTAGGCATGGCTGTACCGTCCTCATGGGTCTTGAGTGCGTCCCCGCTGGTGGGACGTGGTGTGGGTGCTGTGTTGGTTGCTTTGGGGGCGCGGGTGGGGGCGCGGGTGGGGGCGCGGCTAGCGCATCCAGCCCGTGACGCTCTGTCCGATGCTCTGGGTCCTCTGCGGCGTACGCGGCCGGGTGCCGCCCTCGACCGCGGCCGACACGGCGCGCACCAGCCACGCGTTGACCGACAGGCCCTCGCGGTTCGCGGCCTCCTCGGCGCGGGCCTTGAGGTGGGCCGGCAGACGCAGGTTGACGCGCGCGGTGCCACCCTCGTCGCTGTCGGCGGGTGCCTGCGCCTTGAGCGGTTCGACGGGCGCAGCGGCCGCTTCCGTGGGTCCGCCGTCGGCAGGCGGCAGCGTCACCACGAAGTCGGGATCCAGCCCGCGCAGCCGTACGTCGACCGAGCCGGGGGCGAGCTCGCGGGTGATCTCGTCCATCGCGGCGGAGAGCACGTTGAGCATGGTCAGCCGGGTCGCCGACTCCAGAGGAACGGTGAGCCTCTCGGCCAGCTCGCGGGCTTCGTCACCGCCGGCCTCGGCGGCCACCGCGAGTTCGCGGCGAAGGATGTCGACATACGGGGTGAGGTCCATGACGTCATCATGGCACCATTATGGCGCCAAACGCAAGCCGGGCGGCGCCATATGTGGGGCGAGTTGCGGGCGACCCGCTCTGAACTGCGGAAACAGTAAGCGGGCGACCTGAATCATTGGGGCAGCACGCGTGCTCATGCTCTTCCGGGAGCGCGGAGTGGCATCACATGGCACCGATCTGGCGTCGGATGGCACTGGATGGCGTCGAGTGGCGGCATCGGGGCACCATCCAGTGCCATGTGATGCCGGACGATGTCCCAAGGGGTGGTGCGTACGTAGCCGGACCGGCGTCCGTGCGCGTCGCGTCACGCGTCCAGTTGTGCGCGGATGAGTGTGTCGAGTCGCTGCCATGCCGGGGTGCTCGCGTTCCCGCATCAGAACTTGTCCGGGTATTTTCGCGCCAAGAGGAGGTAACCGATCAGACAGGCGGCCAGGATCAGTCCTGCGATATTGCCTGCTGCCATTCCACCCGCTCCTTCAGCGACGACGTGTGCGGTTCCATCTGAACCGGCGCAGGGCACGGAGCACATTTGTCTTGACGTATTGCTGTCGCCGGTGAATCGGGGCTTGACGAGGCTCTGACGAAGCGAGGTTCCGAGGACGGTGGAAGCTGTGCGGAGTGACTCAGTCCAGTCCTGAGACCTTGAAGACGGTGCGTGCTGTTTCCCGGTCGATGGCTCGGGCCATCTTCCGCAGTGATGTCTTTCCGCACCGGAGTGTTCCCCGCTCGGCGCAGTACCGGACATCCGCGTCCAGCCGGCGCCACAGCTGGGGGTTCTCCGTGAGGACCTTGGGGTCGATCTCGACACGTGCGCCGTCCGTGTCCCGCAGCACCAGGCGTTCCGATACTCCGCCCGACCAGTGCGCCGCCACGAGCCGGTCGGTTCGCACCCGCCGCTCGCACAGCAGTCCGCGCGAGCGGAGCCACCCCGGGCCGGCGGAGAGTCTCGCCGGCATCAGGACGACCAACAGGAGGGTGGCCAGGGCGGACCAGATCCCCGCGCGCCACGGGGTGAGCATGGCGCTGATGGCGTCGACCGACAGCAGCATGCCGAAGAGCGATGCTGCGCACACCACTGCGTGCCGGGCACCCGCGGCCCAGGCGGTGTCGTACACCTCGGCATCGGCTGTCTCGCCGCGGTGGGCTTCGCTTCCAGGAGCAGCCCCCGCGGAATTCCCTTTCATGGCAGGGACGGTAATGACCGGCTATCGCCGCTGAGGCGGAATTGACGGTCCGTTTACGGCGGGTCAGTGACTTTTGACACCCACCTGACGGATTACCGGTCCACTGGTCCGCACAGGGCGGGGCGGAGCCGGCCGCAATTCGGTTACGAGCCCGGCTGCTACGGGTAACGTCGTCAGTTCTTCCCGGTCAGTTCTTCGAGTGCGACGTTGAGTTCGAGGACGTTGACCCGTGGCTCTCCCATGAATCCGAGATCCGGCCGTCGGTGTGGGCCTTGACCAGCTTCTCCACCTGCCCGACGCGCAGCTGGTTCTTCTCGGCGATGCGGTGGACCTGGAGTTGGGCGTATGCGGGTGAGATGTGCGGGTCCAGGCCGGAGGCGGAGGAGGTGACCGCGTCGGGCGGTACGTCGGACGGCTTGACCTTGTGATCCGGGGTGCTGTTGTCCTTCACCACGGCGCTCTTGGCGTCGGTGACCCACTTGAGCAGCTCTTTGTTGTCGCCGGAGCGGTTGGTGGCGCCGGAGAGCAGGAGTTTGTATTGGGTGTTGACGGTGTTGGTACCAAGACCGTTGGACGGGCGGGGCTGGAACCACTTCAGATCGGGGTCGGCGGTCTCCTGCCCCTTCTTCAGCGGCAGGTCGTAGCGCTGGCCGACGAGCGCGGAGCCGACGACCTTGCCGTCGCTCTCGACCTCGGAGCCGTTGGCCTTGCCGGGGAAGAGGCCCTGTGCGATGCCGGTGACGGCGAGCGGGTAGAGCACGCCGCAGACCAGCGTCAGGACGAGGAGGGCGCGCAGACCGGCGCCGAGCAGGCGTGCGGTGTTGCGTACGGAGGTGTTCATGGTCGTCACCCGATGCCAGGGATGAGGGAGATGAGCAGGTCGATGAGTTTGATACCGAGGAAGGGGGCGACCAGTCCGCCGAGGCCGTAGATCCCGAGGTTGCGGCGGAGCATCCGGTCCGCACTCATCGGCCGGTACCGGACGCCTTTGAGGGCGAGCGGTACCAGCGCGACGATGATCAGCGCGTTGAAGATGACGGCCGAGAGGATCGCCGACTGGGGCGAGGCCAGGTGCATGACGTTGAGCTTGTCCAGGCCCGGGTAGGCGACGGCGAACATCGCTGGGATGATCGCGAAGTTCTTCGCCACATCGTTGGCGATCGAGAAGGTCGTCAACGCGCCCCGGGTGATGAGGAGTTGCTTGCCGATCTCGACGATCTCGATGAGCTTGGTCGGGTTGGAGTCGAGGTCGACCATGTTCCCGGCCTCCTTGGCGGCCGAGGTGCCGGTGTTCATGGCCACGCCGACATCGGCCTGGGCGAGCGCGGGCGCGTCGTTGGTGCCGTCACCCGTCATCGCGACGAGCTTGCCGCCGGCCTGCTCGCGCTTGATCAGCGCCATCTTGTCCTCGGGGGTGGCCTCGGCGAGGAAGTCGTCGACTCCCGCCTCTTCGGCGATGGCCCGCGCGGTGAGCGGATTGTCACCGGTGATCATGACGGTCTTGATGCCCATCCGGCGCAGCTCGACGAAGCGCTCCCGCATGCCCTCCTTGACCACGTCCTTGAGATGGATGACGCCCAGCACCCGGGCGCCCGTCTCGTCCTCGACGGCGACGAGCAGCGGGGTGCCGCCCGCCTCGGAGACAGTGTTCGCGACCGCTTCGGCGTCGTCGGCCGGCTGACCGCCGCGCTCCTTGACCCAGGCGAGCACCGAACCGGCCGCGCCCTTACGCACCTTGCGGGCCGCGCCGTCCTCGGTGAGGTCCACGCCGCTCATCCGGGTCCGGGCGGTGAACGGCACCCACTCGGCGTGCTCCAGCTCGCCCGCGTGGCGCTCACGCAGCCCGTGCTGCTCCTTTGCCAGGACGACGATCGAGCGCCCCTCGGGCGTCTCGTCGGCCAGCGAGGACAGCTGCGCGGCGTCCGCCAGCTCGGCGGCCGTCGTCCCCTCGACGGGCACGAACTCGGCGGCCTGGCGGTTGCCGAGGGTGATGGTGCCGGTCTTGTCGAGCAGCAGCGTGGAGACGTCACCGGCAGCCTCGACCGCGCGCCCGGACATGGCCAGTACGTTGCGCTGGACGAGCCGGTCCATGCCCGCGATACCGATCGCGGACAGCAGCGCCCCGATGGTCGTCGGGATGAGGCAGATCAGCAGCGCGGTCAGCACGATCAGCGAGGTCTGCCCGTCCGCGCCCGCGTAGATCGCGAAGGGCTTCAGCGTGACGACCGCCAGCAGGAAGACGATCGTCAGCGAGGCGAGCAGGATGTTCAGCGCGATCTCGTTGGGCGTCTTCTGCCGGGCCGCGCCCTCGACCAGGTTGATCATCCGGTCGATGAACGACTCACCGGGCTTGGTCGTGATCTTGACGACGATCCGGTCGGAGAGCACCTTCGTACCGCCGGTGACGGCGGACCGGTCGCCGCCCGACTCCCGGATGACGGGAGCGGATTCGCCGGTGATCGCCGACTCGTCGACACTCGCGACGCCCTCGACGACATCGCCGTCGCCGGGGATGATGTCGCCCGCCTCGCAGACGACGAGATCGCCGACGCGCAGTTCGCTACCGGGCAGCTGCTCCTCGGTCTCGCCGTCCTTCGAGAGCCGCCGGGCAACCGTGTCCGTCTTCGCCTGGCGCAGCGTGTCGGCCTGCGCCTTGCCGCGCCCTTCGGCCACCGCCTCCGCCAGGTTGGCGAAGATCGTGGTCAGCCACAGCCAGCCGGTGATCGCCCAGCCGAACCAGTCCCCCGGGTCCTTGACGGCCAGGACGGTGGTGACCACCGAACCGACCAGCACCACGAACATCACCGGGGACTTGACCATCACCCGGGGGTCCAGCTTGCGCAGCGCGTCCGGGAGCGACTTGGCCAGTTGCTTCGGGTCGAAAAGGCCCGCGCCCACCCGGCCCTCGGGGGTCTTGTGCCCGGAGGGTACGTCGCCGTGCGGAGCCCGGGTCGAAGTGGCGGTGGACATCGAGTCCTCTTGCTTCTCTGTACGAGTGGTCATCCAGCCAGTCCTTCAGCGAGCGGGCCCAGCGCCAGCGCCGGGAAGTACGTCAGCCCCGCGACGATCATGATCACGCCGACCAGCAGACCCGCGAACAGCGGTTTGTCGGTGCGCAGGGTGCCTGCTGTCGCGGGGACCGGCTTCTGTTCGGCGAGCGAGCCGGCCAGCGCCAGGAGGAACACCATCGGCACGAACCGGCCCAGCAGCATCGCCAGCCCGATGGTGGTGTTGAACCACTGGGTGTCGGCGTTCAGCCCGGCGAAGGCCGAGCCGTTGTTGTTGGCCCCGGAGGTGTAGGCGTAGAGGATCTCGGAGAATCCGTGCGCGCCGCTGTTGGTCATCGAGTGCGCCGGGGTGGGGAGCGCCATCGCCACGGCGGTGAAGCCGAGCACCAGCGCCGGGGTGACGAGGATGTAGCAGGCCGCCAGCTTGATCTCGCGGGTGCCGATCTTCTTGCCGAGGTATTCGGGCGTACGGCCCACCATCAGCCCCGCGATGAACACCGCAATGATCGCCATGATCAGCATGCCGTACAGCCCCGAGCCCACACCGCCCGGCGCGATCTCGCCCAGCTGCATGCCCAGCATGGTGATGCCGCCGCCGAGCCCCGTGTACGAGGAGTGGAAGGAGTCGACCGCACCGGTGGAGGTCAGCGTCGTGGAGACCGCGAAGATCGACGATGCACCGATCCCGAATCGGGTCTCCTTGCCCTCCATCGCGCCGCCGGCCACCTCGAAGGCCGGGCCGTGATGCGCGTACTCGATGGCCCACATGAGGAGGATGAAACCGATCCAGATGGTCACCATCGTGCCGAGGAGCGCATACCCCTGCCGCACGCTGCCGACCATACGGCCGAAGGTGCGCGTCAGCGCGAACGGGATCAGCAGGATCAGGAAGATCTCGAAGAGGTTGCTGAACCCGTTCGGGTTCTCGAAGGGGTGGGCCGAGTTGGCGTTGAAGTAGCCACCGCCGTTGGTCCCCAGCTCCTTGATGGCCTCCTGCGAGGCGACAGCGCCGCCGTTCCACTGCTGCGGGTCCCCCAGGAACTGGCCGACCTCATGGATGCCGGAGAAGTTCTGGATGGCACCGCAGGCGACCAGCACGAGCGCGCCGATCACCGAGATCGGCAGCAGGATCCGGACCACGCCCCGGACCATGTCGGCCCAGAAGTTGCCCAGCTCACCGGTGCGGGATCGGGCGAAACCTCGTACGAGGGCCACCGCGACGGCGATACCGACGGCGGCGGAGACGAAGTTCTGCACCGCCAGACCGGCGGTCTGCACGACGTGGCCCATGGCCTGTTCGCCGTAGTAGGACTGCCAGTTGGTGTTCGAGACGAAGGAAGCGGCGGTGTTGAACGCCTGGTCCGGGTCGATGGAGGAGAAACCGAGCGAACCGGGCAGCGAGCCCTGGAGCCGCTGCAGCAGATACAGGAACAGCACGCTGACCGCGGAGAAGGCCAGAACACCGCGCAGATAGGCGGGCCAGCGCATCTCGGCGTCGGGGTTGGCGCCGATGGCCTTGTATATCCACTTCTCCACCCGCAGATGGCGGTCGGAGGAGTAGACGCGGGCCATGTGGTCGCCGAGCGGGCGGTACGCCAGGGCGAGCGCGCCGATCAGCGCGCCGAGCTGGAGTACGGCGGCGAGGAACGGACTCATATGCGTGCTCAGAACCTCTCCGGGCGCACCAGGGCGAGGACGAGGTAGCCCAGCAGGGCGACGGCCACGATCAGGCCGACGATGTTCTCGGCAGTCACAGCTTCGCCACCCCCTTGGCAATGAACGCCACCAGCGCGAAGACCGCGATCGTGGTGACAACGAAGGCCAGGTCGGCCATCGGTGCTCCTCAGTAAGGCTCGGGGTTGAGATGACCCCTTGAGGAAAGCGCCTTTTCAGCCAGTTGAGCCTTCCGTTGACGGGCCTCTTACGGCCACAAGACCGCCTTTGACGCCTTCCTGACCTTTCGCCTCGCGCGTCATGCTCTGACCTGCGGTAACGCAGGCGGAGTGGCCGGTGTCCGTCAGTGAGGCGGTTCGCCGCGGCGAACCGAGCCCGGTGCGCGGGCGGCCGGACGGTCGGCGCGGGCGGAGGAGGTGAGCTGCCAGGGCACGCTGATCACCATCACCCCCGGGGTGAACAGCAGCCGGCCCTTGAGCCACAGCGCCGACTGGTTGTGCAGCAGGTTCTCCCACCAGTGGCCCACGACATATTCGGGGATGAAGACGGCGACCACATCCCGTGGGCTCTCCCGGCGGATGGAGCGGACGTAGTCCACAACCGGGCGGGTGATCTCCCGGTACGGGGAGTCCAGCACCGTCAGTGACACATCGATGTCCAGGTCCTGCCACTGGCGCTCCAGCGTCCGCTCCTCGTCGCGGTCGACGGCCACGGTGAGGGCTTCGAGCCGCTGGGGCTTGAAGGCGCGGGCGTAGGCCAGGGCGCGCAGTGTGGGCTTGTGAAGGGTGGAGACCAGCACGATCGCCAGCACGCGGGAAGGCGGGCGGAGCAATTCCTGCGGCTCGGTGACCGCCAGCTCGGCGGCGGTGGCGTCGTAGTGGCGTTTGATGCCGTGCATCATCAGCCACAGGATCACGGCGGCGACCACCGCCAGCCAGGCCCCCTGCGTGAACTTGGTGGCCAGCACGATGACCAGCACCAGACCTGTGAACACCGCCCCCAGCGCGTTGACGACCCGGATCAGCCGATGGCGGCGGCGCAGCCTCGGGTCGGTCTCGACGCGCAGCTCGCGGTTCCAGTGCCGGACCATGCCGGTCTGGGAGAGCGTGAACGAGGTGAAGACGCCCAGGATGTACAGGTGGATCAAGCTGGTGACATCGGCCTTGAAGCCCCACAGCAGCAGTCCTGCCGCGGCAGCCAGCGCGAGGATGCCGTTGGAGAAGGCGAGCCGGTCACCGCGGCTGTGCAGCTGACGGGGCAGATAGCGGTGCTGGGCCAGGATCGAACACAGGAGCGGGAATCCGTTGAAGGCGGTGTTCGCCGCCAGGATCAGGATGAGCGCGGTCGCGCCTTGGATGAAGTAGAAGCCGAAGCTGTTCTCGCCGCCGAAGACGGAGGCCGCCAGCTGGGCGATCACGGTGCGCTGGTGGTACGAGGAGCAGTTCCCTTGGAGCCCGGTCAGATGGCAGGGGTCCTCGGTGATGTGCACCTTCGCGACGACGGCGAGGGTGGTGATCCCGGCGAACATCGTGATCGCGGTGATCCCCATGGCGGCCATGGTGGTCGCGGCGTTCTTCGACTTCGGCTTACGGAAGGCAGGAACCCCGTTGGAGATCGCCTCCACACCCGTCAGGGCCGTACAGCCGCTGGAGAAGGCACGCAGGACGAGCATCACCAGGGCGAGGCCGACCAGGTTTGCGTCGGCCGGTTCGGGTTCGATGCCGTACTTGGCGCTCTCCGAGACCGGCGCATCACCCAGCAGATAGCGGAACAACCCGGTGCCGACCATGATCAGCACCCCGCCGACGAACAGGTAGGTGGGCGCGGCGAACGTTCGCCCCGACTCGCGTACGCCGCGCAGATTCATGGCGGTGAGCAGAGCGACGAAGCCGATGGCCAGCAGCACCCGGTATCCAGCCGCTTCAGGCACCGCCGAGATGATGTTGTCCACGCCGGAGGCGACCGACACGGCCACCGTCATCACGTAATCGACGAGAAGTGAGGCGGCGACCACCAGACCGGCGTTGGCTCCCAGGTTCCGCGAAGCCACCTCGTACGAGCCGCCGCCGCTCGGATAGGCGCGTACGACCTGACGGTAGGAGATCACCACCACCGCCAGCAGAGCGACGACCGCCGCGGCGATCCACGGGGTGAAGTGCAGATACGCCATCCCGCCGAGGGTGAGGACCAGCAGGATCTCCTCCGTGGCGTACGCCACCGACGACAGCGGGTCGGAAGCGAAGATCGGCAGCGCCAGTCGCTTGGGGAGCAACGTCTCCCCCAGCTCCTCGCTCCGCAGCGCACGGCCGATCATCAGCCGCTTCAGCACGCCGGTGACCTTGACCACGGCACGAGCCTAGGCAGGTTCCCCCGGCCGCCGCCCGGGCTGTTACGCCAGCAGAGGACCCCGCGGAGAGCGGTGTGGCGATGACGGCCGACCGACCCCTGCTCGGTATGCGGTTGCCGCACCCCCCTAGGGTCGGGGCATGGCGAGTGAATTCAGCGAAGCGTTCCTCCTCGAGGCCGAACGGCATGCCGCGTGGGGCGCGGTCCAACTCGAGGCCCTGACCGCGTTCTTGCCCGAGGGGCCGTGGACCGCGGACCTGCCGTCCTGCCTCTACCAGCAGGGGGAGCTTCAGCTGCGGGTGGCCGTGCTGGGCACCTACGACATGGACGAGCAGTCCTGGATGTGGGGCTGGGCGAACCCGGGCCTGCAGGGAACCGAGGTGGTTGCCCTGAGCGCCGCCGTGGAACGGTACGGGCGGGCGCAGGGCATCGCCGAACTGTCCGAGGGGGTCCTGCAACTCTCCGGGTTCGACGACCCGCGGCGCGCGGCGGAGATGCTCGCCTTCACCGGGATGGGAGTGGCCGAGGCACCCGGGTACATCGGCGTCCCGGCGGGAGGGGGCACGCAGGTCTACTTCCTGCCCGACGACGCACAGGTTCCCCGCGTCGGCCTGGATCCGGTCACGCTGCCCCGGACGCTGCTCACCGGAGCGGGGCTGATCGGGTACTCGGCCCGGCACGTCGTCGGCGGGTACTTCGACCACCACGGCGTGCCCCGGCGCGTCGAGGGCGACCGGATCGTCGCCGACCTGCCCGGCGGCAACGCGGTCGAGGTCGACTTCGATGCTGCCGGGCGGATCGCGGGCGTCCGGGGCAAGGTCTCGCCCTGAGCGCCTCCGATGTTCCGGTAAGGGGGTGCCCCCGCCCACCGCCGCGGACTGCGGGCACGTCGTGGCTTGTCGCGCAGTTCCCCGCGCCCCTTCGGGGCGCAGTCCGGCCCTCCTGCGCGTTCGGCGTTCAGCGGCGCAGGTCGTTGTAGACGGTGGCCCGGGAGACGCCCAGGAGGCCGGTGAGGGTCTGGACGGCGCCTTTGAGTTCCAGGAAGCCCTGGTCCTTCAGGGTGTGGACGAGGGTGGCGCGGTCGGCGGTGGCCAGGGCGCGCGGGGTGGTGCCGCGGGCGGCGGCGAAGGACTCGGTGGCGGCGCGGAGTTCGTCCACCGTGCGGGCCCGCAGGGTCTCGTGGACGGGCGGCTGGTGCTCCTCCGTACGCAGCAACTCGGTGAGGCCGCGGGTGAGGGTGGACAGCAGGGAGACGTCCAGGTTGAGGCAGACGGCGGCGACGTAGGTGCCCGCGCTGTTCTTGATGCCGATCGATGTGCTCTTGGCGGGGCGGCCGTCGGGAAAGCGGCCCGGGTAGTTCTGGAGGACCTCCGGGTATGCGGGGTCCGCGATACGGGCCAGCCCGAGCTCGGTCGCGGGGTCGCCGGCCCGGCGGCCCGAGAGGTTGTTCTCCACGGTGCGCACCGCGTGGTCGGGGCGGCGCAGATCGTGCAGTACGGCCTCGCACAGTCCGGGGAACATCCGGCCGACCGCGGTGACGATCTTCTCCGCCTCCCGCAGCAGCACCTCGTCCTCGGTGAGGCTGCTCATACGACCCCCTTGACGATCTTCTCCGTGGCAGTGGGTGCCTTGAGGGCCGAGCCCGTGAGGATCACCACCGCCGTCTCGCCCGGCCGCAGATCGCCGCCTGTCGCGAAGACGTCGACGGCCGCCGCGGCGGTGGCGCTGGTGGGCTCCGCGTACAGGCCGGTGGCCGCGAGACGGCGTACGGCGGTGGCGATGTCCTCCTCCGGGATCGCGGCCATGGTCCCGCCCGAGCGGCGTACGGCGGCCAGCACCTCGGGCAGCCGGATCGGCTCCTTGATGGCCGTGCCCTCGGCCAGCGTCGGCTTCCAGGTGCCCGCGGCGGCCACGGGGCTGTCGGCGCCGGTACGGAAAGCGGCGTGCAGCGGGGCGCAGTTGGCGGGCTGGGCGACCAGGAGGCGGGGCAGCGCCGCGATCTGCCCCGCGGCGAGCAGTTCGGTGAAGCCCAGATCGCAGCCGAGGACGGTGCTGCCCGCGCCGGCGACCGTGACCACCGCGTCCGGGGCCCGGAAACCGAGGTCCTCCCAGATCTCGTACGCCAGCGTCTTGGTGCCCTCCAGGAAGTACGGGTGCCAGTTGTGGCTCGCGTACACCGTGTGCTCCGCCTGGCGCAGCGCCTCGGCGGCCGTCGCATCCCGGTCGCCGGGCACCGGGGTGACCCGCGCCCCGTAGGCCGTGGCCTGCAACGTCTTGGCCGGCGAGGTGTGTTCGGGTACGAGGATGGTGGCGCCGATTCCGGCGGCGGCGCAGTAGGCGGCGACGGACGAGCCGCCGTTGCCGGAGCTGTCCTCCAGGACCTGGCCGACGCCCTGCGCGGCCAGCGCCGAGATCATCACGCTGCTGCCGCGGTCCTTGAAACTGCCGCTGGGGTTGAACCACTCCAGCTTGAAGCCGACTTCGACCCCGCCCCACGTCCGCCGCAGCAGCGGGGTGCACCCCTCCCCCAGGCTGATTCCCGGCGCCGCGGGCGGCACCGGAAGCGCCGCGCGGTAACGCCACAGCGAACGGTCGCCCCGCTCGATGTCGCCGGGCGCCGTCCCCCGCGCAGCCGAGACGAGCAGCGGCGTCCCGTCGTCGCCGCGCCAGCGCAGCGGGTCCAGCGGATAGCGCCGCTCCGAGCGCGGGTCGTACAGATCGCGCGGCTCGCGGGGCGGGGATTCGTCCACGGCAGTTCTCCTCGGCTCGGCCCGGCTCGGTCGCGAGGCGCTTTACAGAGCGTCTAAAACTAAACCACATGCCTAGGCAAGGTCGAGCCGTAGGATCGCCTGTCATGGAGGCGCAGGCGGGGAGCGGGTTGATCGCTGTTCCGGCGGGACAGGTGACGCTGTCGGACCGGCGGACGCAGCGCAGTTGGACCGTGGGACTCGCGCCGTACGAGCTCGCCGCGGTCCCTGTCACCCAGCAGCTGTATGCGCAGGTCACCGGGGAGTGGCCGAGCACCGCCCGAGGGGACCGGCTGCCCGTCGAAGGCGTCTCCTGGTGGGACGCCGTCCGGTTCTGCAACGCCCTCTCCCGGCGCGCCGGACTCACGCCCGCCTACCGCCTGGGTACTGACGGCGAAGGCCAGGAAAGCGCCGAGTGGGACGGTGACGCCGACGGGTACCGGCTGCCGACCGAGGCCGAGTGGGAGCACGCCTGCCGGGCGGGTACGACCGGACCGCGTTACGGGCCGCTGGACGAGATCGCCTGGTACCGGGGCAACTCGCAGGAGCGCCTCCGCGAGGTGGGCGGCAAGCGACCGAACGCCTGGGGGCTCTGCGACATGCTCGGCAACGTCTGGGACTGGTGCTGGGACCGGTACGACCCCGAGGTCTACGGCGGTTACCGGGTGCTGCGCGGGGGCGGCTGGTTCGACGAGCACTGGAGCTGCCGGGCCTCGGCGCGGCGGCGCAGTCACCCGGCGTTCCAGGTGGACGACGTGGGATTCCGGATCGCACGCGGCCGGGTGCCAGGGGGTCAGCCCACGTAGCGACGGGCCGTCGACCGGCGCTGGGCGCGCTCCAGGGTGACCAGCCGTTCCTCCACGGTGGCGGGGACAGGGCGGCGGTTGGCCAGCACCCAGGGGAGCGCTGCGGCGGCCCGGGTGAAGGCGCGGGCGCTGGCCGCGTCCCGTGGGACCGTACGGGCCAGGTACCAGGTGCGGCGCAGCGCGGCGGGGAGGGGGCGGCGCAGCCAGGTGTACCAGAGGGTGTTGCGCAGCCCGTCCACCCGCCGGCCGGTGGCGTCCCGTACCAGGGAGGGGGCGTGATGGACGGTGAGCTGCTCGGCGAAGGACAGCCACCAGCCGCGTACGGCCAGGTCGGTGGCGAGCAGTTCCTCCTCGCCGCCGAGCCACAGCCGGGGCTCGAAGCCGCCCGCCGCACGGAATGCGGAGACCCGCAGACAGGTCGCCGCGGCCAGGAACGAGCCCAGCGCCGGGCCGGGCAGCCAGTCGGGGCCCGGCACCGGGGAGTTGCGCAGCTCCGCCACCACCGGGTCCTCCGTCCCCTCCGGCTCGACGACGATCCGCGCGACCACACCGGCCAGCCGGGGATGTGCATCCAGCCGGTCGGCGGCGCCCCGCAGCGAGCCGGGCGCCCACCAGGAGTCGTCGTCGCAGAAGGCCACGTACGGGGTGCCGACCTGGCGAACGGCCAGGTTGCGGCCCACCGCACCGGTGTTGCGGCCCGGCGAGAGCAGGGTGATCTGCGGATGCCGGGCCTGAACGGCCCGTACGGCACCGGCGGTTCCGTCGGTCGAAGCGTTGTCGACGACGATGACCGGGGGCCGCTCGGGCAGTTGAGCGAGCAGACCGAGGGTGCGCAGGAGTTCGTCCTTGCGGTTGCGGGTGATGACGACGACCGTCACGCGCGGGTCCGGTCCCTCCTCGGGCTGCGTCATGTGCCCCTCCGGCGCCTGGTGCGGATCGTGTGGCTCGTGTGGCTCGGTCATCGCGCCGCCCCCTCCACCAGGCGGGCCGCTTCCTCCACCGCGGGCGGGAGGGGGCGGCGGAGGCGGAGCGCTGCCGGGAGGCGGGGCAGCAGGCCGCGGGCGGCGCGGCGGGCCTGCGCGTCCCGGGCGGCCTCCGCACACAGGGCCGCCGTGCGGCGCAGCGCCACCGGCAGCGGCCGACGCAGCCAGGCGATCAGCAACTCGTTGCGGCGGATCAGCGCCCGGCGACCGGGCCGGGGGGCGTCAGAAGCCGAACCGTCGGGGCCGTCGGCCGGGGAGTGCCGGGCCACGACCTCGGGGCAGTGCACGACATCCCAGCCGGCTGCAGCCAGGTCGTACGCGAGGAGGGTCTCCTCCGCGCCGAAGAACAGCAGCGGGTGGTAGCCGCCCACATCCAGGTATGCCTGCCTGCGGGCCACGGCGGCGCAGCCGAGGAAGCCGAGGACTTTACGGCTGTGCGGTACGGCGCCGTCACCCAGGGGCGAGCCGGCCAGCACGGAGTTGAGCGGGTCGGGGCGGCCGTCCGGGCCCACGGCGATGCCCGCGGCCAGCAGCCCCGTTGCGGGGTGCGCCGCGAGGAGGTCCACCGCCTTGGTCAGGGCGCCCGGCTCCCACCAGGAGTCGTCGTCACTGAAGGCGATATAGGGGGTGTGCAGGGCGCGGACTCCGTCGTTCCGGGCCAGCGCACCGCGGTTGACGGGCAGCCGCAGCACCTGCACGGCCGGGAAGCGGTGCGCCACCATGTCGGCAGTTCCGTCCGTGGAGGCGTTGTCCACCACCAGCACGCGGGGCCGCTCCGGGAGGGCCAGCAGCCTGTCGAGCGTACGGGCGAGGGTGTCCCGTCGGTCCCGCGTGGCGATGACGACGCCGAGCCGGTCGTACAGCCCCCGCTCGGCGCCGGACACGCTCTGCTGTGCGCGGCTGCTGGGGGGAGCCGGGTCCATGGCGCCTCGTCTTCTCAGCTCGACCGGGAGGAGGTGCGGGGGCTGTGGTCAGCCCCGGAACATCTCCTTCTCGACCTGGTCGGGGCCCTCGATGCGGTCGCTCTTGAGGTGGGCGATCTTGTCGACGACCTTGTCGCTCGCGTTGTTCTTCTTGGCGAGCTCGGTGAGGGTCTTGCGGTCGGTCGGGTACGAGGCTCCCTTGAGGGCCTGCTGGACCTCGATGGGGTTGGTCTCAGCCATCGTTTCCTCCGGGTGGTCGTATGGTTCGCCGGTGGAATTCGCCGCTTGCTGCGCGTAATTCCCTTTTGCTCTTCCTGCTCACCCCATGGTGGGAGCCATTCGCGTGACCCGCAACACAAGCCCCACCCCCTCAGCGCCGCCCTCACACAGTGGCGGGCTCCACCTCGCGCGCGACCATCGCCGGAGCGGGCGTCGTACGCGGGGCAGGCACCACCGGGGCCTCCCGCAGAGCAGGCGCAGCCTCGGCAGCCACGGCCTCCGCGGCCACGACCTCCGCGGGCTGCGATGCCGTACGACGCTGCGGGAGCAACACCGCGGCGCCGGTGACGGCGACGATGGCCAGGCCACCCGCGATCAGTCCGCCCCGGGCGCCGCCGAACTCCATCAGGGCGCCCAGCAGCGGCGGGCCGACGAGGCCCCAGCCCGTGCTGGCGCTGCGCCATACGCCGAGCACCCGGCCGCGCAGATGGCTGGGCGGCTCGGTCTGCAGGACGGTGGTGCCGGCGGTGTCGGAGACCGACTCCACGACGGCCATGGGCGCCACCACCAGGATGAGGAAGACCAGCGACGGGGAGAGGCCGGCGACGGCCTGGAGCAGCGCGCCTGCCGCGGCCAGCAGCGCCACATGCCGCACCGACGGCTTGCGCAGACAGCCCGCGACCACGGCGCCGACCATGCCGCCGACCGCGAGCACGGTGGAGACGGTGCTGAACGAGCCGGCACCGGCCGCCAGCGGGCCCGTCACCAGGACGGCCAGCGTCAGCTGGTAGTTGCGGCCGAAGATCGCGGAGACCCCGGTGATCGTGGCGAGTGCCACCAGGCGAGGGTTGCGGACGAAGTAGGCCAGGCCCTCGCGGCTGCCGCCGCGGGCAGGGCGCTGCTTGCCGTCGGCGACGGCCGGAGCGGGACGCTCCTGCGCCGTCTGCGGTTCACGCTCCTCCTTGGGCACCAGCTTCAGGAAGGGGATGACAGCGGCGACCGCGAGGAACGACAGCCCGTTGACCACGTAGGCGGACGACATCCCGAACCAGGCGACGGTGGCACCGGCGGCGGCCGTACCCAGCAGCCGTCCGGCGCTGTGCACCACCGAGCCCAGAGCGATGGCCGAGGCCACATCCTTGCGCTTGACCAGGTCGTTGCCGAGCAGCGAGCAGGCCGGGTTGTCCACCGTGGCGATGGTCCCGGTGACGGCGGCGAGCACCATCAGCAGCGGCACGGTGAGCATGCCGAAGGCGACGAACGCGGCGGTGCTGAAGGCGACCACGCCGAGCAGCGCCTGGCTGACCGAGGCCGTCAGCTTGCGCGGCCAGGAGTCGACGAGGCTGCCGCCGACCAGGCTGAGCAGCAGGCCGGGGGCTGCCTGTACGGCCAGCGAGAGGCCGGTCGTGGCGGCGGAGCCGGTGAGTTGGAGCACCAGCAGGTTCTGCACCGTCAGCTGCATCCACGTGCCGACGTTGGAGACGAGGTTGGCCGCCGACCACCAGCGCATGCTGCGGTAGCGCAGAGAACGCCAGGGGCTGCGGTCGGAACGGTCGGAGTGCTCGGAGCCCGCGGAGCGGCGTCGAAAGCGCTCGGCCCAGCGGGTGGCAATCGAGTGAGAAGCCATAGGGAATTTCGCGCAGGGAGGCAGGGGACAGGAAGGGAACGGGGCGGAAAACCAGAGAACCGGAAGAACCCGAAGAACGGGGAGAACGGGAGCGGAAGCAGGACCGAGAACGGTCGCTCCCGATGCCTTCAGCCATATTCACAGACGGCTCTCGCCGAGTCGGTGCACAGCGCTGTCACCGGCGCCGGACGACACCCGTCGCACACATTCTGAGCTGGGACGAAACCCGCCCCGTTGCCTTGCTCACAGGCCCGGAAAAGGCGCGGAGCGCTGACTGTGTGTCCATGACCGACCGCGTAGCACCACCAATTCGACCACGCTGCGCAGCGCTACGGTCAGCAGCGCTCACCAGTTCTTCGGTTGCGGCTCCCGGTGGCTCACCTCAGGCTGGGGACAGCGGCGTCGAATTCCCTTGCCTCCTCCTTTCGCCCCCTCCTCACCTGTAGGAGCGCTCATGGATGTGCCCACCGCTGCGATATCCCGCTTCCGGCACTCCGTCGTCACCGGCGGTGCGGGATTTCTCGGCTCGCATTTGTGCACGGCGCTGCTGGAAAGCGGCAGCCAGGTCACCTGTGTGGACGACTTCTGCACCGGTCGCCGGGAAAATGTGGCGCATCTGACGGGGCGGCCGGGATTCACGCTGCTGGAGGCCGATATCTGCCATCCGTTCGAGGTGGATACCGCCTCTCCCCCTCCCGACCTGGTGCTGAATTTCGCGTCCCCGGCCTCTCCCGCCGACTATCTGCGGATGCCGCTGCACACGCTGGAGACGGGAAGTTCCGGCACCCGCAACGCGCTGGCGCTGGCCCGGCGGCACGGGGCGCGGTTTGTGCACGCCTCGACCTCGGAGGCGTACGGCGACCCGCAGGAGCACCCGCAGAGCGAGCGGTACTGGGGTCATGTGAACCCGGTCGGTCCGCGCAGCGTGTACGACGAGGCCAAGCGGTTCGGCGAGGCGCTCACGGCGGCGGAGGCCCGCACCCATGGCAGCAATGTGGGCATCGTCCGCCTCTTCAACACCTACGGGCCGCGGATGCGCGGCTACGACGGGCGGGCCGTCCCCACCTTCGTACGGCAGGCGCTGGCGGGCGAGGAGCTGACGGTGACGGGTGACGGGCGGCAGACCCGTTCCCTCGCGTACGTCGACGACACGGTGCACGGCGTCCTCGCCATGGCCGGTTCCGAGCTGCTGGGCCCCGTCAACATCGGCAACCCGGACGAGATCACCATGCAGGAGCTGGCCGAGCTGGTCATCGAGCTGACCGGCTCGTCCTCGGGCCTGCGCTTCGTGGAGCGGCCCAGCGACGACCCGGCCGTGCGCTGCCCCGACATCACCCTGGCCCGCGGAAAGCTGCAGTGGGAGCCGTGCGTCGCCGCCCGCGAAGGGCTGGAACGGACGATCGGCTGGTTCCGCCGGCACCACACCAGCGGCTGACCCCGGGCCCGTTCCCCGCCCCGGCCCTCCCGGCGAAAGGCAGACCATGCGCGTTCTCGGTATCAACGCCCTCTTCCACGACCCCGCAGCCGCGCTCGTCATCGACGGACATACGGTCGCGGCGGCGGAGGAGGAGCGGTTCTCCCGGCGCAAGCACGGCAAACGGCCGGTGCCGTTCGCCGCCTGGGAGCTTCCGTACAAGGCCGCCGCCTGGTGTCTGGCCGAGGCGGGGCTGCGGCCGGAGGACATCGACGCGGTCGCCTACTCCTTCGACCCGGACCTGGCCAAACCCGCCGTCGACATGGGCCTCGACGACCCATGGGACCCGCTGCGGCTGACGTACGCGCGGGAGGCACCGTCCTTCCTGTGCGAGGCACTGCCCGGCCTGGACCGCGAGAAGGTGCGCTTCGTGGCGCACCACATGGCGCACGCGGCCTCCGGTGCGTTCGCCGCGCCGGACGCGGAGCGCTCCTCGGTGCTGGTGGTGGACGGACGCGGCGAGTCGACGTCCCATCTGGCGGCGCGGCGCCGCGGCGCGGCCCTGGAGGCGCTGCACAGCCAGCAGTTGCCGCACTCGCTCGGCCTCGTCTACGAGGAGCTGACCGCGCATCTGGGGTTCCTGCGCTCC
This sequence comes from Streptomyces sp. 3N207, assembly GCF_052246355.1. Taxonomy (NCBI): domain Bacteria; kingdom Bacillati; phylum Actinomycetota; class Actinomycetes; order Kitasatosporales; family Streptomycetaceae; genus Streptomyces; species Streptomyces sp. 3N207. The sequence continues at coordinate 321,995 of NZ_JBQQBV010000006.1, read as the reverse complement.
AGCGACGAGTACAAGGTGATGGCGCTGGCCTCCTACGGGAGGCCGCGGATGGCCGCCGAACTGGCCAAGTACGTGCATTCCACCGGGGACGGCGGATTCGTCGCCAAGGACGTGCCCTGGGAGAGCTTCGCCCCGGCCGCCCGGCCGGACGAGGGCTGGTCGCAGGAGCAGGCCGATCTGGCGGCCAGTGCGCAGCGCTGCCTGGAGGACACGCTGCTGGACATGGTCCGCTGGCTGCACGGCCGCACACACGACGAGCTGCTCACCATGGCGGGCGGGGTGGCGCTCAACTGTGTGGCCAACTCACGGCTGGCCGCCGAAGGCCCCTTCTCCCGCGTATGGGTGCAGCCGGCGGCCGGGGACGCCGGTACGGCACTGGGCGGCGCACTGGCGCTGGCCTCCCAGGGCGGGGATGCGACCGCACCGATGGGCGGGGCCGACCTGGGACGGCAGTGGGACGAGAGGCAGCTGCGGGAGTGGCTGACCACCGCGGGGGTGCCGTTCGAGCGGCCCGACGATGTGGCGTAGACGGTGGCGCAGGCGCTCGCCGAGGACGCCGTCGTCGCCTGGTTCCAGGGGCGCTCCGAGTACGGCCCCCGTGCGCTGGGCCACCGCTCGCTGCTGGCGCACCCCGGGCGGGCCGCCAATCTGGAACGCCTCAACGATGTGAAGGGCCGCGAGCAGTTCCGCCCGGTGGCGCCGATGGTCCTCAAGGAGCGGGCGCCGGAGATCTTCGAAGGGCCGCTGCCGAGCCCGTACATGCTCTTCGTGCACGAGGTGCGGCCCGCCTGGCTGGACCGTATCCCCGCGGTGGTGCACACCGACGGCACGGCGCGCATCCAGACCGTCGACCGCGAGCAGGAGCCGTGCCTCGCCCGGATGCTGGCGGCGTTCGAACGGCTCACCGGGCTGCCGGTCGTCGTCAACACCAGCCTGAACACGGCGGGACGGCCGATGGTGGACGGCCCGCGGGACGCGCTGGAGTGCTTCGGTTCGGCACCGGTGGACCTGCTGGCGCTCGGCCCGTACGTGGTGCGGCGGGCGAGCTTCTTCCACCGTCCCGAACCGCCCCAAGCGTTCGACGCCGTACGAGGGGAGCCCACGTGAGCACCGGACATCCGGACCCCGCGCCCGAGTTCGCCGTCGTCGTCCCCACCCTGGGCAGGCCGTCGCTGGCGCGGACGCTGCGGGCGCTGGCCGATGCCGGGCCGCCGCGCCCGCGCCGGATCGTCCTCGTCGACGACCGTCCGGCCCGCGAGTGCGGCCCGCTGCCCGTCCAGGTGCCGGCCGAAATAGCGTCACTGGTCGAGGTGGTGACGAGTACAGCTGCCGGGCCCGCCGCCGCGCGGAACGTGGGCTGGCGGGCCGCCGAGGAGGAGTGGATCGCGTTCCTGGACGACGACGTGCTCCCGGGCGAGCACTGGGCCCGGCGGCTCGCCGCCGATCTGGCCGCCGCCGACCCGGCCACGGCCGGCAGTCAGGCCCGGATCACCGTCCCGCTGCCTGTACACCGGCCGCACACCGACTGGGAGCGCAACACAGCCGGACTGGCCGACGCGCGCTGGATCACCGCCGACATGGCCTACCGGCGTACGGCCCTGGAAGCCGTCGGCGGCTTCGACGAGCGCTTCCGGCGGGCCTTCCGGGAGGACGCCGATCTGGCGCTGCGGCTGCTCGACGCCGGTTGGCGGCTGGAGCAGGGCGGACGCCATACGGTGCACCCGGTGCGGCCCGCGGACCGCTGGGTCTCGGTGCGCACCCAACGCGGCAACGCGGACGACGTGCTGATGAACCGTATCCACGGCCCCGACTGGTGGCGGCGCGCCGGAGCAGCCCGCGGCCGGCTGCCGCGGCATGTGGCCGTCACCGCGGCGGCCGGTGCCGCACTCGGCACGCTGGCCGCCGGGCGCCGCCGCGCGGCAGCCGTGCTGGGCGGGCTGTGGCTGCTGGGTACGGGCGAGTTCCTGTACGCCCGGCTGCGCCCGGGTCCGCGCACCCGCGACGAGAGCCTCACCATGCTGCTGAGCAGCCTGCTGATCCCGCCGGTCGCCAGCTATCACTGGGCGGGCGCCTGGCTGCGGGCGCTGCCCCCGCGCAGCACCGGGGCCGGGGAGCCGGGCTTCGCCGGGCAACCGGGCCGCGGTGACGAGGAGATGGCTGTCGGTGCCCGGGAGGTGCGGGCATGAACGGCCAGGCATCCGTGGAGCCCGCCTCCCGGCCCGGGGCCGCGAGTGCGCGCCCGGCCGCCGTGGTACTCCGTTCGGCGACCGCCACCTGGTACCAGGACGGCCCCGCGGAGCCACTGGTGCGGCTGCCCCACACGGATCCGGCCCCCTGCGCCGCGGTACCGGCGTGCGGGCGGCCCCGCGCCGTGCTCTTCGACCGGGACGGCACCCTGATCGAGGACGTACCGCACAACACCGACCCCGGGCGGGTACGGCCGCTCCCCTCCGCGCGGGAGGCACTGGCGACGCTGCGTGCCGCCGGAGTGCCCGCGGGCGTGGTGAGCAACCAGCCCGACATCGGGCGCGGCATCCTGCGGCTGGAGCAACTGGACGCGCTGCACGCCCGGATGGAGGCGCTGGTGGGGCCGCTCGCGGTGACCGCCGTGTGCCCGCACCGCCCGCAGGAGGGCTGCGGCTGCCGCAAGCCGGCGCCCGGGCTGGTGTTCGCCGCATGCCGGGTGCTGGGGGTACGCCCGCCCGAGACCGCCGTGGTCGGGGACATCGCCGCCGACCTGGGCGCCGCACACCGGGCCGGGGCCACCGGCGTGCTCGTGCCCAACACCGCCACCCGCACGGCCGAGACCCGCGCGGCACCCCGCACCGCGGCGCATCTGGCGGCTGCCGTCCGCGCCCTGGTCGGTGCCCCCACCCGCCCTGGAGGCCCGGCATGACCCGACCGCACACGCTCCTGGTACGGCTCGACAGCGTCGGCGACGTACTGCTGGCCGGGCCCGCCGTACGGATGGCGGCGGCCGGTTCACGGCGGGTGACGCTCCTGGCGGGGCCGCACGGCGCGGGCGCGGCACGGCTGTTGCCCGGGGTGGACGAGGTGCTCACCTTCGACGCGCCCTGGGTGGGACGGCCGCCCGCGGCGGTGGACCGCGGTGCGGCTGCCGCACTGATCGAGGCGCTCGCCCGGCGGCGCATCGACCGCGCGCTGGTGCTCACGTCGTTCCATCAGAGCCCGCTGCCCATAGCGCTGCTGCTGAAGCTCGCCGGGGTGCCGTGGGTGGGTGCGGACAGCGAGGACTACCCCGGCTCGCTGCTGGAGCTGCGACACCGCAGGGCGGCGGGCCGGCACGAGGCGGAGGCGGCCATGGAGCTGGCGGACGCTGCCGGGTTCCCGCTGCCGGAGGGCGACCATGGCGGCCTGGCGATCCACCCTCCGCCCGACACCGGCCCGTTGACCGGGACCGACCCGTACGTCGTCGTACACCCCGGCGCCTCGGCACCCGCCCGTGCGTGGAGCCGCGAGCGGGCGGCGCGCGCGGTGGCGGCGCTCGCCGGTGCCGGGCACCGGGTGGTGGTCACCGGAGGGAGGTCGGAGAAGGAGCTGACGGCCGACGTCGCCGGGGAGCACGCGTTGGACCTGGGCGGCCGGACCGGGCTGCACGAGCTGGCGGGGGTGCTGGCGGGCGCCCGCGCGGCGATCGTCGGCAACACCGGCCCCTCCCATCTGGCGGCTGCCGTGGGCACTCCGGTCGTCTGCCTGTTCTCCCCCGTCGTACCGGCCGACCGCTGGGCACCGTTCGGGGTGCCGCACGTGCTGCTCGGGGACCGGAACGCGCCGTGTGCCGGTACGCGCAAGGTGACCTGCCCGGTGCCGGGGCATCCGTGCCTGGACGCGGTGGACGACGCGGAGGTGCTGGCGGCGCTCGACCGGCTGCCGTCCGCCTCCCCCTCGCCGACGGCACGGACGGCATCCGCTTCCGCACCGGACCGGACGGCTCTGGAGGCCCGCGCATGAGGATTCTGCTGTGGCATGTGCACGGCTCCTGGACGACGGCGTTCGTCCAGGGCCCGCACACCTATCTGGTGCCCGTGCTGCCCGACCGCGGCCCGGACGGACTGGGCCGGGCCGAGACCTTCGCCTGGCCGGAGTCGGTGCGGGAGGTGAGCCCGCAGCAGCTGGCCGGAACGGACGTGGACGTCGTCGTGCTGCAACGCCCGCACGAGGAGGAGCTGGCGGCGCGCTGGCTGGGCGGGCGCCGTCCCGGCCGCGACATCCCCGCCGTCTACCTGGAGCACAACGCGCCCGACGGCAACGTGCCCGACACCCGCCACCCGTGCGCCGACCGCCGCGACCTGACGCTGGTCCACGTCACCCACTTCAACCGGCTCTTCTGGGACAACGGCGCCACGCGCACCACCGTCATCGAGCACGGCATCGTCGACCCGGGCCACCAGTGGACCGGGGAACTGGCCCGTGCGGCCGTCGTCGTCAACGAGCCCGTACGGCGCGGCCGGTATGTGGGCACCGACCTGCTGCCCGCGCTGAGCGAGGCAGCGCCGCTGGATGTGTTCGGGATGGGTACCGAGTCGCTCGCCGCGCATCTGGGCCTGCCGCCGGAGCGCTGCCGGGCACAGGATCTGCCGCAGGAGCAGCTGCACTCCGCGCTGGCGCTGCGGCGCTGCTATCTGCACCCGGTGCGGTGGACCTCGCTGGGCCTGTCGCTGCTGGAGGCCATGCATCTGGGCATGCCGGTGGTCGCGCTGGCCACCACCGAGGTGGTCGAGGCCGTACCGGAGGGCGCCGGCACCCTCTCCACCCGCCCCGAGGTGCTGGCCGAGGCGGCACGCCGGTACGTCAACGAGCCGCAGGCCGCCGCCGAGGACGGGGCCCGCGCCCGGCGGGCCGCGCTGAGCGCTTACGGGCTCAAACCGTTCCTGCACCGCTGGGAGCAGCTTCTGGAGGAGGTGACACGCTGATGACGGCCCAAAAGCCGGCCCGGACCGCCAGGACCGACCGGACCGACCGGAGTGCCCGGACCGCCCGGAAGAAGGAGCAGCTGCGCATCGCGCTCGTCTCGGAGCATGCCAGTCCGCTGGCGGCGCTGGGCGGCGCGGATGCGGGCGGCCAGAACGTACATGTGGCGCGGCTGGCCGAGACGCTGGCCGCGCAGGGGCACCGGGTGACCGTCTACACCCGCCGCGACTCCCCCGACCTGCCCGAGCGGCTGCCGCTGCGGCACGGTGTGGATGTCCACCATGTGCCGACGGGGCCGCCGCGCCCCGTACCGAAGGACGAACTGCTGCCCTACATGGGGCTCTTCGGTACTTTTCTGTCGTCCCAGTGGGCTGCCGAGCGGCCCGACCTGGTGCACTCGCACTTCTGGATGTCGGGCCTGGCCACCCTCCAGGCCGCACAGGAGCGCGCCCTGCCGTTTCTGCACACGTACCACGCGCTGGGCACCGTCAAGAGGCGGCACCAGGGCGAGGCGGACACCAGCCCCGGCGAGCGCATCCCCTGCGAGACGGCGATCGGCACCTGCTGCGACCGGATCATCGCCACCTGCCGGGACGAGGTGACGGAGCTGGCCGCGATGCAGGTGGGTGCCGAGCAGGTCTCCGTCGTCCCGTGCGGCGTCGACCCGGAGGTGTTCACCCCGACAGGGCCGCAGTGGCAACGCCCCGCACACCGCCCGCTGCTGGCGCACATCGGACGGCTGGTGCCGCGCAAGGGGGCCGCGCTGTCCATCTCCGCACTCAGCCGGATACCCGAGGCCGAACTGGTCATCGCCGGCGGCCCGAAGGGCGCGGAACTGGCCCGCGACCCGGAGGCCCGGCGGCTGCGCGAGCTGGCCCGCGAACTGGGCGTCGCCGACCGGGTGCATCTGACGGGCGGACTGAACCGGGACGAGGTACCGCGGCTGATGCGCGCCGCGGACGCCGTGCTGTGCCCCGCCGACTACGAGCCGTTCGGCATCGTCCCCCTGGAGGCGATGAGCTGCGGAACGCCCGTGGTGGCCACCGCTGTCGGCGGCCAGTGCGACACCGTCGCACACCGCGGCACCGGGCTGCTGGTGCCGCCCCGTGACCCGGAGGCGCTGGCGCAGGCCGTACGGACGCTGCTGGCGATGCCCGCGCGGGGCAGGGCGTACGGCGCCGCCGGGCGGCGGCGGGTGCTGTCCCGGTACAGCTGGGCGCGCGTGGTGGCGCAGACCGAGGACGTCTACCGGCGCGTTCTGGACGCCCGCGCGGCGCGGGCCGCCGCACAGCCGACCGCCGTGCCGGTGCTACCGGCCGTCCCCTGAGGAGCCCCGAGATGCTTTCTGCCGACCCCGCACACGCACACTGCCAGGCACTCGAACAGGCCGTGGCCGCCTTCCGGGAACAGCGCACGGCCCAAGTGACCGCCTGGGGCGAGCGGCTGGCCGAGGTACTGCGCGCCGGCGGACGGCTGCTGGCCGCGGGCAACGGCGGCAGCGCGGCCCAGGCCCAGCATCTGACCGCCGAACTCGTCGGCCGCTACCGGAGCGAACGCAGACCGTACTCCGCCATCGCGCTGCACGCCGACACCTCCGCTGTCACCGCCATCGGCAACGACTACGGCTTCGCCGATCTGTACGCCCGCCAGGTAGCCGCACACGGCCGCGCCGGCGACGTACTGCTGCTGCTGTCCACCTCGGGCCGCAGCGAGAACTTGCTGAACGCCGCGCTGGCGGGCCGCGAGGTGGGACTGCGGGTATGGGCACTGACCGGGCCCGCGCCCAACCCGCTGGCCGCCGCGGCCGATGCGGCGCTGTGCGTGACGGCGGACACCACAGCGACCGTCCAAGAGGTGCACCTGGTGGCCGTGCATCTGCTGTGCGAGGCGTTCGACGCGGCGCTGCAGCCGTCCGAAAGCCTGCTCTCTGCTGTCGAGGCTCAATGACAGACCTCCCAAGCGCAGCACGGCGCAGGGAAGACGCGCCCCGAAGGGGCGCGGGGAACTGCGCGACAAGCCACAGCTCACCCGCAGCCTGCAAGCCGTGGGGCAGGGGCACCCCCTCCCCAGGCCGACGGAACAAAGGAAGCACTCATGCCTCGCAACCGCCCGCTCGTCGTCGTCGGCGACACGCTGCTGGACACCGACGTCGAGGGCCAGGCCGACCGGCTGGCCCCGGACGCGCCCGCGCCGGTGCTGGACGTGTCCGAGGAGCACAACCGGCCCGGCGGGGCCGGGCTCGCCGCGACGCTCGCCGGGACCTTCCCGCAGGACGCGGCGGACCATCCGGAGATCGTCCTGGTCACCGCGCTGGGCCGGAGCAGGTCCGACCAGACGGTGCGGGATCTGCTCTCGCCGCGGGTGCGGCTGCTGGAGCTGCCGCTGCGCGGGAGCGTGCCCGTCAAGACACGGCTGTGCGCGGACGGCCGGCCGCTGCTGCGGGTGGATCGCGGCGGCGGCACGGTCGGCGCTGTCACCGACGAGGTGCGTACGGCGCTCGCCGGGGCGCACACGGTGCTCGTCTCCGACTACGGGCGCGGGGTCGCGGCCCGGTTGCGGGCCGAACTCGCCGTGCTGGCCGGGCACACCCAGGTGGTGTGGGACCCTCACCCGCGCGGTGAGCCGCCCGTCCCCGGTGCCCGCCTGGTGACGCCGAACGCGGCGGAGGCGATGGTGCTGTGCTCCGGGGAGTATCCGGACACCGACGGCGACGGGCTGCACGGGCACGGGTGGCGCGGCGCCTCCCTCGCCTCGGTGTGGCGCAGCGCGGCCGTCGCGGTGACGCTGGGCCGGCGCGGCGCGGTGCTGGCCCGGCCCGGGGACGAGGCGCCGCTGTACTTCCCCGCGCTCCAGGAGGCCGACGGCGACCCGTGCGGCGCCGGTGACTGCTTCGCGGCAACCGCGGCGCGGGCCCTGGCCGACGGAGCGCTGCCGGAGGAGGCCACCCATGAGGCGGTACGGCAGTCCGGCGCCTTCGTGGCCGCGGGCGGGGTACGCAACCCCGCGCTGTGGGGCGGAGTTCCCAGCCCGCCGCCGCCCGCGCCGCCGGTCTCCAAGACGGACGATGCGCGTGCCCTGGCCGCCGCCGTACGGGCGCGCGGTGGCACGGTCGTGGCCACCGGCGGCTGCTTCGACCTGCTGCACGCGGGACACGTCGGGATGTTGCAGAACGCGCGCCGTACGGGCGACTGTCTCATCGTCTGCCTCAACTCGGATGTGTCGGTGCGCAGGCTCAAGGGCGAGGGCCGGCCGATCACCCCCGAGGCGGACCGGATCTCGGTGCTGGCCGGGCTCGACTGCGTCGACGCGATCGCCGTCTTCGACGAGAACACCCCCGAACGTCTGCTGCGGGAGCTGCGCCCGCATGTGTGGGTCAAGGGCGGCGACTACGGGACGGAGCGGCTCCCCGAGGCCGCCACCCTGGAGGAATGGGGCGGACGCGTGCTCCTCCTCCCGTATCTGGACGGCCGCTCGACCACGGCACTGGCCCGCCGTGCCGCCGGCCAGCACGGCACGGTGCGGTCCGCCGGAATGGACGGTCCGAACGAACTGGACGACCTGGATGGGCTGGGTGGTCTGGGTGGGCTGGAGCAGTCGTCATGAGCCCTCGCCCGGCGGGTGACCCGCCGCCGGGCAGCGGTGCCCGGCGTGGCCGGGGTCAGCCCGGTGGGGCGTGGCCCGGGCGGCCCGGGGGTGAACCGGAGCGGCCGGGCCCGCTGGTCCTGCGGGAGGGGGCGGGCAGCGACCGGGACCGGCCGCGCGTCCTGGTGCTTCGTGCCCTGGGGCTGGGCGACCTGCTGACCGCCGTCCCGGCCCTGCGCGCGCTGCGCCGCGCGCTCCCACGGCACGAGCTGGTGCTGGCGGCGCCGGGGTGGCTGGCCGACGCGGTGCGGACGGTCGATGCCGTCGATGTCCTGCTGCCCGCCGGGGCGCCCGACCGCGAGGTCCCGGCCCGGGTGCCGTGGCCGTGGTCCCCGCCCGACCTCGCCGTCGATCTGCACGGCAACGGCCCGGCGAGCCGCGCGGTGCTCGCCCGGCTCACCCCGCGGCGGCTGCTGGCGTACGCGGACGGGTCGGCACCCCGCTGGCGGCCCGACGAGCACGAACGGGAGTGCTGGTGCCGCCTGTTGACCTGGTACGGCATCCCCGCCGACCCGGACGATCTGCAGCTGCGGCGGCCTGCCGCCGCGTCGCCGGCGCCCGGAGCCGTGGTGCTGCATCCGGGCGCCGATGCCGGGGCGCGATGCTGGCCGCCCGAGCGGTTCGCGGCCGTCGCACGGGAGATGCGGGCACGCGGCGCGGAGGTGGTGCTCACGTCCGGGCCCGGCGAGGGCGAGCTCGCCTCCGGCATCGCCGAGCAGGCCGGGTTGCCGCCCGCGGCTGTGCTGGGCACACCTGCGGGGCTGCCGTTCGGCACGCTGGCCGCGCTGGTGGCTCAGGCGCGCGTTGTGGTGGTCGGCGACACGGGAGTGGCCCACCTGGCCTCGGCCCTCGCAGCGCCGTCGGTCGTGCTGTTCGGGCCCGTTTCCCCTGCTCTGTGGGGGCCGCCCGCACGTGCGCGGCATCGCGCTCTGTGGCGGCCGTTCCCCGGTGACCGAGTACGCGCCGGTGACCCGCACGGGGCGCAGCCGGATCCGCGGCTGCTGCGGATCACACCGGAGGAGGTCGTGGAGGCGTGCGCGGCGCTGGGTGGGGATACGCCGCCGTCGTCGGACGCGGACCCGTTGTGCGCGCCCTCCCCCGGTCTCAGGGCGGAGTCGGCGCCGTGACGTACCGGCGCGCATTGCTCACGGGGTGGTTCAGCTTTGTGGAGGGGGAGGTCACGGCCGGGGACGTGCTGGCGTTGCGGCGGGCCGAGGAGGTGGTGCGGGAGGCGGGGGTGGCGTACGACGTGGCGTGGAGCCCCGGATTCCGGCCGGGGGAGCCGTCGTTGGAGACCGTACGGCCCGACGCGTACGACCTGCTGCTGTTCGTCTGCGGGCCGTGCAGCGGCCCGCAGCCGGCGGCGCTGCACGAGCGCTTCGTGCACTGCCGCCGCGTCGCCGTCGGCGTCTCCGTGATCGACCCCGAGGACCCGGCCGTGCGGGGGTTCCACGAGGTGATCGCCCGGGACGGCGGCGCCGCCCTCCCCCGGCTGACGCCGGGAGGTGCCCCCGGCCCGTCGCCCGATCTGTCGGCGGGCACCAGGCCACCGCATCCGCTGCCGCCCGTGGTGGCGACCGTCCTCACGACGGGGCAGCACGAGTACGCGGGCCGTCGGCGGCACGAGGAGTCGGCCCGCCACGTCACCGACTGGCTGGGCGGACAGGACTGTGCGCGGCTGGAGTTGGAGACCCGGCTGGACACCCGTGACTGGCGGCTGTGCGGCACCCCGGAGCAGTTGGACGCCGTGCTGGCCCGCGTCGATCTGGTGGTGACCAACCGGCTGCACGGCATGGTGCTGGCGCTGCGGTCGGGCGTGCCCGCCATCGCCGTCGATCCGGTTGCCGGGGGCGCGAAGGTCAGCGCGCAGGCACGGGCGCTCGGCTGGCCCGCGGTGATCCCCGCCGAGCGGCTGGACGACGCGGCGCTGGCGCACTGGTGGGAGTGGGCGCGCGGGGAGGGCCGGAGCCGCGCTGCCGCGTACGCCGGCACGCCGCAGCCCGAGCCGCTCGCCGCTGCCCTGCGCGATTCCCTCGGGCGGAGCGGGGAGAGCACCGATCACGCCATTCGCCCCGTTTGACACTTTTTGCAGGGATGAGAACCTGTTCGAAGAAGGTGTGGCCGGCGTTGCGAGGCCGCGCCCGCCAGCGCCGAGACCGCCATGCTCCCCCGCGCTCCTCGAGCAGGGGGTACCCCCAGGGGAGGCCCGGGGCCGAAGGGAGTCGCATCATGACCGGCGAACTGCACGGCAAGAGGGTTGCCCTCCTCGCCACCGACGGCGTGGAACGCGTCGAACTGGAGCAGCCGCGCGGCGCCTTGCACGGCGCCGGGGCGCGTACCGAGGTGGTCTCGCTGCACACCGGGGAGATCAACGCCCGCCAGATGGACATCGACCCGGCAGGCACCTTCTCGGTGGACAGGACGGTCGCCGACGCGTCCGCCGACGACTACGACGCGCTGGTGCTGCCCGGCGGCGCGATGAACCCCGACCAGCTGCGGACGGATCCTGACGCGGTCGGCTTCGCCCGGGAGTTCATGCGCGCGGGCAAGCCTGTGGCGGCCATCTGCCACGGGCCGTGGACCCTGGCGGAGGCGGACGTGATCCGCGGCCGCCGTCTCACCTCGTGGCCCAGCATCCGCACCGACCTGCGCAATGCGGGAGCCGAGGTGGTCGAGGAGGAGGTCGTCATCGACGGCAACCTCATCACCAGCCGCGGCCCCGACGATCTCCCGGCCTTCTGCTCCGCGCTTGTTGAACTGGTCGCCAAAGAGAGGGCCCCCCAACCGGCCTGACCTGGGGGTGCCCCTACCTGGCGCCCGCGGTCTGCGGGCACGTCGTGCTGGGGGTACCTCCCGGCCGAAGTCCCCCAGCCTCCGGCCGGGAGGTACCCCCCGGGGGGAGCAGTTCCCCGCGCCCTTTACGGGGCGCGTCCCCCTGCGAAGCTGAAGTCACCCGGCGAGGCATGGCGCAGCCGGGTGCGCATGTATGGGGGGAAGCGCGGCGCCGGGACGGTGAGGACCGGGCACGAGGCCCGGGCGAGGACGCGGCGCCGCGTACCGCCGTAGCGGAACAGGCCCAGGCGCCCCACCCGCGTGCCGATGACCAGGCGGTCGTCCCCACGGTCCGCCGTTCTGCACAGCGCACGCCAGGGCCGGTCCCGGACCAGCCGCCGTTCGACCGCGACGACTCCGGGCGGATCGCCCCCGAACGCCTCGTCGAACGCGCGGTCCAGCCGTGCCTCGGCCTCCCGGCGCCAGTTCTCCGCCCACACCCGGTCGGGCCGCAGCATGTACCCCGTCTCACCCTCCGGCGGTTCCCAGGCGAGCACCGCCAGCAGCGGGCACCCGCTGGTCCGCGCTTCACGCGCCGCTGCCCGCAGCGCAGCCAGACTGGCGAGGGATCCACTGACACCGACGATCAGCCGCCCCTCGCGGGCTGCGCCGTCGTTCCCGCCCGGCGTCGCCCCCCTACCTCCGGTGGCGCCACCACTGCCTCTCATCGCTCCCCCTTCCACGGGTTCCACTTCGGCGCGGTCCGCCCAACGACCGCCGTGAAAGGCAGTTTGGCGCTGATTGGACTGCTGCGACAGAGCCAATGCGCAGCAATTGGCCTGCCGTGGACCCTGGCCCTCTCAGGCCACCGGGGCGCCGATCGGCTCGGCGGGGAAGTCGGGCAGCGCTAGATCCCCGAGCCCGAGCAGCTCACCGGCTGGGAGTTCGTCAAGGACCTGGCCTCCCGGACCGAGGGCACCGCGGATGCGCCCCGTCAGAGGCGCGGGGAACTGCGCGAGCAGCCACAGCGGACCCGCAGACCGCGGACATCGGGCAGGGGCACCCCCTCACCGGAACGACGGAGCGGTGGCGCGAGCAACCACCACCAGCGCAGCCTCCTCAGCCGGCGGAAAGCCGAGCCGGTTGAAGGCCATATGGACGTGGTGCAGCAACAGTTCGACGCGGGAGACGGGGACATGGGACGCGGCGCAGTGGTCCAGGGACGCGGCCACCACTTCCGCGTGGGCTGCCAGCCTGCCGTGCACGCGGCCCCGCGGCCACGGCGCTGCCCGTACGCCGGACGCCAGGGTGCGCAGCCGGTCCCGCATCTCGTCCGCCGGGAGGACCATCCGCAGCCGGGCCAGCCAGTGGCGCCGGTGCGCCGTCCAGAACGCGTCCCGCTCCTCGGGCGCCAGACAGGACGCCACCAGCATGCCGGTGAGGTCCACGGCAGCCGCGGCCCGCTCGTAGGCGGCCGGGAGCGCCACCAGTCGGGTCTCGGCCAGCATCGCGCAGCAGTCGGTGAAGACCTCCTCGGCCGACCGGATGCCCACCGCGCCGCCGTACTTGGCCAGTTCGGGCGCGTAGGGGGCAGGGCCCACCCCGGTGGGCTGGTGCCGGGGAGCCATGGTGGGCTCGGCGGGCAGCAGACCGCCGCCGGGCTCGTCCGGCTCCTCGGGCAGGGCCGACATCAGCGCGCGCAGCTCCGGGACACAGGCGTGCAGCACGTCGGCCTGTTCGGGGGTGCAGCGGATGCGCAGCCGCAGATGGTGGCCGGTCGCGTCCCAGTAGCGCAGGAAGTGCCAGGCGGGCGCCTCCAGTTCGGCCGCGCGCCCTGCCAGCCACGGCAGCGCCGCGCGGACTCCCGCATCCATGCGTGCGGGTCCGCCGGGATAGGCCCGTACGTACCACCAGTCCGTTGCCGCGTCAGGGGCTACGTCAGGGGCTGGTTCAGGAGCCGCGTCAGGGGCCGCGTCGGTGGTCTCCTGCGGCGCTTCCCGGGCGGGGACCGAGGTCGCGGTCACCGGTTCTCCTTCCCGTGGGTGCCGGTCTCGGTGCCGGCCCAGTGCAGCAGCACGGCGTGCTCGGCGGCGCGCCGTTCGCCGTCCGCGTCGCGCAGCGGGTGCTGGTCGTGTGCGGGCAGCGCCTCGACCAGCCGTACATGGCCGGTCCCGGGGGTGATCCAGTGGGCCAGGACGTCCAGCGAGACGGCCGAGTCCAGCCGGATCCACAGCGGTTTCCGGTCGTGGTCCGGGCTCATCCCGCCCGCGGCGGCGGGCAGCAGATAGGCGAACAGTTCGCGCGGCATGCCGTGCGAACGGCGGAACGCGTCCGCTGCCGCGACGGCCTCGGCGTCGCTGCCGGACTCCGGGGAGGGAAGCGGGAGCCGGTCCACCGGAACGATCCACGACGCCCGCCGGGTCACCACGTGGCCCTCGTCGCCCAGCGTCTGCCGCTCCAGCGCGAGCACCCGTCCGGGGTCGCGGGGCAGCTGGAAGGACATCCGGTAGTCCGACAGCAGCGAGCCGTTGACCCATGGGTCGGCCAACACGGCAAGGAACCGGGCGAACTTGGGGAACAGATGCGTGGGCACCAGCCCGGTGTAGGCGGCGGCCAGCGGCAGCCCGTCCGGCGCCAGCAGCGTGAGGGTGTCCTGGTGCGGGTCGTGGACCAGGCGGGTCGCGCTCAGCGCGAGGGCGCCGGGCGCCTCCAGCTCCCCGGGGAGGGTGAGCGGGGGCAGCAGACCGGCGGACTGGGCCTGCGCGGTGCTGCACTCGGTCCACAGCACCAGCTCGTGGTGGTGCGCGGCATACGGCCAGCAGCGGCGTACGTGGGTGCGGAGCGCCTCCGCGAAACCGTCGCCCAGCAGCCCTTTGAAGCGGGTGAGCAGGCCGCCCGTACCGGGGTTGAACTGGTTGACGACCATGCGGGGGCCGCCCGCTGCCTGCACATGCTGGAACAGCACGGCAGCCGAGGGAGGCGCGCTGCTCGGGCCGACCGGGAGCCAGGCCCGCTCCCCCGGGTCCTCACGCGCGGCGAGGTCGAGCTGCACGGCCCGCTCCAGCTCCGGGTCGCGGTCGGTCTCGGCGCCGCAGCGCATGGCGAAACCGAGCACGTCGTCGCAGCTGCCGCCCCTCCCGTACACGGCGACGAACCGGCGCACCAACTCGTCGTACAGGTGCGAGCGGAACAGCCGGGGGCGGATCCGGGCGCCGAGGCGGCGCAGGTCGGCCGCCGTCTCCTCGTCCTCCAGCACGGGCGGCAGCCGCAGTTCGGTGACGGCGTCCTCGTACCAGACCTCGGTGGGCTCGAACCGGTCCCAGCCCGCGGCCCGCGCCCATCCCTGCCCCAGCTCCCGGACGCGCGCGACGGCACCGGCACGCTGCCGGGGGCCGTCCGGTGCTGCGCCGACGGGTGCCGCCAGCCGCTCCCGCTCGGTGGCCAGATCGCGCAACTGCCGTACGACTGTGAGGTCGTCGTCCCTCGCACCTTCCGTCAGTGCCAGCAGAACCGACACCGCGTCCTCGCCACGCCGCCACGGAGCGACGGGTGCCAGGACACCGCTGTCGAGCATCCGCAGGAAGCGGCGGAACGGGTCCGCGCCGCCGAGTGCGCGCAGCGCCGCCTCGTGGGAAAGCGTCCCGTCGTCCTCGTCGCAGGCCGCAGCCAGTGTGCGGGCCCACCCGGCCGCCGGGCCCGCCTCCACCACATGGTCGAGGCGCCAGGTGACGCCGCCGGTGGCGATGTACTCGGGATACAGCAGCAACTCCCCCGTTGTGGGCGAGGGACGGTAGCGCAGCAGCGGTGCCGTGTGCGGTGAGCGGGCGAGGGCGTAGAGCGCGGTGAAGGCGACCGTGGCGGACACCTGTTGCGCAGCGTGGCCGTCGTGGGCCCGGCCAGGTACGCCGACCGTGGTCAGCCGGGCGAAGGGGCTGGTTTTGGCGGCGGCGCGGGTGGTGTACGAGTACAGCGTCCGCATGGCGCGCTGCCGTTTGCGGGTCTTGTGGTGCTTGCCGGCGCTGCCGTAGCGCACCCAGTCGGGCGTGGCCAGCGCGAGGGAGTGCGCGAAGGCCGGGTCTTCCAGCGCCGCGGCCAGGGTGTCCTCCGCGGCGGCACGGTCCCGTGCGACCTCCTTGTCCAGCTCCGCAGCCACCGCCTGCGCGGCGGCGGTCAGCTCCTGCCAGCGGTGCAGCGCGGCGCGCGCTCCCTCGTCGGCGTACTCCGCGATCCGTGCCCCGGTCCGCTCGTCCCAGCCCGGCGGCGCCGCACGGTGCGCGGCGCGGCGGGCCGCCAGGACGGCACGGCGCAGTTCGCGCGCATCGTCCAGCAGCGGTACGAGGGCGTAGAGAACGTCCTCCACCCGGGGCCGCAGCTCCTCCAGCGCGCCGCTCAGCTCCGCGTGCCGGTCCAGGAGTTCGGCGGTGCGGGCGCCGGGGCGGGGACAGCAGGCGGCGGGCAGCCCGGCGACGCGGGTCAGCTCGGGGGTGCCCAGCCGGACGGGGGTCTGCGGCACCGTGGCTGTCACCGGCCCCACATCCCCTGGACGCTGCCGTACGAGAACGCCGTACCGACCACCGCCACGTAAGCGAGCACCAGTATGTACAGCGTGCACAGCGCCCCGTAGGCCAGGTACAGCCTGCGTGCGGCGGGTGTCATGGCGGCCAGGTGCGAGGGCAGCGGGCGGCGCAGCAGTGTGTGTTTGAGCAGCCCGAAGGCGCGGCCACGGGCGTCGACGGTGCCCATACCGGCCTCCAGCGCGGCGTAACCGTCACTGGGCAGCAGCGGGTTGAGGTTGGTGATGACGCTGAAGACCTGGAAGAGCAGCATCGTCGCGGCAACGGTCGCCACGGTGCCGTCCGCCATGGTGGCGACCAGCGCGGTGACCCCGGCGACCCAGCCGTCGTTGACGGGACCGGCCAGCGCGAGGACGACTCTGCTGCTGCGGGAGCGCAGCCGGTAGGCGTCCGTACGGTCGACGTACGCCAGCGGCATGAAGTAGAAGAGCAGCGCGAACCCGAAGCCCCGCACAGGCACCTTCAGGATCTGCGCAACCATCGCGTGCGCCGCCTCGTGCAGCACGATCTGGCCGAGGAAGAGGACGAGCGCGATCAGCGTCGTCCAGTGTGCGAGCTTCGGATCGGCGGAGGGCCCCGCCAGCACCGCCCACACGGCGAGGGCGGTGCCCAGCACGCCGCCCACGATGTGGCCGCCCGCCAGCGCGCCGCCGGGCACCTTGCGCAGCACGGCCGCGAGGGGTTCCAGCAGCCGGGGCAGCAGCGTACGGCTGACGACGAAGCGCGGCATCATCTGGTTGCGCTTGCCGCGCCGCCCCGCGTTCTTGGCCCGCTGCGGGGTGGGCGAGCCGTCCAGCAGGCCGCTGTCGTAGAGGTTCTTCACGAAGCGGTCCAGCTCGGTGCGGGCCGCCTCGGGGGTCTTGGTGCCGCGCGCCGCCATCAGGCCGGCGATGTCGTCGAGCGACTGGGATCCGTCGAGCCGCTGGACGAGGCCCATGGCCGAGCGGCTGAGCCGGTGGTAGATACCGGATGACGCGTCGTACAGCAGCGGGTGGTCGTCCATCCCGCGAATGACTTCGAGTCCCTCGCGGAGCTTCGGTCGGGTAAGGGTCTCCATGAACAACTCCCTGGTGGCGGCCGGTGCGCGGGCCACGTCGTAGCCTGAGCGTGCTCGCGGGTCGCATCCGCGAGCACCCGGTTCCGGGGCGCTTCGCCCGCTCCGGAACCGGGGTCTCACCTCACGGCGCGGTCCGGTGTTCGCATGTCACCAGGCCGCTGGGCGGAACAGTGCTCGTTCCGTCTGGTCAGCCACCGTTGGAGGAGAGGCAGCCGAACGTTCCCGCACTTCCGACCGGGCAGCTGCCGCAGGCCGCTGTGCCGGCGCAGGCGTAGGTGGTGAACGGGCTGTCCGACTCGGGCAGGGCCTCCATTTCGAGGTCCTCGGCCCACAGTTCGAGGTCGATGGTGTGGTCCATGTGTTGTCTCCTTTCTGAGAGATTCGCTGTGGTGCGGTGCTCTTACTGATCAGCCCATGCTGGAGCCTGTCGATGCGGTACCAGCCGTGCTCCCGGGGCAGGATGCGGAACCCGCACAACCGAAAGTGCCCCAAGTGCCCAGCGCGGTGCCCTCGCTCAGTTCCTCGACCACCAGGTCGTCTTCGAACGCTTCGACGAACAGGTCGAGGTCGTCACTGTGCTGCATGTCTCATCTCCTTTCTCGCGAATCGACTGCCGGTTGCCCCGACCGCGTCAGACGTCGGCTCTCATCAGCCGATGCAGGACGCGCTGCCGACGGTGGCCGCCGACGAACCGGGGCAGGACGCCGTTGAGGCCGAGCCCGCGCAGGCGAAGCAGCCGCCGGGCGCATTGCCGTCCGGGAGCTCCTCGACGGAGAGGTCCTGATCCTCGATGTAGAGGTCGAGCTCCAGGTTGTCCATGGACTCCATGGGTGTACCTCCTTCTGGTTGGTTACGAACCGGTGCGATCAGCCGTAGGTCGAGGCGCTGGAGGCGCTCGACGCGCTGGTCGCCGGGCAGGACGCCGTGCTGGCGCTGGTGGCGCTGGAGAGGCTCGCCAGGGCGTTGCCCTCGGGCAGCTCCTCCAGGGCCAGCTCGTCCTCGGCCACGGCGTACAGGTCGATGATGTCTTCCACTGCGAATCACTTCCTTTCGTTGTTCGGTGCGGATGGGTGGTGCATCCGACGGCGCGTGCCGGGGGCTCGTGGCCGGCCCGGGGCGCGCCTCGGACGATCAGGGGGCGGCGGATTCGCCGCCGGGCGGGGCCGCAGGTGGGTAGCCGAGTGCGAGCGCGAACACCTGCTGGCGGCTGGTGCCGTCGGTGCGCAGCGGCGTCCGGACGGCGGCGGGGATGAACCCGGCGAACGCCGAACCGGTCAGCCCGTGCGAGACGCCGGCCAGCCACATGGTGTGGACGGCCGCGCCGGTCCGGGTCAGCAGTGTCCGGTAGCCGTGGCCGCCGTCGCGCGCCTCGGCCGTCCGCAGATCCACGGCGACGGAGACGATCGCCGGCGCGTCACCGAACTCGGCCTGCAGGGTGAGGGAGCGGCGCTGCTCGGGCGGCGGCAGCTCCATCACCGGGCGGGCGGTGCGGGTGAGCCCGTCGAAGTGGTGCACAGCGGGTGCCAGACCGGTCACGCGGAAGGCCACGACGGTGATCTCCAGCGGTGTGTACGGCTGTTCGTCCGGCCACTCCTCGACGTCCGCTTCGACGCCCTCGCCGATGATGTCGGCGAGCAGCGGCGCAGGCAGCGGCTCGGGGGACCAGACGCGGTTGGCGCGGCGTGTCTGGAGGGTGGCCGCCAGGTCGAGCCGGGGCGCTCCGGGGTCGGGTTCCTGGCCCACTTCGACAGCCGGACCCAGCGGTGCCGGTGGAGCCGCGCGCCAGGGTGCCGCCTCCGTACGCGGGCTCGCGGGCGCGGACGCGAAGGAGTCGACGAGCTGGAAGGCGAGGTCGTCAGGGGCGATCACAGCGGCCTCCCGAGGTCGGTGACGGCGGTGACGGGCTCGACGCGCGGGTCGACACCGAGCGCCCCGGTGACCGCCCGCTCGTCCCAGCGCCGCACCGGTGTGCGGGGCAGTCCGAGGGTGCGGCAGACGCGGCGCAGGGTGGCCTGGGCGCAGCCTGCGTCGAGCAGCGTCACCCGCAGTGCGAAGGAGTGGTACTTCTTGGCGACCTTGCCGAGGTTGCCGGTCAGCACCAGCGTGGCCGGGCCCCGTCCCGGTATCCCGTCGAGCACGGCGGTGCCCGGCGCGAGGAGGGCCAGCCGGTGGCCGCCGGGCACATAGCCGTAGATGCCCGGCTCCAGTCCGTTCGCATCGCGTACGGCCACGTGGGCGAGGACGGAGCCGATGTTGCCGCCGCTGGGTGTCCACCGGCGCAGGAAGTCCGGGTCGCCGAGGCGAATGCCCGCAACGGTGGCCAGGACGAGCGAGAGGGTGTCCAGGTCGACGGCGGCGTCCCGGGCGGGTTCCTCATGGCCGTACGGCTGCCCGGCCAGGCGTGCGGTGTCCGGGGGCGGCAGGTCGATCGGCGGGCAGACGGGCCAGGTCTTCTCCTGGCGCTGGAGGGCCAGGTTGGAGGGCTTGTAGTGCTGCTGGTGGCCCTTGAGGTCCAGGTACTCGTGCGGCGGGAAGCCGATGAACGCCTCGTAGCGCGCGGCCAGCGGCGCCGGTTCGGGAGCCTCATGGCCCTCGGGAGCGGGCGCGGAGGCCGAACAGGTGGGGCAGCCGGGGCGGGTGGCGCCGCTGTGCCGCCGCTGCTTGAGGTCGTCCAGCGCGACGGTGCGCCACTGGTTGGGGTAGGGCGACGGTACGGAGCGGGAGAGGAAGCCGAACAGATCGTGCGCCGCGAGCGCTGCGGTGAGCGCTGCCGGCTCCTCGTCGGTCTCCGTACCGTCCGCGGTCCGGACGAGAGCCTCCTCCGTACCCGCCTCCTCCGTACCCGCCTCCTCCGCCAACAGGCAGTCCAGGCACGGTGTGTAGCGGGGATGGACGAACGGGCCCAGGCGGGCGCGCCCGTTGAAGACGGCCACCCGCACCAGCGGAATGTTCCGCTCCCGGCAGTCGGCGGCGACGGCGGACAGTTCGCCGGGCGGCAGGTCGGCGGTGACGGCCAGCGTGGTGCCCGCGGGCGGTACGCCCTCCGTTCCCGCCAGGCGGATCACCTCGGCGGACGGCGCCAGCTCCTCCGCCAGCGCCGAGGCCGTGGGCCCGGTGCCGAAGACGGCGACCCGTGCCGTGGCCAGCCGCAGCGCGCCCTGCTCCCAGCAGCTGTTGGCGCCGGTGGAGTCGCCCATCCGGGAGAGGTAGTCGGCGAGTTCGGCGGCGAGCGCGGCCCCGGCGTCGGCCTGCTCTCCGCCGGGCGGCGGGCTGTCCTCGATGACCCCGCACATCCACAGCAGCGAGAGGGCCTTGAAGACGGCGCGGGGCGCCATGCCCAACTCCTCCGCGAGAGCCGCGCAGTCCTTGCCGCCGTCCAGCAGCGGCAGCAGCCGGGGCAGCAGTGCGGTGGCGGCCTTGCCGCGGAACACCTGGGGGCTGGGCAGCCCTTCGACGACCAGGCCCTCGCTGACCGGGTGGACCGCCACGCCGCGGCGGAGCCTGGGCAGCGCCGGTACGGACAGCTGCGGGTCGCGGAGCGCGGCGGCTCCGGTCTGTTCGGCGGTGAGTACGTCCCCGTTCGGCATGGTGCTCAGCTCCCCACCGGTGCGGCGGTGGTCAGCCGCTCGAAGGTCCGCCACGAGGTGTCCTCGCCACCACCGCGCGCCGGGCGGCAGCGCGGGCACTGGTCGACGGCGACGACGTGGTGGCGGGCCGTCCTGCCGTCGGCGAGGTTGACGGAGCGCACCCGGGAGGCACCTGCGGCCTCGCCCTCCTGCTCGTCGAAGAGATCGTGCACGGCGGCGCGAGCCAGCGCGACGGCCATGCCGATGTGGTGCGGCGCATAGCCGGTGACCCGCACATCGTCCGATGTGTGCGCGGCTTTGGTCTCCCGGCTGTGCTGCCCGCGCGCCTCGCGGGGGACGGGTGCGCGGTCGTGCTGGGCGCGGCGCCGGGTGAAGCAGCGGTGGCAGGCGCCGGCGCCGGGCCGTACGGCAGGTCCGCAGCGCAGCTCGGTGGGCTCCAGCTCGATCGGGAACCAGGGCACGCGCCAGACGTACGCGGAGGACTCGACCGCCTCGGCCAGCACCGGCCTGGGGTGGTCGGTGACCAGCACCAGCAGATCGCTGACCGGCCAGAAGCTGGGGTGGCTGCCCTCGTCGACGCCCATGACGACGGCGCCGGTGTACGTTTTGGCCAGCCGCTCGGTGACGGCGTGCCCGAAGGAGCCCGCCGCGAGAAACAACGGTCTGCGGGGACCGGTCGTTCCGGTGTGCATCGCTTCTCCTGCCCAGGTGGTGTGGTGGATGTGCACGGGTGCCGCGCTGTGCGTGGGTGGCGCCGGTGCGCCATGGGCGGTAGGTCAGGCAAACGGCTGCGGGAGCTGGGTGATCTCGTCCTCGTCCAGCACCGGATGGCCCATCGCGCGCGGTGCCTCGTACAGCCGCGGATGGCCGAGGTAGCGGGCCCGGTGCACGAAGGAGAGGGGCATCAGCTGGGGCACCACCACTCGGACGACGGTGGCGCCGACCTGGCGGGCCTCGTCGGTGGTCAGATCGACGGCGACGACTTCGCAGCCCCGCGCGTGCAGCCGCTCCAGCAGCCAGCCCAGGACGGTGCGTGAGTCGGTGGCGGCGGGGCGGGGCAGCGCGGCCAGCGGCCGTTCCTCCCGCTCGCCGTCCAGGAGGAACGAGAAGCGGTCGCGGGCCGCGAGGGGCCCGGCTTGAGCCGCACCTCCGACGACGTCGACCAGCTTCTCGCCGCTCTCCGCCGACGTGCTCGCCTTGTTCGCCGAGTTGGTGATGTGGTGGCGCAGCGCGATGCGCAGCGACGCGGCCTCGCGGTAGAGCTTGGCAACGGCGTCGCCGGGGTCCGGATCGCAGGTTGCAGCGACGATCTGCGCCAGTTCGGGGTCGTTGTCGGCGAGCTGGACGCCGTAGATCACCGGGATGCCGAGGTCGGTGGTGGCGTCGTAGAGCTGGGTGCGGACGTGCGGGTTGGCGGCGCGCTCGATGAACTGACGCTGCCGCTCCGTGAGTTGTTCCGAATCCACCGTCAGCCGGGGCAGTCGTAGCCGCTGCAGCCAGGTCAGGGCGATCGAGTCGCGCTCGACCACCTCCAGCAGCCCGTTGACGACGGCCGCCGTCACATCGGTATGGACGGCGCAGCCGGTGGAGACGGGGTGGCTGATGCGCTCGCCCAGGGCCTCGGGCGGGTTCTTCAGCCACACATGCACCGCGGGCACCCACACCGGTCGCTGTCGGGTGAACGACCAGCCGCGCACCCAGCGCATGGGCGCGTCCGGATCGGGGCCGACCAGCCCGTGTCCGCCCGCCGCGAGTTCGGCGGCCGACAGCTTGGGCCAGGCGTCCAGCGGCACGGCCTCGTCGCCGAGTTCGCCGGCCGTCGCCCAGCGGTAGCGGCCCGAGTCCCGGGCGCAGGAGGAGTAGCGCTCCAGCGACTCGGCGACCGCCAGCAACGCGGCGCGCTCGGGCGACAGATCACCGCCGGCCCCGTCGAAGTTGCCTTGCTCGGCCCCCATGTTCCAGTCCTCGTGCCCGGTCAGCACGTGTACGGGGTCGCCGAGGGAGGCGGTGAAGATGGGGAAGTCCGGGTCGCCGGGGCTGCCGGCGAGGCGTACGGCGCCGCTGACGAGGCCGTAGGGCGAGAGGAGATCGCCCATCCGGCGCAGTGAGGCGGGCGGCGTCGCGGTGGCGGCGTCCGCGGGGGCCTCAGCACTGTGCGGCGTGGTGGTCACGGTCATCAGTTCCTCTTCTCCGTGTCCCAGCGGAAGGCGCGGACAGCCGCGACGGTCAACAGGGCGGCGCTGCCTGCGATCAGCAGCCAGTCGAGCCACTGCGCATGCCGGGTGACACCGCCGGTGACGTCGTGCCGCAGTGCGTCGCCCAGCAACGCGACGGGGTTCCAGGACAGGACATCCGCGACCCCGTCGGGCATCAGCTCCAGCGGGAAGAGCACGCCGGAGGCCATCAGCAGCAGGGGGGTGAGCAGTCCGGAGATCGCGTTGGTCAGCTCCGGCGAGCGCAGTGTGCCGCCGAGCAGGAAGCCCACGGCCATCAACAGCCACATGCCGAGCGCTGTCGTCAGCAGCATGGTCAGCCCGGACAGTGGCGTCAGCAGGCCCAGCACCGTGGCGACGGCCCCCGCGACGGCGAGCAGCGCCAGGCCGAGCGCGCCGCGCGCCGGCAGCAGCGAGGTGAGGATGGCCTGCGGCCGGGCCGGTGTGGTACGCAGCAGCCGCAGCGTGCCGTTGGCACGGAGCGACACCAGCGTGCCTGCGGTGGCGCTCAGGGCGAGCGACATCAGCGCGAAGACCAGGACGCCGGGCAGCACGAACGGCATCGGTTCGAACGGCGGGCTGCCGTCGGTGCCCACGGCGTCGACGTTCCGCCCGTCCCAGCCGGTCTGCGGCAGCGCGTCGCGCAACGCGGAGACGACCGAGGGGCTTTCCGGATCGATGACCACCTTCAGGCTGTCGCCGTCGGCGGACGGTGCCGCCACCGCTTCCGTGCCCTCGGGCGCACCGCGCGGCGAGCTGACGGCGGTGACCTTGGAGCCGTCGCCGAGCGCGTCCTGCAGCTGGGCCGCCTGGCTGCTGCTGCCCACCACCGCGATCTTGTACGGGCCGCCGGCCCAGGTGAGCTGCATGATGGTGACGAAGAGCCCGGCGAGCAGGACCGGGAAGACGACGCTGAAGAACAGCGCCATCGGATCGCGGACCAGCTCCTTGGTCATGCCCCTGGCCAGCGCCTTGAACTGGCCTTGCGGGACTGCCCCTTCGGGACCCTCGGGGTTGTCGGGGACGGGGGTGCGTGCCGCGGTGCCGGTGCGGGTCGGGCTCGTGTCGATCGTGCTCACTCCTCGCTCCCCTCGTCGGGGTCGGTGGCCCGGGTGCCGGTCGCGGCCAGGAACGCGTCCTCCAGCGTCGGGCGGTGGATGCGTACGTCCACTCCGGGCGCGCGTTCCTCGAGCCAGGCGACGGCCCGCTCGGGCCGCTCGGCGGCCACGGTGAACCGCGAGGTGCTCCCGGGGTCCGCCTGCACCGCGTCCGTGCCGAACTCCTCGCGCGCTGCCCCTATCAGGTCCTCCTGGGCCGACCGGACGGTGACGGTGCTGCCGTGGGTGAGGCTCCGCACGATCTGCGCCGGGGTTCCGGAGGTGCGCAGCCGGCCCTCGTGGAGGACGGCCAGCCGGTCGCACATCTCCTCGGCCTCCTCCATCGCGTGGGTGCTCAGCAGGAAGGTGGTGCCGCCGGCGCGGGCTCGGTTGATGACGGCCCAGGCGTCGCGGCGGGCGTGCGGGTCGAGCCCCGTGGTGGGCTCGTCGAGGACGACGAGCGGGGTGTTGCCGACCAACGCGGTGGCGAGCAGCAGCCGTTGCTGCTGGCCGCCGGAGAGCTTGGCGGCCCTGGTGCGGGCCTTCTCGGCGAGGCCCAGTTCCTCGATGAGCTCCGGTACCGGACGCGGGTCGGGGTAGAGCGAGGCCCACATGTGCAGCGTCTCGTCCACCTGGAGACGGGGGAAGAGGCTGGTCTTCTGCGGCTGGAGGGAGAGCGCGCTGCCCAGCCAGCCGCTCCGCCGGCCCGGCTCCACGCGCCTGCCGAGGACGGAGACCCGGCCGCCGGCGGGCCGCAGCAGTCCGGTGACGGCCGCGATGGTGCTCGTTTTGCCTGCGCCGTTGCGGCCGAGCAGACCGAATATCTCGCCGCGCCCTACGGTGAACTCCACGTTGTTCACTGCCGTGAAATCCCCATAGCGGACCGTGAGTTCGCTGACCGCGAGAGCGAGTGACGCCTCGTCTTCGGCGACTTCGCCATCCGAACGTTCGCTGCGTTCTTGAAGATTAAACATTTGGCGCTGCATCCCCACGTCCCGCGCAATAGTTGACACGTTCTGCGCTGTGCGTCATGCCGACTGGTCGGAGGTGATCACGAGCAATGTTGACCGCTCGGCGGAACGCCGGGCAAGGGGCGTTCGGAGAGACCGAATACGGGAACTACATCCCCTGGACCAAGAGTTGGGCAAAGATCCAACCTGCTACTCGCCAGTCTCCTTGTGCCGCCTGAGACTTGAGGGAATAGTAACGAGCCGACCAGGCGGATACCGCGGGGGACCGACCACCCACGTCCGGGCACCACAACAAGTGCTCTATGTCCGTTACACACCGAGTTTGCATGATTTGCTATACGGGGAGACTCAGTGAATGATCGGATGCTTCGCGCGTTCGTGACGTGTGCGCGAACAGGAAGTGTGACCAGGACCGCCACCGAATTGGGCTACTCGGCCGCCAGCATCAGCGACCAGATCCGCCAACTCGAAGTACACACACGGCAACCGCTGTTCCTGCGTACACCGGGGGGCATGAGCCTGACAGAAGCGGGTAGGCGCATGGTCCCAGTAGCGCACGACATTCTCTCGCGGATGGATCTGCTCTGCCACTGCGAAGCAATGCCCGAGTATGGCCGACGCCGCCGCGGCAACCAGGCGGCGCCACGACAAGAGGTGTACGCCGTACGACGCACCGCGTAATACCTCCGCAATAGCGGGAATATTCGCGAGCGAAAACACGAAAGGCGCTACACAGGTAACGGAAAGGCAACACGAAGGCGGGGAGCGATGGGCGAAGCATCGCTCCCCGCACTTCTGTTCGCACCGGCCGGACGGCGGCCGGCGACTAATCGAGGGGTTCCGCCGACGGGCTCATCTCCAGGCCCCGGGCAATCGCCTGCAAGCCTGCGCAGTGTTCCTCGAAGACCTTTCTGCCCTCCCCGGTGGCCTTCAGCCAGGTGCGGGGCCGCTTGCCGAAGTACCCCTTCTCGACCTCGACCAGCCCCGCCTCCTCCAGCGCGGCGGACTGCTTGGAGAGCGCCGAGTCGCTGACCTCGACCACGTCCCGGACGAACCGGAACTCCAGCCGCTCGGCCGAGGCCAGCGCCGCCATGACCGAGAACCGCACCGGGGACTGGAGCAGCGGCTCCAGCCGGTGCCGCGGGTGCCGGGCGCTGCTCACCGCGCGCCCGCTCTGCGCACCAGCAGCGCCGCGCCCAGGGTCCACACCGCGAGTACGGCCAGCGAGGCCGACCACCACAACAGCGGCGCGCCCCCGCTCCAGACCGAGCCGACGACGACCGCGGCCACGTACAGCCCGGTCCAGCCGACGGTGAAGACGACGTGGAAGCGGCCGAAGTCGCGGGTGACGACAGGGCGGGTTCCCGCATACGCCATGGCAAGCGCGCCGATCAAAGCGCCGGCCGCGTGGAGCGTCATGGCCACAGCGGGCTCGGTGCGGGCCGCCGCGGCGCCGCAGAGCAGCAGCACGGTGTAGCCGAGAAAGCCGAGCAGATACCGCGCGTACCAGTCGGCGTGCGCTCTCCGTCCCGTCCGCTGCACCGCCTCCCGCCGCTCCAGCGCGGCCCGTGCCTCCGCAGCTTCCATGACATGCCCTCCCCGTGCAGTCGGCCACTCAAGTTCTTTCAGACTAGACATCTACTTTCCAAGTTGGCAAGTCCCCCTGCGCGCAGGTCTGTCCAGGCCGTTGCACCGACGGCGACGAGGAGCCGGCGACGACAACCACGAACGCCGCGGCGGCAGTTCGCCGAGGACGCCCGCCGGAGGGCAGCAGCGCGGCGGAAAACGACGGAGGGGCCGGCCATGGCCGCTCCCCAAAGCGCTCCCATGACCGGCCCCTCCCCCGCCCCCCGTTGCCTCGGTGCCGCGGCCTGCCGATGAACGGCACCCCCTGCCGGTGCACGGCACCGAGGCTCCCCCCGGATTCCCCCGTTCTCCCCCCTCGGCAAGCATTTTGGTTCCCGCACGCCCCACCGCGCATTGCCGGAGCCGGGCAGAGTTCTCTAGGGTCTGCGTGCCGGGCGGCGTCAAGGAACCGTCAGCAGAGCATCAGGAGAGCGGAGATACGGGTGAATGGCGCTTCAGGCATACCGGAGGCGTACCTGGACGGATATGTCGTCCTCCTGACCGAGGTCTGTGCGACCGGCCGACGCCTGAAGCGGGACGAGCTGGAGCGCAGACGGGAGTTGGGGGAGCGTGCGGCCGACGCCGGGTACGGACTGCGCGATCTGGTCAGCGCCCACCTGACGGCGGCCCGTACCGCCTGGCCCTCTCTGCCGGGCGATCCCGACAGCCTGCTGGCGGTGACGCACCAGGTGATCGACGCGGTGGCCGAGGGCTACGAGCGCGCCCAGCGGCAGGCGGTGCGCCAGGAGGAGGCCACCCGGCGGGAGTTCATCGACGACCTGCTGCACGGGCGCAGCGATCTGGGCCGACTGGCGGAGCGCGCCGAGCGGTTCGGGCTGCGGCTCTCGCACTCCCATGCGGTGGCCGTCGCGCACGGCCCGGCCGCGTACGACGAGGGCCATCAGGTCGCCCAGCAGATCGAACGGGCGCTCATCGCCCGCTTTCGCGACCGCGGCATCCTGCTGACCACCAAGGACGGCCGGGTGCTCTGCGTCGCGCCGGGTGACCAGCCGGAGGTGCTCACCTACTTCGCGAAGCAGTGCTACGCGGCGATGGACGGCGGTCAGGTGGCGATCGGACGCGTCCAGCCGGGGCCGGGCGGCGTGGTGCAGTCGTACGAGGAAGCCGTGAGCGTCCTCGACCTCGGTGAGCGGCTGGAGTTGAGCGAACCGGTGCTCCATGCCGCGGATCTGCTCGTCTATCCCGTGCTGACCCGCGACCGGCAGGCCATGGCCGACCTCGTACAGGCGACCCTGGGCCCGCTCACCGCGGCGCGCGGCGGGGCCGAGCCGCTGCTGGAGACGCTCACCGCCTACTTCGACTCGGGCTGCGTGGCGGCGGAGGCGGCCCGGCGGCTCTCGCTCAGCGTGCGCGCCTTCACCTACCGGCTGGAGCGCATCCACCAGCTGACCGGGGCCGGCCCCACCGACCCCGCCCACCGCTACAAGCTCCAGACCGCGGTGATCGGCGCCCGGCTGCTCGGCTGGCCCGGCACACCGCTGGGCACAGGATGACGGCCGGTAACGTTCTGTCCATGAGCACACACACCTCACCCGGGGCCGCCTCCGACGAGCCGGGGTTCTGGGAGGAGCGCCGCACCTGCTTCCTCACCACACCGCGGCCGGACGGCACCCCGCACCTGGTCCCGGTCGGGGTGACCTACGACCCAGGGACGCGGATCGCCCGGGTGATCAGCAGCCGCTCCAGCAAGAAGGTGCGCAACGTGCTGGCCGCCGGGCCCGCCGGGGTGCGTGTCGCGGTGAGCCAGGCGGAGGGGCGGCGCTGGTGCACGCTGGAGGGCCTGGCCGTGGTCCGGGAGGACGCGGAGTCGGTGGCGGACGCCGAGGAGCGCTACGCCCGGCGCTACAAGCCGCCCCGGCCCAACCCGGAACGGGTCGTCATCGAGATCGCCGTCACCCGCGCGCTGGGCACCGCGAAGCCCCCAGGCTGGTGACCCGGTCCGCCGGAGCGCCGTTCACCCCCAGACCGCCCGGGCCATCGTGACCCCCGCGTAGGCGGCGCCGAGTCCGGCCGCCAGGCTCGCGGCCATATTGAGGAGCGCGTACCGGGCCGCGCCCTGCTCAGCGAGCCGCAGTGTCTCGTACGAGAACGTCGAGTACGTGCTCAGCGCCCCGCACAGCCCGGTGCCCAGGAGCAGTTGGACGTTCGAGGAAGCAGCCCCCTCGAGCGCCGCGCCGGTGAGCAGGCCCAGCAGCAGACAGGCGGTGACGTTCACCAGGAACGTGCCCCAAGGGAAGAGCGCATCGTGCCGGGCCTGGACGGCCCGGTCGGTCAGATAGCGCAGCGGCGCGCCGACGGCGGCCCCGGAGATCACGAGCAGCCAGTTCACGCGCCCGCCCCGCCCCCGGCAGTCTCGCCGCCGGCCGCCGCATCGCGGCCCTGCGAGGCGTCGCGGGCCGGGAAGTGGACGGCCTCCACCTCGTCCAGCAGCACCAGGCCCCCGCGGGTCAGCTCCTCCAGCTCGGGGAGAAAGGCCCGGATGCGAGGGGCCTCGTCCACGATGACGACGGCGACCGGCAGCTCCTCGCTCAGCGACAGCAGCCGGGTGGTGTGCACCATCGAGGAGGCGCCGAAGCCCTCGACGCCCCGGAAGACGCTGGCGCCCGCGAGCCCGGCGACATGTGCCCGGTGCACGATCTCGGCGTACGCGGGACGGTGGTGGAACCGATCGTTCTCCCTGAGCAGCACCGTCAGCCGCAGCGCGTTGCCGTGGGCCCGCGCGAGCTCCTGTTCGGTGTCCGTCATCGCCGCCTCCCTTCGATCAGGCGGCGGGTGACCGCCGCCGTGAGCCAGACCGCCGCCATCGCGCCCAGCAGCGTCAGTCCGAGGTAGCCCAGCGCGGTGCCGGGCTCGTGCGCGTCCAGCAGCTGCTGGATGTCCACCGCGTACGTCGAGAAGGTGGTGAAGCCGCCCAGCACGCCGGTCCCGAAGAACGGCCGCACCAGCCGGTGAGCAGCCCATACGTCGGTGATCAGCACCATGAACACCCCGATGACGGCGCATCCGGCCACATTCACCAGCAGGGTGGTCCAGGGGAAGGCTCCGTGCGGGGTGGGCCACAGCAGCGCGGCGCCGTAGCGGGCGCAGGCCCCGAGTACACCGCCGAGGGCCACCACCGCGACGACCGGGCCCTGGCCGCGCAGCACCGCCGCCCGACGCGGGGACCGCGGCGGTTCTCGCCGTGGCCGCACGGGGCGCCGTGATATCTCCTCCACGCCTGTCTCCTACTCGCCGGGCGCCCACAGGCGCGCGCCATCGCAAGCAGGGACCGTTGGCGGCAGCGTTGCCACGGTTCGTGTACGGCGAGCCCCACCGCCGCGCGGGACCCAGCGGGTCGCCGTGCCCCCAGATTAACGCCGGTCCCAAGGGCCCCGCACCCCCGGCGGCGGGCGTGAGCCCGGCGCCGGGGCCGGCCTGGATCTGCCCCTGCGCAGCGGCGGAACCGGAGGATTGGGCCGATCTTCATGTTCGACCCTCTTGCGCGTGTTCGAAAATCTGGCAGGCTCCCCCCGTCCCATGCCAACACGGGGCGCACTCGGGGGAGTTGACACCGGGGGTGTCCCGTGCCATCGAGAGGACCCCCCATGCGTGCTTCTCACGCTCCTCTGGCCGCCGCCCTCGGCACCGCAGCACTGCTGGTGCTGTCGGCGCAGGCACCGGCCACGGCAATGCCCCTCACCCCCGACTCCGCCGTCACCGCGAACGACGCACCCGCCGACTACTACAAGGACGCCGAGGGCAAGACGGGCCCCGAACTGAAAACGGCGCTGCACGGCATCATCAAGGAATCCGACGCGCTCTCCTACGACCAGGTGTGGGATGCGCTCAAGGCCACCGACAAGGACCCGGACAACCCCTCCAACGTCATCCTCCTCTACACCGGCCGCTCGCAGAGCGCGGACGACAACGGCGGCGGTGCCGAACAGTGGAACCGGGAGCATGTGTGGGCGAAGTCGCACGGTGACTTCGGTACCTCCACAGGCCCCGGCACCGACATCCACCATCTGCGCCCCACCGATGTCTCCGTCAACAGCACCCGCGGCAGCAAGGACTTCGACGCGGGCGGCGAGGAGGTCGGGGAGGCGCCGGGCAACTACACCGACGGTGACTCCTTCGAGCCGCGCGACGAGGTCAAGGGCGATGTGGCCCGCATGATCCTGTACATGGCCGTGCGCTACGAGGGCGATGACGACTTCCCCGACCTGGAGCCCAACGACAAGGTGGACAACGGCTCGGCGCCCGCCCATGGCCGGCTCTCCGTACTGAAGAAGTGGAACGAGCAGGACCCGCCGAGCGCCTTCGAGAAGAACCGGAACGACGTCATATACGACCAGTTCCAGCACAACCGCAACCCGTTCGTCGACCACCCGGAGTGGGTCGACGCGATCTGGTCCTGACCGGATCCGGGGGTGGGGCCGACCGTCGGCCCCACCCCCGGCCAACCCATAGCAAAACGCCCATATCCTGTGACGCTTGTCATCCAACGGCTATGTCACACCCGGCCGAACCGATCTCCGCGCATCCGCATTACCAGCACGGATGTCGCTGTTGGGTGTCAAGCCGCTGTAACGATCTTTACTGCCCCCTAATTGGAGCATTCGGACAGCTGTGCTTACGGTCGCTCCCGCTCGACAGGTTCGCCGCGAACTCGCAGGCGGACAGCCGCGACCGAAGGAAAGAAAGACCATGCTGTTCTCCGGCAAGGGCCGTCACCGTCGTCCCAGCAAGGCCACCCGTATCGCCACCCTGACCGGTGTCGCGGGCGCGGCAGTCGCCCTCCCGCTGGTCTCCGCCACGGGCGCGCAGGCCGCTTCGGTGGACACCTGGGAGAAGGTCGCCCAGTGCGAGTCCTCGGGCAACTGGCAGGCCAACACCGGTAACGGCTACTACGGCGGCCTGCAGTTCAACAACTCCAGCTGGGCCGCGGCAGGCGGCACCAAGTACGCGCCGCGCGCCGACCTGGCCACCAAGGACCAGCAGATCGCCACCGCCGAGAAGCTGCTGAAGATGCAGGGCCCGGGTGCCTGGGCCTGCGCCGGTGCGGGCGGTCTGACCTCCGGCGGCCCCGCGGCCGAGGTGAACCCCGACGGCGGCAACAAGGCCCAGCCGCAGCAGGAGTCGGCGCCCAAGCAGGCGGCTCCGCAGAAGCCGGCCCAGCCGAAGCCCGCCCAGCCGCAGCAG
This sequence comes from Streptomyces sp. 3N207, assembly GCF_052246355.1. Classification (NCBI taxonomy): domain Bacteria; kingdom Bacillati; phylum Actinomycetota; class Actinomycetes; order Kitasatosporales; family Streptomycetaceae; genus Streptomyces; species Streptomyces sp. 3N207. Next base: position 290,322 of record NZ_JBQQBV010000006.1, on the reverse strand, counting down.
CAGGCCCCCAAGAAGGGCCACGGCAACTACACCGTCAAGCCGGGCGACACCCTCGGCGAGATCGCCGAGGCGCACGACACCACCTGGCGGCAGATCTACGCGGACAACAAGTCCACCATCGGCGGCGACGCCGACCTCATCCTGCCGGGCCAGAAGCTCCAGGTCGGCTGACGCCGCCGAGAGCTTCCCCGCCGGACTGCCGTGGCCCGCGCCTCTTCCCCCGAGGGCGCGGGCCACGGCCCCTTTCGTCTCCCCGGATCAGGGCGTGTTCTGCGCCCGGCTGATGTTCTTCGCCAGGCCGGCGGCCGAACGCAGCCCCGGCTCCTCCGCGAGGCGGTCCGCCTCACTGTGCAGCTTTCCGAGCGAGGGCGCGGCGGGCAGCGGCTCGGCCGCCGTCTCCGTAGGCCGCGGTTCCGGGCCGGGCGAGGCGCCGCCCTCCCCGGTGCGCAGTGCGTCGGCGAAGTAGGCGGCGACGGCCGACAGCCGCAGATACGGGGAGACCTCCGCGCCCTTCCAGAGGTCGGCGCCGGTCAGCGCCGTGGTGGCGATGTCGTGCGACTTCTCGTGCGGCTTCCGGTTGTCGGGATCCTGCCAGCGGACCGTCGCGGTCGCGGCCCTGCCCGTCGCGCCGTGCTTCAGCCGGACCGCGTACAGCGCCGTGACGGTATGGCCGGGGCCGACCTCGCCGCCGTCCACCTTGTCGTCGCGGAAGTCGTCGTCGGCCACCTTGCGGTCCTCGTAGCCGACCAGCCGGTAGTCCGTCACCGCGTCCCGGTCGAAGACGACCTGTGCCTTGGCGTCGCGGGCGCGCAGCTCGATGTTGCGGGGCAGCTGGTTGACGAAGACCTCCCGCGCCTCCGTACGGGTGGAGATGTAGACGGTGTTGCCGTCGCCCTTGTTGGTCAGGCGCTCCATCAGGGCATCGCCGTAGTCGCTGCCCACGCCGACGCCGAAGAGGGAGATGCCCTGCTCCTTACGGTGCCGCGCAACCTCGCTGAGGATCGCCTTCGCGTCGGTCTGCCCCGTGTTGGCGAGCGCGTCGGACATCAGGACGACACGGTTGGTGGCGCCGGAGCGCCGGTGCTCGGCCGCCTGCTGATAGCCCTCCTTCATCCCCGCGCCGAGGTTGGTGCTCGACTGCGGCTCCAGCTCGTCGACGGCAGTGCGGAGCTTGGCACGGCCGCCGTCGTCCAGTCGTGTCATGGGCAGCACGGTCTCGGAGTCACCGCTGAAGGTCACCAGCGACACGGAGTCGCTGCCGCGCAGTTGGCCCGCCGCCGTCCGCAGTGCGTCCTTGACCAGATCCAGCCGTCCCGGCTCGGCCATCGAACCCGATACGTCGAGCACGAAGGTGAGCGCGGCCGGGCGGCGCGGCGCCTTCGGGTCGCTGTTCCTGGTCGCCAGCCCGACCCGCATCAGCGACCAGTCCGCCGCACCGGTGCGGGCGCCGTCCGCCGAGACGGAGAAGCCGTCGCCCTTCGGCCGCCGGTAGCCCTGCGGGAAGCTGTTGACGAACTCCTCGGTCCGCACCGTCTGCGGGGCCGGCCGGGCGCCGTCCCGCAGGATGCGCCCGGCGTAGCTGTAGGACGCGGTGTCGACGTCGAGTGCGAACGTCGACCGGAAATCCGCTGGTTCGGTGGGTTTTACGGAGGCGGCCTCCCCAGGTGCGGAGCCGCCGCCCTTGGCGGTGTCGCTCGTTTCCATGTTCTTCGTGCCGCCGCCCGTACATCCGGCCAGCACCCCCGCAGCGACCGCCACAGCGGCCCCCGCCATCCATCCCCGCTTCATCGCTTCCCCTCACACCGTCGTTCGGCTCCGTGCGCCGGTATGACGGCCCTGGCCCCCGCCGGGACCCATGTAAAAGGTCGCTTTTTGATGACAACCGGGAGGGCGTCAGCCGCGGTACGCCCCCGGGGCCAGCTCGTCCAAGAGGGCCTGGGTGCGTGGGGGAAGCCCCCGCTCGGCGCCATGGAGGGCGGCGGCGCGCTCCGCGACCCAGCGCACCGCCTCATCGAGGGCGCCCGGTTCACCGGTGGCGTGCGCGGCCCGCAACAACGCGTCCCAGAGCCGCTCGTCCGCCGAAGCACTCCGCAAGGCGATCCGCACAGCGCCCACCGCGGCGTGCGGTTCCCCGAACCGGAGATACTCGGCGGTGAGGGCGAGGCCGACCTCGGCGACGAGGAGCGGATGCTGCGCCTCGACGACGTCGTACGCCAGCCATCCGTACCGCCCCTCGGGCCGGTCGGCCAGCAGCGGACCGCGCGCGAGCTCCAGCGCCTCCGCGAGCTTCTGGCGCCGCACCTGCGGCGCCAGCTTCGCGCCGCGTTCCCCGGTGCAGCCGTGGTGCAGGGTGCGCAGCACGTCCCAGTCGGAGACGACGGAGGGGCGCAGCACGAGCCGCCCGTCCTTGTCGGTGGACAGCCGGGGCCTACCGTCGGTCTCGATGCCCAGCCAGCCGCGCAGCCGTTCGACGAGCGCGTCCCGCACATCGTCGGTGACGCCCTTGGGCCACAGCGCGGAGGCCAGTACGCGCGGGTGCACACCGTCCCGGTTGAGCAGCAGCAGCGCCAGCGCCTCGTGCAGCAGCGCGCTGCGCGACTCCTCCGGCGGCTCGATGCCGGTGACGTCGTAGCTGCCCATGATCCGCGCGTAGACCGCCGGACGGCCGCCTTCGCTCAGGTCGACGCGGAAGCCGGGGCCGCGCCCGCCCTCGGTCTGCTCGTCGTCCGCGTCGGCGAACAGCTCGACCACCGCAGCGCGCAGCTCCTCGGGCAGCAGCTGGGCCCGTACTTCCAGGCCCATGCGGGGTGCGGCGAGCGTTCCGTCCGCATCGACGGTGAACTCCCATACGACGCTGGGCAGCCGTCCACCCGGGACACCGACCACGAAGCCGACGCGTGGCCCTTCGCTTTCGGTGGCGAGCGCGGCCAGCCGGCGGGCCTCGTCCTTGGTGGGCTCGAGGCCGATCAGCACCACCTGCGGAGCCGCAGCCTGCGGAGTCAGCGTGTCTTCCCGCTCGCGCAGCAGCGCCGGGACATCCGCCAGGTACCGCACCCGCTCGGGGGCGAGTGCGGTCAGTTCCGCACCGAAGCCCACGAGGGTCAGATCCATGCCCCGGGACCAGCTTCCGGTGGCGAGTTCGGCGGCGATGGAGGCAAGGACGGCGGCGCGCCGCTCCTCGTCCCCCGCCACCGAGACCAGCCCGGGCACCGACTCCAGGTTGAGCAGCAGCCGTGCCTCGCCGCGCAGGCCGAGGCTGACCAGCGCCGGGTAGGGCGACGGCCCACTGGTGTCCACGTCGAAGCGGGTGTGGGAGCGCTGGATGGTCCAGAAGCTGGGGCTCTGGCCGAATCGCCAGGGCGCCGGCGGCTGTCCGGACTCCTCCGCGAGTTGCAGATGCAGGTCCTGTCCGGTCAGCCAGGCCGCGTAGACGACGGGGAGTTCCCGGCCCGCGTCGGCGAGGTCCTCGGCCAGCCCGCGCAGCGCACGGTCGAGGAAGCGTACGGCGGCGGGGTCGGCGCTGACCAGGAGCGCGTCGCGGGCCTGCGCTGCCGGGTCGGACGGGGGCGTGAAGTCGTCGCCGGGCGCCCGCCGGGCGCCGCCGGTGACCGCCCTCCACAGCGCCGTCCGCCGTCGGCGGCCCAGCGCGGCCAGCACCCCGGCCGCCAGCAGCGGAGCCCCGAGCAGCGCTTCGGGCAGCCCGACGGTCCCGAACACCCCGCCGTCGTCCGCCTTCGCGGAGCGGTGGAGCTTGTTGGTGCGGTCACCGTCCGGGACGTCGGCGTGGTCGAGCTCGGAGGGGGTCTCCTCGCCCTTGCCGCCGTCGCTGTCGTCCTGTGACGGTGCGGCCGGCTTGTCCGGCGCGGGGGTGTGCGGTGCCGTACCGCCCGGACGGGTGTCCGGGGCACCCGGCCGGATGTCGTTCGGCTGGGAGATTCCGGGGCCGGGCAGCCCGTCGTCGTCCTCCGCGTCGCCGAGGTCGTCGGTCCGGGTCGGCTGCTCCTCTGCCGGGCTCTCGGGGACGGACTGCTCCTCACGGTCGGGCGTGTGTTCACCCGGCGGGACATCGAGCTTCTCCTCCGTATCGGGCCGCACATCGACATCCGAGTCGTCGGAGCTGCCCGCGTCCTGGTCGGCCCGGCCGTCTCCGGCGTCCTGGTCGGCCTGGCTGTCCTGGTCGCCGGGGCTCGGCCGGTCGCTGGGCCGCGCTTCGTCGTCCGGAGCGTCGGGGATCTCCTGGTCCGGCTGGGTGGGCGCCAGATCCTCGCTCCCGTCGCCCTCTTCGCTCTCGTCCGGGATGCTCGGTTCGAGTTCGGTCTTGTCGGAGCCGTCGTCGGAGCCGTCGTCGGAGCCGCCCGCGTCGGGGTTGGAGGGAGCCTGGTCCGACGAATCCTTCTCGGAAGAATCCTGGTCCTGGGAGCCCTTCTCCTGGGAGTCCTGGTCCTGGGAGTCCTGATCCGACGAGTCATCGTCCGGTGCGGTGGGCTCCTCCCGCCCCGACCGGTCCCCGTCCTTGCCCTGGCCGTCGTCCCGGCGCTGGTCCTGGTCCTTGCCCTGGTCCTGGTTCTGGCCCTGATCCTGGTCCTGACGCTGGTCCTGGCCTTGGTCCTGGTCCTGCTGGGGTGGCTGCTGCTGGCGCTGACCGCCGCCGGGGGCCCGGCCCTCCTGGTAACGCTCGTACTGGGCACGCTCCTTGGCGCCCAGTTCCTCGGCGTCGTCCGGCATCTCGACCAGTTCGCCGCCGTGCGCTTCGGCGGGCATCTCCATGATCCAGCCGGGCCGGATGAGGCTGGCCTCGGACAGCCGGGAGCCGTCCGGCTGTACCCGGTCCTTGTTGAGGCGGTAGATCTCCTTGTAGCGGCGGCCGTCGTCCAGGTGCCGTTCCGCGATCTCCCACAGGGAGTCGTGGTGGCGGCCGACCGGGGGCTGGATGCGGTAGAACTTCGTCTTCCGGGCCTGGGAGGTGTCGCTCAGCGCCGACGACTGGTGCGCCGCACCGGCCCGCTCGCTGCCGCCTCCGGCCAGTACGACGGTGTCCGAGCCGCTCCCGCCCATGACATGCGCACCGGCACCGTCCCCCTGTGCGGCCACCTCGCCCGACCGCTGCTGGCCGGGGAGGAGCTGGGCACTCGCGACGGTCTGCGAGGGCTGGTGCGGCTGCTGTACGGAGTGGCCGAGGTCGGCCAGGCCCGGCGCAAAGCCGGCCGTGCTGGAGCCCAGCAGCAGGATCGCGGTGACGAGTTGTCGCGCCAGCAGCTGGCTGGGGCCCGCGCCCGGCACCCGCGCGGGCAGGCCGACGCCCGAGAGCGCGGCCTTGACCTCGACCAGCACACAGGCGGTGAACTGCGCCCAGGCGAGCCATACGACGACCGTCAGTACGTTGATGAAGACGCCGACGCTCACTTCCTCCCGCAGCATGGCCGGCGACGGCATCCGGTGCGGCAGCGGCCAGCCGATGAAGTAGGCCAGCGCCAACGGCACCCCGGCCACCAGCACGGCCAGCGCGACGAACGCACAGAACGCCTTGAGCACGTCCCCGAACGTGCGCCGGGTGCGCACCGGTACGGGCGTGCGCGAGCGCGAGTTGGCCCTGGGCCCGCCGGGGGCCGGTGCCGGTGTCGAACTGCGGCGCGCCATGTCGTGTGCTCCCAGTGTGAGAAGTGCGGACGTGGAGGAGGGGCGGTGGTTCCGGGCCGGTTCAGCCGGTCACGGATTCCGCCGTCGCCGTGCCGTGGACGGTGATGGGTGCGCTGTAGAACAGCCCGGTGAGGACCGGACGGTAGGTGAGCCGGATCCGGACCTGCACCTGCTGTGCGCTGGCGGACACACAGCCGGAGGCTGCCACGTCGGCCCCGGTCAGGCCGGACTGGGTGGCGAACTGGTGGACGCGGGAGGGACAGTTCTCGTAGTTGATGGGCGCGTTGCGGCCCTGGCTGGCGCGCAGGGCCTCCTCGTCGATGTCCTGCGCCGCGTAGCGGGCTGCCTGCTCGGCGATGTCGGCCGCACGCTCACGCTGCGAGATGGACAGCCCGCCGTCCACCACGAACGCGGCCAGCACCATGAACAGCAGCGCGAACATGATGACCGCGGCGGCACCGGACCCGCTGTCGTCGCAGGCCGTACGCCGGGCCTGCACCCAGCTGCCCACCCTCTCGGAGAGGGCCCGTCTGCCCCGGTTCATCCGGTCCTCCGGTACGGGTCGATCGGCGAACTGGAGCGGCCGGAGATGTCCTTGGCGATGTCCAGACCGAGGATGCCCAGGCCGCGCACCCGGCAGCTCACCTCGACGGTGAACAGCCCGCCGGAGCGGTAGTCGCTGCCCGCGTCCCGTACGGTGACGTTCCCCGCGCAGGTGCCCTTGAGGGTGGCGGTGGCCGCCTGCTGCGCAGCCGCCATCGCAGCGCCGTGGCTGCCGTGCTGGAGCGACCCGGCACGTGCGGCGTCCCGCGCCGCGCTGTCCACCGCTCCGCGCCCGTCCACGAGCTGGCCGAACGCGACGAGTACCAGGATGAACAGGATCATCACCGGCGCGAGGATGACGACCTCGATCGTCGACATCCCGGCGTCGCCGCCCCGCGGACCGGCCCACCGTCGCTCTCTCATCACCCGCCCCCGTCCGGTACGAACCGCTCCACCGGTCCCCGGGAGATCGCGTACACATCCATGTCCAGGCCGGGGAAGACGGAGGGCACCTGGGCGCGGATCTCCACACCCACGGTGTTGTCGTCGGGCCCGAGCAGCTTCACATCGGGGTTGAGGATCAGTTCGGGGCCGAGCTGTTCGATGTATTCGCCGGAGGTCTGCCTCGCCTCGGCGCGCCAGCCTCCCGGGTCGGCGTCGGCCTCCTGCCGCGCCTTACGGGCACCGGCCTGCGCCGCCGCCTGCGCCACATGGTCCGCGAAGAAGTACAGCGCGAACTGCACCGTCGCGAAGATCAGGAAGAACAGCACCGGGGTGAGCAGCACGAACTCGATCGCGGTCATGCCGCTTTCGCCGCGCTGGGAGGCGGCCTCCCATCTGCGGCGTATCCCTGCGACGAACCGTCGCTCAGCTCGCACCGGCACTGCTCCTACTTGCAGGTGCCGTCCTCGTCGGCGCCGTCGATGCAGTCGCTCACCTTGTCCGCGCCGTTCCGGAGCGCAAGGTTGATGATGGCGGCGACCACGCCGACGATGGCCACCACGACTGCCGAGATGATCACCCACTCGACGGCGGAGGCGCCGCGGTCCAGCTCGCCGGAGCGGGCGCGCTGTATCCGGCCGCGCAGAAACGTGACGAGGAATTCGACGGCGGGATGACTGATCGAACGCATCGGATTCGGCATCGTTCTCAGTCCTTTCTGGGTCTTCGGGCTTCGGGCTTCGAACCCGGGCTTCGGGCTCGGGTCTTCGGACAGGAGGTCAGATCTGGAAGACGCGCATCGCCGCCGGATAGATGAGAAAGACGAGGAAGCCCGCGCAGAGCATCAGCTGGGCCACGAGCATGGACTGGGACTTCTCACCCGCACTGCCCTCGATCTCGGACAGCTCCCGGTGCCGCATGGTCTCGGCGCGGGAGGAGAGCGAGGCACGCACCTTGGCGCCGTCGTCGGCGACCAGCGCCAAGGATGCCGACAGGTCCTTGAGTTCGTCGACCCCCAGTCGGATTCCCAGGTCCCCCAGGGCCGCCCACTGGCTCTGCCCGGTGATCCGCGCGTCGGCGAGGGTGTCGCGGATACGGCGCAGCGCCCAGCCGTCGCTGACCTCGCTGGCCGCCTTCAGCGCCTCGGGCAGTCCGCGCCCGCCCGCCAGGTTCATGGCCACCAGGTCGAGATAGGCGCCGACCACCCGTCGCAGGTCGCGCCGCTTGGCGGCGGCGTCGCGGCGCACCTCCAGGTCCGGCAGCATGAAGAACAGCCCGGCGAAGAACAGCGCCAGCCACAGCGGGATCAGCGGACTGCGGCCGAAGCCGATCAGCCAGCCGATCGAGAACAGGAACGGCCCGAAGAACAGCCCCGCGGCGCCCAGCAGCACCTTCGTCGCAAGGAAGTTCTCCCAGCGGCGCTCCAGCACCTCCAGGTCGGAACGGAGGTTGCGCTGCTCCCAGCCCTGCCGCAGATACAGCTCTGCGACCCGGACGCCGATCCGTGCCCGGAGGGCGCCGAACCGGCCGGTCTCCTCCGGGCTTCCCGCGACGCCCGACTGGTGAGCGGCGGTACGGGCGCGCAGCGCGTCGATCTCGGCGACGGAGGCGACGGCACCCCGCTTGCCGGGCGCCAGCGCCCGTACAAGCAGGAACAGACCGAGCCCGGCGAGGGCTCCGGTGAGTGCGGTGAGGGTGAGGGTGTTCATCGGTCCAGCGCCTCCTTTCCGCCGACGGCAGGCTGCTCGCCCCGCTCGGCGGGCTGCTCGGCCCGTTCCGCCGGGTGGCCCGCGCGGGCCGCCGGTGCCGGCTGGTCGGCGTGGATCAGGAAGCGCTGGGGGGTCTCGATCCGCGACAGCTTGCGCAGCCACCAGAAACCGCAGGCGAACATCGCGCACACGCAGGCGAGTACGACCTGGCCGAGCGGGCTCCCGTAGGGCTTGACGAAGTCCCGGTTGAAGACGGCGAGGCCCAGTACGAAGGCCACGCTGACGCCGACGACGATCTGCACGCTGCGCCGCGTGGAGGCGCGCTGCGCCATCACCCGCTGCCGCATGTCCACCTCCTCGCGCGCCGACTTGGCGAGCGCGCCCAGCACCTCGCGCAGACCGGGGCCGCGCAGCCGGGAGTTGAGGATGAGGGCGGCGACGACGATGTCGGCCGAGGGGTCGTCCAGCTCGTCCGCCAGGTTCTGCAGCGCGGTGGGCAGCGGGGTGCGGGCCCGCAGCCGGTCGATGAGCGCGTCCAGATGCGGGCGCAGCGAGGGCGCTGCGGCGCGGGCCGAGGCGGGGATGGCCTGTTCGAGGCCGACGGCGCCGGCGATGGTGTCCCGCAGCGACTCCGTCCACGCCGCCAGCGCCTCCACCCGCTTCATCGCGGCCCGCTCCTCGGCGGCACCGCCGAAGAGCCGGTCCCAGACGAAGACGAGGATGCCGGTGGCGATGGCGGCGACCGGCCAGCGCGTCAGCAGCAGCACCAGCAGTCCCGCGCACACCGCGATGGAGCCGCGCCGGCTCATGAACCGGACCAGCTCCGAGGCGCGCTTGCCCGCGTCCCGCTTCTCGTCCGGCGCCTTGGCGGGCAGCCCGCGCAGGGCGACGATCAGCAGCGCGATACCGCCGCCGACGGCGACGCCGCAGGCGAGCGCGTAGAGGGTGGGCAGGGAGAAGATGCCGCCCGTACCGCCGTCGAGAGGCACGGTCTCACCCCCAGTTTCCGGTCGGCTGGTATCCGTAGACGGCCAGCTCCTGCGCACAGGAGACCGGCGCATGCGCCAGCAGCCGCCCGTCGGGGGCCTCGGCGAACACCTCGCTGGAGAGCACCCGGCCGTCCACGCCGTTGATCTCCCGTACGGAGGTGACCGAGCGGGACAGCCGTCCGCCGCTGGCGAAGGCGTTGCGGCGCTCGATGAAGACGACGAAGTTGATGGCCCCCGCGATCAGCATCTGGGTGGCCTCGATGGGCAGCCGCTCGGCGGCCTGGAGCGCATAGGTGGAGATGCGGTTGAAGACCTCGCTGGAGCTGTTGGCGTGGATCGTGGACAGCGAGCCGTCGTTGCCCTGGGACATGGCGTTGAGCATGGTGACGATCTCGTCGCCGAGCACCTCACCGACGATCACCCGGGAGGGGTTCATCCGCAGCGAGCGGCGGACCAGTTCGGCCATGCTGATGGTGCCCTGGCCCTCGGAGTTGGGCAGCCGCTCCTCGAACGCGACCACGTTCGGGTGCAGTTCGGGGAACTGGTCCAGGCCCAGTTCCAGCGCGCGCTCGACGGTGATCAGCCGCTCGTGCGGCGGGATCTCGTTGGCGAGGGCGCGCAGCAGCGTCGTCTTACCGGCGTTCGTCGCGCCCGCGATCATGATGTTCTTGCGGGCCCGCACCGCCGCCGTCAGAAAGCTGCCCAGCTCCGGGGTGAGCGTCGCGTTGCCCACCAGGTCGGAGATGAAGACCTTGCCCATCCGGGCGCGCCGGATCGACAGCGCGGGGCGCCTCGTCACGTCCATGACGGCCGACAGCCGGGAGCCGTCGGGCAGCCGCAGGTCCAGCTGCGGGTTGGCGGAGTCGAACGGCCGGGAGGACAGGCCCGAGTAGGCGCCGAGGATCTGGATCAGCTCGACCAGTTCCTCGTCGGACTCGGCAACCGGTTCGCCGCGCATCTCACGGCCGTCGGCATAGCCGACGAAGACCTGGTCGTAGCCGTTGACATCGATGTTCTCGACCTCGGGGTCGTCCAGCAGCGGCTGGAGCCGCCCCACGCCGAACAGCGCGGCGTGCACGGCAGCCGCGTACGCCTCCTCGGACTGCGCGTCCGGCGGGGTGCGTCCGGAGGTGATCTCCGAGCGCGCGTACTCCTCGAGGATCTGCGCGATCACCGCACGGGCGAACTGCCGCTCGTCCTCGGTGGTCATCGGCGCCACACCGGACGCCTGGTCTATTCGGCGCTGCTCGGCGATCCGGTCCCCGGCCTCCTGCCGGAACCGCTTCACCAACTGGTGGTCGACCATGCTCGCGCTCACGATGCGGCTCCCCCGTCCCGCGACCGCTCCCCGCTGCCGGGCAACGGCACCGGCGGCGTGGGCGCGGGCGCGGGTGCCGTGGGCCTACGCCGCCCGCGGAAGCCCTTGAGCCCCCGCGCCGGCTCACTCTGCGCGGGGCCGCCCGGTGCCGGTGAGGCGGGTGCCTGCGTCGGCGGCGCCTGAACGGGGGGCAGCGCACCAGGAGTTTGCGCACCGGGCGTCTGCGGACCCGGCGCTTGTGCACCCGGCCCCGGCGTCTGTGCACGGCGCCCTTGCGAACGCGGCGCGCCGTAATCGGGCCCGACGGGCGGCGGGCCCTGCTGCGGGGGCGGGCCCTGCTGCGGGGGCGGGGTCCGATGCGGCGGCGGTCCCTGCTGCGGCGGCGGTCCTTGCCGCGGCGGCGGGGTCCGGTCCTGGCCCGCACCGGGTCGGCCCGTAGGGGCGTGCGGCGCCGAGGCGGGGGCGGACGGGAGGGGCTCGGCCGGGCCGGTGGGCTGCCCGGCGACCGGCGCCGGACCGGGGCCCTGGCGCCGAACCTGGTCCTGGCCGCGCGACGTCGGGGGCTGCTGCTGCGGCTGCGCTGCGGCCGGCGCCCAGGCCGCACCGTACTGCTGGTGGAGGTCGGTGGCGATCTTGCGTACGGAGCGGACGAGCAGCGAGCGTTCGACCCGCCCCCGGCGGCGGCCCGCCAACTGCTCGGCGCCCAGCGGGTCATGTGCGAGTACGCCCAGGACCTGGGCACCCGCGCGGGAGGCGACCAGCATGTCGTTGACCTGACCCGCGATCTTGGCGGCGCCCTGCGCCTCGGAGACCAGCAGCACACCGAGCAGCGGCTGGGCGAGCGGCGACATGCCGCGGCCCGTGCCGTGCAGCCGCGCGGTCAGAGCCAGGGCGCGGTCCCGCACCCGGGCGATCTGCTCCGGTTCGTCCCGCGCGATCAGCAGCACCAGCGCGGCATGCGGAAAGAGCGCCACCGAAGCGGACTCCGGGCCGATCCGCCCGCAGTCGGCGATGACATCGGCGGCCAGCTGGGGATGCGGCGAGTCCGCGAGGGACGCGAAGGCGCGGCCCAGGGTGTCCCACTGTCCGGCCAGCCCCGCCGACTGTTCGGCGTTGCCGAGTCCGACGAGGACTTCGAGCCCTCCGGAGAGCCGCTGCGTGTGGTCCCACAGCTGCTCGGCGGCGAGCCCTCTGCGCGCGGTCGCGGCCAGCGAGAGCAGTCCGGTGTTGGGGTCCAGCGGACGGCCGTCCGTGGCGGGGCTGCGGTAGACGAGATCGCCGCCCGCGGTGTCCATCTCGGCCAGCAGTGCGCGGCGCGGCCACACCGCCGAGAGGGCGACGGCGGCCGTGGTGACCCCCGGTGCCCCTTTGTCGGCGGCGAGTGCGATCAGCGCCATCCGGCTACGCCTTTCCTTGGTGTCGTGTCGTCCCTGCCGTGCTGCCCCTCGTTGCGTCTGCCGTCATGTCCTGCCGTAGCCGACGACGATGCTCCGCGGCGGACGGTTCCGCGGGCCCGTTCCCGTCCTCCATGGCGCGGGCACGGCGCGGTCCGGCTGCGCGTGCCGTCAGCTTCCGCTGTCGGAGTCGAGGACGAGGGACACTTCCCCGTTGGACGCGGCCGCGGTCAGCTCGGCGGCGTCGCTCTTGTCGACGACGACGGAGACGGGAAGGTTGCCGCTGGAGGCGAGGGAGTCGTCGGAGCCGGACCTGATCGACTGGACCCTGGCACCCTCGGCGATAGTCGCGTTGCCGGAGCCGTTGTTCCGGCCGGACGCGTCGCCGCCCGTGTCGTCGGTCCCGCCACCGGTCGCGTCGCTGCCGCCCGAGGAGGTCTCGCGGCCCACGCGGTACGCGGAGACCGTGTCGCCCTCCTTCAGGCGCGGCGGGTACTGGCCGCTCTTGAGCGAGAGCCCCACCACGGCCTTGCCGGATGCCAGGCCCTTCTCCTTGGTGAGCATGCTGCCCACCAGCACCGTTCCGTCGACCAGATCGGCGGCCGAGCGGTACTTCTTGAGCAGACCGCGCTGGTCCCAGCGCACGTACTTGATGTCGCTGTCCTCGGCAACCATCACCGATTTGATGGCCGAGTCCGGGATCGGCTGCCCCTGCGGGACCCGCTTGGTGATGGCGACGGCCTCGACCCGGTCCCCCGCGCGCATCACCAGGACGGTCGCGCCCAGCGCGCCGAGCAGGACGAGGAGGACGGCGAGCGCGGCGAGTGCGGGCTTGCGTTCGCGTGGCGGGGACGGAAGCCGGTCCCCGGCCGGTGCGGTGAGTGCTGCCCCGCGCCCGACCCCGGCGGAGCTCCGCTCCTGGGTCTTCACCTCACCACCCCCGTGTTGTGGTCTTTCCCCGTCTTGTGGTCTTTGTGCGTCTCACGTCGTGTCACTGAGAACCTGCCCCGTGCCGACATGCCGCTACCGCCATGTCGGACATACCCCCGCGTACCAACAGGCGACCACGCCATGTAAATCCCGGGCACAGTATCAACACCCCCCGACCCCCTCAAGGCGGATCCGAACGCCACGGAGGCCGGATTCCGGGCGCCCTCGCGGCCCGAGGCCGCAGGGCTGCTGAGGTGAAGATCCCATAACTGGGGCGGTGCAGATCGCCGCTGTTCGAGTACGGTGTGAGAACGGCGTCAAGATCGCGCCAAAATTCTCATAGGTGTGCCGGGAAGTCTGGTCGGCGGTACGGGGGCCCTCCCCCGTATCTCTGCACGCGCCGATCCAGGGGAGCGCCATGACACCGCCGGGCACAGACGAGCACCGCACTTCACTCTTCGCCCTGCCGTCGGCCCGTGAGCGCAGGCTGCTGTCGGACGCGCTGCGTACGGAGACCGTCGGCGGAACGGTGCTGCTGGCCGCCGCCGTGCTGGCACTTCTCTGGGCCAACACCCCGCTCGCGCATCTCTACGAGACGGTGCGCTCCTTCCACTTCGGCATCCCCGCGCTGGGCCTCGATCTGTCGGTGGAGCACTGGGCCTCGGACGGCATCCTGACGATCTTCTTCTTCGTCGCCGGAGCGGAGCTGAAGCGGGAACTGACCGTCGGCGAGCTACGCCGTCCGGCCGCCGCCGCGCTCCCCGTCGTCGCCGCGGCCAGCGGCATGGTCGTGCCTGCCCTCTGCTACGTCGTGGTGAACCTGGCGCGCGGCGGCGATCTGAACGGCTGGGCCGTCCCGATGGCCACCGACATCGCCTTCGCCCTCGGTGTGCTCGCCGTGATCGGCACCAATCTGCCCTCCGGCATCCGCGCCTTCCTGCTCACCCTCGCCATCGTCGACGACCTGGGCGCGATCCTCGTGATCGCCGTCTTCTACACCTCCACCCTCAACTGGATGGCGTTCGGCGGCGCCGTCGCGGGGCTGGTGCTCTTCCGCGTCCTCCACGTCAACCTGCGGGTACGCGGCTGGTACGTGTACGTACCGCTGGCCGTGGTCATCTGGGCGCTGATGTACAACAGCGGCGTGCACGCCACCATCGCGGGCGTCGCGATGGGCATGCTGCTGCGGGTGCAGCCCGACAATCCGGACGACCCGGAGAGCCGCTCCCCCGCCGAGCGCATCGAGCACCTGGTCCGGCCGCTGTCCGCCGGCTTCGCCGTGCCCGTCTTCGCCTTTTTCGCGGCAGGCGTCGGCGTCTCGGGCTCGGCGCTGAGCGAGACCTTCCGGCAACCGGAGGCGCTCGGGGTGATGGTGGGGTTGTTCGTCGGCAAGTTCATCGGCGTCTTCGGCGGCACCTACCTGGCCGCCCGCTTCACCCGTGCGCGGCTCAGCTCCGATCTGGCCTGGGCGGACGTGGCCGGGGTCGCGATGCTGGCGGGGATCGGCTTCACGGTCTCCCTGCTGGTGTCCGAACTGGCCTTCCAGGGCGCGTCCGTCACCGAGCACGCCAAGGCCGCCGTCCTCCTGGGCTCCCTGTTCTCCGCACTGGTCGCCTGCGTCATGCTCAAGCTGCGGGACGCGAAGTACCGGGCTCTGTGGGAGGCGGAGACCCGCGACGAGGACCAGGACTCCATCCCCGACATAGACCAGGAACTGGACCCGATAAACCGCCCCACGGAAGCCGCCCGCCGCGCCCGCGAGCAGAACAACGATTGACGCACCCCGAAGGGGCGCGGGGAACTGCGCGAACTGCGCGACAAGCCACGACGGACCCGCAGCCCCCACAGCCTGCGGACGTCGGGCAGGGGCACCCCCTCTCCGAAACAGAGGCGTCCGGCAAGCCGTAGGCTCCCCGCATGGATGGAGCACAGCGCGTCGCCGAGCACCTTCGGGAGTTGGGCGCCAACAGTGAGATCCGCACCTTCTCCGCACCCATGCCCACCGCGGCGGCTGCCGCCGAACAGCTGGGGTGTGCCGTGGGCGCGATCGCCAACAGCCTGGTGTTCGCCGTGGACGGCGAGCCGCTGCTGGTGGTGGCCAGTGGGGCGCACCGGGTGGACACCGGGCTGGTGGCCGCGCTGCTCGGTGTGGGGAAGCGGAAGATCCGGCGGGCGAGCCCGGAGTTCGTCACCGAGGTGACGGGGCAGCTGGTGGGCGGGGTGGCCCCGCTCGGGCACGAGAAGCCGCTGCGCACCCTGGTCGACGTACAGCTCAAGGAGTACGAGGTCGTCTGGGCCGGGGGCGGCGACAAATACACCATGTTCGCCACCGACTTCGACGAGCTCGTACGGCTGACGAACGGACTTGCGGCGCAGGTGGGCGACTGACGCGCGGGCGAACGGACGAAGTCACCGCACCGGGCCGAGGGTGAGCCTCAGAAACCGCGGCCGGTAATAGGCGACGTTCCGATGGATGGCGGAGCCGGAATCCAGCACGTTCACGTCGTAGCCGACCAGCAGTCCCTTTCTCCCCGACTGTGCGAACTCCGGGTGCCCCTGCGGGTTGTACGGCACCACGCCGGACTGTGCACCGCCCTCGGGGAGCGGCGGTTTCGCCACCCGGCCGGGCCCGTGCCAAGGGCCGGTCGGCGAGCAGGACCAGTACGAGACGATGTCGGTGATCCCGCCCCCGTCCGGCGCCCCGGCGTCCATGGTCAGCAGCAGCCAGCTGTCCTTGTGCCGTACGACCGAGTAGGTGCCGGTCGCGCCGCGCTGCACGGTCTTGCCGACGAGTATCGGCTGCGACTTGGCGGGGTCGTCCTGCCACGCGCCGCCCTCGTCTGCTGGACCTGCCCAGAACTGCCACGCTCCCGCGTCCCCGAGCCTTCCCCGTGGGGCGCGGGCGACGTGCGCCCGGGATGCCTTGCCGCTGACGCTGCCCTCGTCGGCGCCGAAGACGTAGGTCCACCCGCCCCGGTTGATCGCCGAGGTGCCGTACAGCACGCGGCGCTCGACATCGGTCTGTTGCGGCCGGTGGATCGACGCGATGCCCTCCAGCCGCAGATCCGGCAGCGACAGGGTCGCGACCTCCGAGGCGCGGGGCACGCCGAAGATCCACGGCGGCTGCCCCGCCTCGCGCTGCCACAGCAGTACGCGTACCACCTTCTCGGACGACCCCGGGGTGCGCGGCTCCACCACGGCCTGTACCGGCCAGCGCCACGCCTCGCGCCCGTCGGGGGTCGCGGTGCCCGGGAAGAGCGCCGTGGGACGGGTGTCGGTGCCGCCGAGCAGCGTCCGTTCGAACCGCCCGCCCTTGGACATGGCCAGCCCGGAGTTGCGCACCCAGACCGCGTGGGGCTCGCGGCTGTGGTCGTCGTTCACCCGGTCGAGGAAGGTGTCGGCGGACAACCACAGCGTCCGCCCGTCGGGCAGCCGCACCGAGCGGGTGCCGTCGCCACCGGTCCAGTCGTCCAGCTGCGCGTTGTCGTCGCCGTACCGGGCCAGCTCGCGGGTCATCCGCTCGTCGGTACGCCAGCCGGTCACCCGTGCCCCGGAGCAGCCGTCCCGGCGCTCTTTTCCGTCGGGCACCGACACCAGTGCCCCGACCAGCACCATCACAGCCAGCGCTCCCACCCCGAGTCTCCATCGGGTGCCGCTGGGTAACCCGTTCCCCTGGCCCGCCATCGGCCACAGGCTAGTGCGCGGCCGGGCAAGGGGGCACCCCCTCTCCAGCACAGGGGGTGGGGCGGCGCAGCATCCGCCGGACAAGCCATAGAGTGCTGGCACGAGAGCGGGGCTCGAAGCGAACGGGGGCAGGAACATGGCGAGCGCGGCCGAGGGCGACCAGGTGCGGCCCGCGAACGACGACTCCGCGAACGACGACCGCGCGCACGACGACTCCGCGTACGGCGAAGCCCTCGTGCGCGCCGAACTCGCCCCCGGCGAGCTGTGGGCGCGGGTCGCGCTGATCGTCGGGCTGTGCGCCGGCTGCGGCTTCCTGGCCTCGGGGATCTACGACTACACGCACGTCGGCCGCCCCAAGGGACTGGCCGCGAACCTGTCGCTCGGCATCGGCACCGCGCTGGTCCCGGCGACGCTTGCGCTGCTGCTGACGCTGCGCGGCAAGAGCCGCGACCGGCGCAGGCTCATCGAGCTGTACGGGGTTGCGGCCCGGCGGGGCAAGACCGAGCAGGCGCTGCACGGGCGCCGCGCGGGGTGGATGACGGTCTGCGTGCTCGCGCTCGCCCTGGCGTTCGTCTTCTTCGTCGGAGGGCTCACCCAGGCGTTCTCCTCCGACCCGTACGAGGAGCCCGACCCCACCGTCTACGGCGCCCTGCTGACGTGGGCCGCGATCCTGACGGTTGCGGGTTGCGCGGGCATCGCCAAGGCCCGCCGCTACCGCCCGAGCAGCAGCGCCGACGGCGGATACGGGAGCGGCACGGCTGCCGCCGGAGGCCGTACGGGACGCCGGCCGGAGCCCACCTCGCCCCGCGCGGCCCTCTATGCGCGGCTCGGCTCCCGGCCCGCCGCCCCGCACCGGTTCAGCCCCCGGCTGGACGCCCGTATCCAGCGGCTGTCCCGTCCCGCGGCCGTGGCACTGGCGACGGCCGCGACGCTGGTGGGCTGCGCGCTGGCAGCCGCCACCATGCTGATGCCCCGGTACATAGGCGGCGGCAGACCGCTGTTCTGGACGCTGACGCTGGTCACCGCGGCGTATTTGATCGCTCTGCTCCTCGAGCTGACGCACTACGGACCGCGCCGCCGCTATCTGCTGCTCGTCATTTTCGCGGGCATAGCGCTCTTCCCGATCGCCGGGCACGGCTACTCCACGTCCGTGCTGCTGGAGCGCGGTGAGTGGGTGCGCGTCGAGATGACCGAGGTGCACCACCACGCCAAGGGCGGGCCCACCTGCGATCTGCGTCCGCTGACCGAGGGCAGGGTCACCGAGGACGACAACCTGACCATCTCGTGCAACGAGGACGAGGCGGGCGACACCCTGCGGGTTTTCGCCGACCCGCAGGGCGATGTGCGACCGCGCCGTTCGGCACCGGCCGGCATGACGAGCTTCTTCGTCGGCTGGGGCATCTCCTCCGCCGTCCTCGTGAGCTGCGCGGTCGGCGCCGCGCTCTACGGCCACCGGCGCCGCAGGGAACTGGGCCTGAACACCACCGAAGGGGACCGCTGATGACGACCGAGCCCGAGGACGCCGCCCACCGCTCCGAGGACGCCCCCACGCACCCGGTCTACCCCGATCTGGCGGGCAAGGTGGCGGTGGTCACCGGCGGCTCCCGCGGCATCGGTGCCGAGACGGGGCGGGCGCTGGCCGCACAGGGCGTCGCCGTCTGCCTGGTGGGGCGGGACCGGCCCGCGCTGTTCGACGTCGCGGAGAGCATCGGCAAGCAGGGCGGCACCGCGATCGGCGTCG
This sequence comes from Streptomyces sp. 3N207, assembly GCF_052246355.1. Taxonomy (NCBI): domain Bacteria; kingdom Bacillati; phylum Actinomycetota; class Actinomycetes; order Kitasatosporales; family Streptomycetaceae; genus Streptomyces; species Streptomyces sp. 3N207. The sequence continues at coordinate 271,936 of NZ_JBQQBV010000006.1, read as the reverse complement.
TCGCCGATGTGACGGACACCGCCGCGCTGGACCGGGTGGCCGAACGGGTCGCCGACGAGCTGGGCCCGGTCGACATCCTCGCGGCCTTCGCGGGCGGCCAGAGCACACCCACCCCCTCGCCCGAACTGACCGAGGACCGCTGGCGCCAGGTCCTCGATGCGGACCTGACCTCTGCGTTCCTCACCATCCGCACCTTCCTGCCCGGCATGGTCGAGCGGTTCAGCGGCAACATCCTCACCCTGTCCTCGTCGGCGGGCCGCCAGCCCGGCCAGGCCAACCTCGCCTACGGCGTCGCCAACGCGGGCCTGACCATGCTCACCCGGCAACTCGCCACCGAGCTGGGCCCCCAGGGCATCCGCGTCAACTGCCTCGCCCCCACCACGGTCCGCACCGAAAAGGTCGCCGCAGGCATGTCCAAGGAGCTCCAGCACAAAGCCGCCCTCCGCCATCCCCTGCGCCGTCTCGCCGAGCCCGCCGACATCGCCTCGACAGCCGTGTTCCTCGCCTCCGACGCCGCCGGTTATCTGACGGGCGTCACCTTGGACGTGGCGGGCGGCCGGATCACCAACTAGAGCTTCGCCGCCCGTTCATCTCGGCAACACCTCGCGGCGCGCCCGCGGGTCGAGCCAGGCGGTTTCGATGGCCACGGTCCCGGTATTCGAGACGAGGAGGGGACCTTGTCCTCATCACTGTCCAGAAGAGATGTGCTCCGCACCAGCGCCTTCGGCGGATTGGGCTTCGTGGTCGCCGGCAGCGTGGATGCCATCGCGGCGCCCGCGGCCGGGGCGGTCACCCGCGGCGCGGGCGGCTACGGCGAGCTGGTTCCCGACCCGGCGGGCCTGCTGTCGCTGCCGAAGGGGTTCAGCTACCTGATCGTCGCCGAGGCCGGTGCGACAAAGCTGGAGAGCGGTGAGCCCACGCCGTCCGATCCCGACGGCACCGCCTGCTTCGCACGCGGCGGGGGCCAGGGCTTCGTGCTGGTCAACAACCATGAGAACGACGGCAGCGAGGCCCACGGCGTGCCGCCGCTGCCGGGTCTGACCTACGACCCGGGTGCCAAGGGCGGCACCACCAACATCGTCGTGGAAGCCGACGGCCGGCGCGTCAGCGAGTACGTGAGCCTGGCCGGGACGCACAACAACTGCGCCGGCGGCCAGACCCCGTGGAACACCTGGCTGACCTGCGAGGAGACCGAACAGCGCGCCGGGGGCGGGTTCCAGAAGGACCACGGCTACGTCTTCGAGGTCGACGCCTTCGACCGCGACGCCAACGCCGAGCCGGTGCCGCTGAAGTTCCTGGGCCGCTACTCGCACGAGGCCGTCGCCGTCGACCCCCGTGGGCCCATCTATCTCACGGAGGACGCCAACGACCCGCACGGCCTGTACTACCGGTGGACCCCGCCCAAGGACTTCCGCCCCGGGAAGGGCGCACTGCGGGCCCTCGCGCTCTCCGAAGGCGGCGCCACCGCAGGCAGCCTGCAGGCGATGAGCTGTTTCAAGGGCAGCAGGCAGATCGCTGACCTGTCCGAGGCCACCCGGCCGGGCACCCGCTACAACGTGAAGTGGATCGACGTGCCCGACCGCGACGCCACCCGCGAGTCGGTCCGCAAGCAGTTCGACGCCGGGCAGGTGACCGCCGCCCGCAAGCTGGAGGGCGCCTACTGGGCCGACGGCGGCGCCTACTTCGTCGCCAGCTACGCCCGCACCAGCGACGGCAGCACCAACGAGCACGACGGTCAGGTCTGGTTCTACGACCCGGCATCGGAGACGGTGACGCTGAAGACGCTCTTCGGCGTGAACCCCGATCCCGACGCCGACACCAACTACGACGGCCCCGACAACATCGTGGTCGACCCGCACGGCGGCCTGATCCTCGCCGAGGACGGCGAAGGCATCCAGCACCTCGTCGGCGTCACCGAGCAGGGCACCTCCTACCCGATGGCCCGCAACGAGCTCAACGACAGCGAGTTCGCCGGTCCGACGTTCAGCGACGACGGCCGCATCCTCTTCGCCGCCATCCAGAGCCCGGGCCACATCTTCGCCATCACCGGCCCCTGGGCCCAGCAGTAGGCCCGACGCACCCGACGGTCATGAGCCCCCGGCCGGGCCGGGGGCTCACGCCTCTCTCGGCCCGGCCAGCTCCTCCTCGATACGGGTGCGCAAGGCCACAGCACGCGCATCGGTGTACCCGGCGAGGCCGCTTCGGGCTTCGGCCCAGTGGGCGCGAGCCGCCCCGGGGTCCTCCGGCTGCACGGCGGCGGCAAGGCAGTCGAGCTCCAGGGCACGCTGCCAGGTGTCGGAGAGTTCGGCGTGTACGGCGGCGGCCTGCCGATGGAACGCGAGGGCCTCGTCATGCCGGCCCATCGCCACATACGTCTGCCCCGTGCCGCGCCAGGCGAGGGCTTCCCGACTGCGGTTCCTCAGGCCACGGTGCAGCTTGGCGGACCGATGGTACGAGGCCAGCGCATCGCCGAGCTGACCAGTGGAGCGCTGGATGTCGCCGAGGGTGAGCAGCCAGAACCCTTCCAGGGTGTGGGATCGCAGATTGAGTGCGATGTCGAGGGCTTCCTCGATCGCGCTCAGTGCCGCTCCGTGCCGGCCCTGCTCCCGGCGAAGTTCGGCGAGGATGTTGAGCGCGTTGCCGACACTCCGCTGGTTGTTCAGAGCCCGATGAGCGCCCAATGCCTGCTGCGCGGCCGACTCCGCCTCCTGCAGACGCCCCGCGTCAAGCCTTGTGCTGGCGATGTTGGACAGGGCCATGGCCGCTCTGCGGGGCTCGTCCAACTCGCGGAACTGCGCAGCCGCCCGCGCGAAATGCTCGGCCGCCGGATCGAGCTGACGGCTGTCAAGGTGAATCAGGCCGATGAGATTGTTCGAGCGGGCCTCATCGAAAGGCACCTCTTCAGCACGAGCCAGTTCCAGAGCCCGTCGGTGACAGTCCAGACCTTCCTCAAGTCGATGGCACTGCCGACAGGCCATGCCGAGATTGTTGAGCAGCCGGATCTGGGCAACCGGCTTGTGCTCGCGTTCAGCAGCAGCGAGGCCGGCACGTCCGGTGTCGAACCAGTCGCTGACCGACGATGACGGTGAGCGAGCGTTCCACAGCGCCTCGGCCAACTGCCGGGCGAGGGCATCGAATCCGGCGGAGAAGGCTGTCGACGCCAGCCGGATGAGGGTCGGGTGTTCGCGGTCCGCCCAGTCCACCGCCGCGTCGTAATCGGGAAAGCTGGTGGGAGGTACCGTGCCCGCGGGCTCGGCCAGAGTGAGGCGTTCCTCGATCGGCTTGATCCAGCTCTGAGCTGCGTCGGCAGTGTGCAGATACCACTCCAGCACCCGGTGCAAGGCCATGGCCCGCTGCTCGGACGGCTCATCGCTCTGCGCCTGGTGCGCGGCGAAAGCACGGAGCAAGTCGTGGAATTGAAAGCGATCCGGTGCGATCTGCTCCAGCAGATGGGCGCCGACGAGATCGTCCAGGAGGGGCCTTGTGCGCCGGGGCGGAAGCTCGGCCAGGGCCGCAGCCGCATGCAGGCTGAATTCCGGGCCGGGATGGAGCCCCAGCAGACGAAAAAGCCGCGCGGACTGCGCGGGCAGCGCTCGGTAGGACCAGGCAAAAACCGAGCGGACTGCCTCGGCTTCCTCGTCAATTCCCGTACTGAGCGCATCCCACAAGGCCGACTCGTCCCGCAAATCGGCGATCAGATCGTCGATCCGCATATGAGGATGGCTGGCGGCCCGCTCCGCCGCTATACGCAAAGCAAGTGGCAGTCGGGCGCAGAGCCGGCTCAGCTCGGAGAGCTTCGCTTCGCCGTCCTCCGGCCGGTAGTCGCTGGTGACCGCGCGCAGCAGGGCAATTGCCTCCTGCTCCGGAAGGGTGCCGAGCGAGAGATGACGGGCACCGTCACGAACCGCCAGTCCGGCCAGGCGGCTCCGGCTGGTGACGATGACCAGGCTGTTTCCACTGCCTGGGAGCAACGGCCGCACCTGACTGACGGTGGCGGCATTGTCGAGCACGATGAGAACGCGCCGCTCCGCCAGCAGGGAGCGATACAGGGAGGCGGCTTCATCGACGTCCTGGGGAATGCGATCGGCGGGCACGCCGAGTGCACCCAGGAAACGGCGCAGCGCCTGGTTTGCGGTGACCGGTTCGCCGGGATCGTAGCCGCGCAGATTGATGAAAAGCTGCCCGTCCGGAAAATGGTCCTTCACCTCGTGCGCCCAGTGCAGCACGAGCGAAGTCTTTCCCGCGCCTGCGGTACCCGCGACCACATGCACGGAGACAACCAGCCGGTCGCCGCTACGGTCGGTCAGGATTGCCTTGAGCTGGCGCAACTCGTCGGTGCGGTTGACGAAGGCGTGGACGTCGGCGGGAAGCTGACGCGGAGTGGGGCCGCCCCCTTCCCGTCCCCCTCCCCGGTGAAAGTGGATGCCGCCTGCGACATTCCCGGCCTGCACGACGTCGCGAGAAGTCCCTGAAAGGTCGTTCCGGGACTCCTGCGAAGGTCCGTCCCCGTTTCCGGACACGCTGTGATCCGCTCCTCTCAGGCCGCTCTCACGCCGCCGGGGGCGGTGGCAGGTGCACCACCGCGCGCTCGAAGTACGACTGGATGTCCTCGGCCGCAGCGTAAGCCTGCTTCACAAAGGCCACCCAGGGTTTCACCACGTCCGGATCGGTGAAGCGGCGTGCGCTCTCGAAGGCGCCCTTTTCGGTGTAGAGGATTTCGTACAGCGTCTTGCCGTCCAACACGACGATCTCAGGAAGCAGACCATCGGTCTCGGCTGTGGCAACTTCCTTTGCGTGCAGCACGCGGCATTGATGCCCGGCTTCCGCGCGCAGGTGCAGCCAGTGCAACTCCCACCGCATGTACGGCGTCAGCGGCTCCTCCACCACGCGCAGGCGGCGGAAGGGAGAAAAGCGCCTTCTGTCGTCCTCGGCAGTCTTCCGTGCTTCGCCAAGACGTGCCTCGAACAGGCGGAGTGCCTCCGGCCAGTCACCCCGGCGGAGCGCATCCCGGGTGGCACTCTCCTCCTCGAAGTGCTGGAGCCGCTCCAGCTTCCAGGACTCGCCGTTACGGATTGCTTTGCGCCGCGCTCGGAAATCGCTGACGTAGGTGTCATCGTCGAGGGGTTCGCCTTGCTCCTGCGGGAGAGACGGAGCACGAAGATCAAGCATCAGGAATGTCTGCCTTTGCTGCGCTGAGCATATTGCCGGGGATCACGACCAGCCGCTCGTCGGAACCAAGAGAAACACCGTTCGGCAAGCGGGAACCGTAGTCATCGGTGAGATCTCGGCCGATGACGGCGATATCGCCGTTGTCCAGCTGCCAGATGTCCGGGCACTTCTCCTCTTCGTCCGAATTCCCCAGCTCTGCTGCGGACTTCCCCAGTCGCCGGAGGAATAACGCGGACGGGTCGGCTTCCCAGGTACGGGCCATAGCTACCCCCAGTCATTGTCACGTGACGGACTTCACGGTACCGGAAGTGTTTGGACGTGTGCAGTCCGTGTTCAGCCAGCTGACTTGACTTGAAGTTCGGTTCAACTTCTACGGTTGGTTCCGCCGCACCGGCTCGAGCCAAGAGAGACAGAGGAACCGGCCATGGAGTACTCGCACAGCGACGCCGAACTGATCCAGCAGCCCATCGGCTACTGGAGTTGGGCGGCCTACAACGCCGTCGTCACCCGCACCCGGGCAGCCCTCGCCGGGATCGGCACCACCCAGCCGCAGTGGTGGGTCCTCGCGCAGGCCGCACGCGCCGATGTCGTCAAGACCCGCGACGAGGTGTCCCGCCTCCTGCGGAACTACCTCGACACGGGCCCTGAAGCCATGGAATCCGAGATCGACCGCACCGTCGCCCAGGGCTGGATCACCGAGGACTCGGAGGGACACTTGGGCATCACAGCCGAGGGCAGGGCGTTCTACGACAAGGCCGCGGCGCTCCAGGACGAACTGTGGGCGGAACGGCACGCGAACATCTCCGACGAGGAGTACCTGACCACGCTGAAGGTGCTCCAGCGCTTCATCCACAACACGGGCGGCAGCGCCTGGCACCACTAGTGCTGTGGCCGGTGGCTCTTGTCCGGCCCTCTCTGGTGTTCCGGTAAGGGGGTGCCCGTGCCCGCCGCTCGCGGTCTGCCGGCGTGTTGTGGCTGTGGGGGCACCTCCCGGCCGAAGTCCCCCAGCCTCCGGCCGGGAGGTACCCCCAGGGGGAGCAGTTCCCCGCGCCCCTTCGGGGCGCCTAGTTGGCCCGCTTCACCCCGGCAATGAACGCAGCAAGCAGGGATCAGCGTGATTCATGGGCAACGCCCGGCGTCAGGACCGGGGTCGGCGTTTGGGGCCGACCGCCTGGGCGAGGTCGTCCAGCGCGTCGGTGAGGAGTTCGGCGGTGCGGAGGGCGACGGGTGGCGGGTACTCGGCCTGTTCCCACCAGCGGGCCAGCGCCTCGTGTACGGCGGTCCACTCCAGCGGCTCGCTCTGCTGGACGGCGGTGACGGCGGTGGAGATGTCCGAGGCGAGGGCCGCGGAGAAGTCCGCGGCGGCGCTGTCGGGCCGGAAGCTGGGGTGGGGGCCGGGCAGATGGGCCTCCAGCAGCATGCAGGCGCGGCCCATGGTGACCAGCGCGGACTGCGCTTCACCGGCGGAGCGGCGGGAGAGCCGACCGTGGTGGCGGACCGGTTCGACCTCGGCGCGGCTGAGGGTCTGCTCCCAGTTCTGCCGCGCCGCGCGGGTGTCGAGCAGGGCTTCGCGTACCTGGCGGGAGGCGTGTGCGGCGGGCCGCGCGAAGGCGTCCAGCACAGCGATGGCGTACCGTCCGGTGGCCTCCAGCCAGTCGGCGAGCCGGTCGCGCAGCAGCGGGGTCTCCCAGGCGGGGAAGAGTGCGTAGCTGAGCATGGCGAGCACCCCGCCGAGCGCGGTGAGTCCGGCGCGCTCGTAGGCGGTCTGGTACCAGTCGGCGCCCAGGATGCCGAGCAGGAAGATCACGTACGCGCCGATGCAGACGGAGGCGACGACGTACCCGGTGTCCAGCAGGAGATACATCAGGCCCACACTCAACACGGCCAGCGCGGCGCTCAGATACGGCCCGGGGCCCGCCAGCGCCATCACCGTGCCTGCGACGGCGACGCCGATCAGGGTGCCGACGGCCCGGCCGACGCCTCGCTCGTACGTACGGGAGAAGTCGGGCCGCAGCACCATGACGGCGGTCAGCGGCACCCAGTAGCCGTGTGCGGGCGGCAGGGCCCTGCCGATCAGATAGCCGAGGGAGACGACGACGCTGACCCGCAGCGCGTGCCGCAGGATCGGCGACTTCCAGTGGAGTTCGCGGCGCAGGGCGCGGAGTGCGACCGGTACCAGGCCGGCGAGGGTGGGCATATGCAGATGGCGTTCGCGGGCGAGAGCGTGCCCGGCGGCGGGGGTGTGCTTGCCGCCGGCCGCCTTGTGGCGGGCGCGTTCGACCGCTTGGGCCGCGGCTTCCTCGGCGGCGACCTCTTCCGGGTCGGGGCCGTAGGGGCCGTCCAGGCTGGCGTCGACCACCGGGGGCTGGTCGGGGAAGCCGCGGCGACGGCCCTCACGGTCGGCCACATGCCAGGTCACCCGCGCCAGTACCCCGCCCTTGGTGACCTCGACGGGTTCCTGCGCGGCTTCCACGGCGTCGTCGGTGAGGGCGATGAGGCGCAGCGCCGCACGCCGTGCGGGACCGCTCAGCACGGGGCCGCTCTCGGGGACTTGGAGTACGTCCAGCGCCTGGTCGGGCAGCCGGACGCGTTCGCCGCGCCGGACGGCACGCGCGGTGGCGTCCAGCACGGTCGCGGCGGCGGCCAGCAACTCGCGCACCCGGTCGCGTTCCGGCCCCACCATGGGCGCCCCGCCCACCACGGGGTCGGCGAGGGAGGCCAGCACCGGGCGGAAGCGCTCGGCCATCGCGCGGTAGCCGTGCAACTGGCGGGGCCTGCGGCGGGCCTGACGCGGGGTGACGGCGGCGGCGCTGCGGGCCTCGATCAGCGGTTCGGGATCGAAGGGCGCCATCGGGTCGTGCCGCAGCCGCCGCGCGTAGTCCGCGACCCCGGCCAGCGCGTCCGCGAGCGTGTCGCGGCGCTCGCCCCACGGCCGTACGGGGAACAGCACGATCAGTCCGGCCTGTATGACGCCGCCGGCGGCGATCAGCACGGCGTGGCCGAGCGCGCCCAGACTGCTGGTGGGCAGGTGGACGGTGATGAGCATGACGGCGATGTTGAACGCCGCCACCACGCCGGAGGTGGGGCCCACCCCCCACGCCATCCCGGCCAGGAACGCCCATAGCGCGAGGAGCAGTACGAACGCCCACGGCATCCCGATGAGCAGATAGCCGAGGAAGGTGGAGATCGCCAGCCCCGTCGACGCGGCCAGCGCCAGCACGGGCCGGGGCCGCCAGCTGCGCTGGAAGGTCGCGATACCGGAGGCGAACGCGCCGAACGCGCTGGAGACCGCCAGTTGCGGGGTCCCGATCAGCAGTGCCAGCCCGACCACCAGGCCGACCCCGCACGCGCCGCGCAACGCGGTCAGCGGCGTGAGCGAGGCCCGCTCCACGCTGACCCCGGAACGGGCGGTGTCCTTCAGCGCCCGGAGCCAGGGCAATGGTGCGGCGAACATGCCGCGAGCCTATCGAAACCGAACGTTTCGGTTTCGGCCGTCACCTTTGCCTCCGCGGCCTCAGTGATTGCTGGGGAAACCGAGGTTGATGCCGGAGGCTTCGGCGGGGTCGGGCCAGCGGGTGGTGACGACCTTGCCGCGGGTGTAGAACTGCACGCCGTCGTTGCCGTAGATGTGCAGATCGCCGAAGAGACTCTGCTTCCAGCCGCCGAAGGAGTGGTAGCCGACCGGGACGGGGATCGGCACGTTGACGCCGACCATGCCGGCCTCGACCTCCAGCTGGAACCGCCGGGCTGCCCCGCCGTCCCGGGTGAAAATGGCCGTGCCGTTGCCCCACTTGCTGGAGTTGATCAGCGCGATGCCCTCGTCGTACGTCTCGGCGCGCACCACGCACAGCACGGGGCCGAAGATCTCGTCGTCGTAGGCGGCCATGCCCGGCTTGACCTTGTCGAGCAGCGAGACGCCGAGGAAGAAGCCGTCCTCGTGCCCTTCCACCGTGAAGCCCGTGCCGTCGACCACGACCTCGGCACCCTGCACCTCGGCGCCGCTCACATACGAGGCGACCTTGTCGCGGTGCTCCCTCGTGATCAGCGGGCCCATCTCGCTGGCCGGGTCGTCGCCGGGCCCGATCCGCAGCCGGCCGGCCCGTTCGGCGATCTTGGCGACGAGCTCGTCGCCGATCCCGCCGACGGCGACCACGACGGAGACGGCCATACACCGCTCGCCCGCCGAACCGTACGCGGCGTTGATGGCGTTGTCGGCGGCGTGGTCGAGATCCGCGTCGGGCAGCACCATCATGTGGTTCTTGGCGCCGCCCAGCGCCTGCACCCGCTTGCCGTTCGCGGTGGCCTCCGCCTGGATGTGCCGGGCGATGGGCGTGGAGCCGACGAAGGAGACGGCTGCCACATCCGGGTGGGCCAGCAGCCGGTCGACGGCCACCTTGTCACCGTTGACCACGTTGAGGACGCCCTCCGGCAGCCCCGCCTCGGCGGCGAGTTCGGCGAGCCGGTAGGAGGCGGAGGGGTCCTTCTCACTCGGCTTGAGGACGAAGGTGTTACCGCAGGCGACGGCCAGCGGGAACATCCACATCGGCACCATCGCGGGGAAGTTGAACGGGGTGATGCCCGCCACCACGCCGACCGCCTGCCGGATGGAGGAGACATCCACCCGGGAGGAGACCTGGGTGGACAGCTCGCCCTTGAGCTTCTCCGGGATGCCGCAGGCCAGCTCCAGGATCTCCATCCCGCGCGCGACCTCGCCGAGCGCGTCGGAGTGCACCTTGCCGTGCTCGGCGGTGATCAGCTCGGCGATCTCGTCCCGCCGCGCGTCCAGCAGTTCGCGGTACTTGAACAGGAACGCGGTGCGCTTGGCCAGCGAGGACTGCGACCACTCGGAGTAGGCCGCCTTGGCGGCGGCGACCGCCGCGTCCACCTCCTCGGCCGAGGCGAGGGAGACCTGGGTGGGCTGGGCTCCGGTGGCCGGGTTGTAGACGGGGCCGAAGTTGCCGGAGGTGGACTCCACCGGCTTGTTGCCGATCCAGTGGCCGAGGGTCTTCATGGGGACGGGACCTTTCTTGGTACGTGACATGCTGCGGAGAATCACTGCACGTGCTGCGGAGAATCACTGCGGCCGGCACCGAGGGCTTACAAGTGCCGCCGTTGCCGGGCGCGTTGCCGCTCGTACTCCTCGCGGGCCCGGCGCGCTGCCGGGCGCTGCGAGGTCTCGGCGACGGCCACGTCCCACCACGCCTGCGGCCCGGGCGCCGGAACGTCCGGGTCCGGATCGGTCTCGACGTAGACACAGCTGGGCCGCTCGGAGGCGCGGGCCGCGGCCAGCGCCTCGCGGAGCTGGTCACAGGTGGCGGCCCGGTGCACCTCCATGCCGAGCGAGGCGGCGTTGGCGGCCAGGTCGACGGGGAGCACCTCGCCGGTGTAGCCGCCGTCGGCGTCGCGGAACCGGTAGGCGGTGCCGAAGCCTTCGCCGCCGGTCACCTCGGACAGCCCGCCGATGGAGGCGTAGCCGTGGTTCTGTACGAGGACGACGTTGATGTTGACGCCCTCCTGCACCGCGGTGACGACCTCGGTGGGCAGCATCAGATACGTGCCGTCGCCCACCAGCGCCCACACCGGGCGGTCCGGGGCCGCCAGCCGTACGCCGATGGCGGCCGGGATCTCGTACCCCATGCACGAGTAGCCGTACTCGACGTGGTACTGCCGCGGGGAGCGGGCGCGCCACAGTTTGTGCAGGTCGCCGGGCATGGACCCGGCGGCGTTGATGATCACGTCCTCGTCCCCGACGACGGAGTCGAGCGCGCCGAGCACCTGGGTCTGCGAGGGGCGGGCCTTCTCGTCCAGCGGGTGCGGGGCGAACGCCTCGGCAACGGTGCGCTCCCACGCCTGCTTGCCGCGCCCGTACTCGGCCTCGTAGTCCGGCGAGACCCGGTGCCCGCGCAGTGCGCCGGTCAGCGCCTCCAGCGCGGTCCGCGCGTCGGCGACGACGGCGAGCGCGCCGAGCTTGTGCCCGTCGAAGGACGCGACGTTGAGGTTGAGGAAGCGGGCCGTGGACGGGAAGAGGGTGCCGGAAGCCGTGGTGAAGTCGGTGAAGCGGGTGCCGACGCCGATCACCAGGTCGGCGCTGCGGGCCAGCTCGTCGGCCACGGCGGTGCCGGTGTGGCCGATACCGCCCACGTCGCAGGGGTGGTCGTGGCACAGAGAGCCCTTGCCCGCCTGGGTGGAGGCCACCGGGATGCCGGTCACATCGGCGAATGCCCGCAGTGCTTCCTCGGCCTCGCTGTGGTGCACGCCGCCGCCCGCCACCAGCAGCGGACGCCGCGCGGCCCGTACCGCTTCCGCGGCCTGGTCCAGCGCCTCCGGTTCGGGCACCGGCCGCGCCACCCGCCAGACCCGCTCGGCGAAGAAATCCTCGGGCCAGTCGTACGCCTCGGTCTGCACGTCCTGCGGCAGCGCCAGGGTGACGGCGCCGGTCTCGGCGGGGTCGGTGAGCACCCGCATGGCCTGGAGCGCGGCGGGGATCAGCGCTTCAGGCCGCAGTACCCGGTCGAAGTATCGGGAGACGGGCCGCAGCGCGTCGTTGACGGAGATGTCCCCCGCGTACGGCACTTCCAGCTGCTGGAGCACCGGGTCGGGGATGCGGCCGGCGAAGATGTCGCCGGGCAGCAGCAGGACGGGCAGCCGGTTGATGGTCGCCAGCGCTGCGCCGGTGGTCAGGTTGGTGGCGCCGGGGCCGATGGAGGTGGTGACGGCCTGCGCGGAGAGCCGGTTGCGCTGGCGGGCGAAGCCGACGGCCGCGTGCACCATCGCCTGCTCGTTGCGGCCCTGGTGGAAGGGGAGCGGCGCGCCGGGACCCTGCCCGCTCTCGACGAGCGCCTGGCCGAGCCCGGCGACGTTGCCGTGCCCGAAGATGCCCCAGCAGGCGTCGATGAGCCGGTGCCGCTGCCCGTCGCGTGCGGTGTACTGCGCGGCGAGGAAGCGTACGAGGGCCTGTGCGACGGTCAGTCTGACGGTCGTCATCGCTCGCCCTCCTCTTCTCGCGTGCCTGCTCGCGCTTCCGCGGATTCCTTCGCCCCGTAGAGCGGAAGCCTTGGATCCATAGCCGTTTCGGCCCACGCACCACGAATCCACGCGTGGTCTGGATGGTCGCAGATGAGCCAGGCGCGATCCAGACCCGGACCAGCCATCACGTTCAGGTAGTACATGTCGTGTCCCGGCGCCGCCATGGAGGGGCCGTGCCAGCCGTCCGGGATCAGCACCGCGTCGCCGCTGCGCACCTCGGCCAGCACATCGGTGCCCTGGCCGTGGCCGCTGGGGGTCACCCGCTGGTAGCCGAGCCCTTCGGTGGTGCGGCCGTCGGGGTGGTGGTGCGGGGCGATCTCGTAGTAGTAGATCTCCTCCAGTTCGCTCTCCACCCCCTCGCGGTGCTCATCGTGTTTGTGCGGCGGGTAGGAGGACCAGTTTCCGCCCGGGGTCAGCACTTCGACGGCGATGAGCCGGTCGGCCTCGAAGGTGTGTGCGGCGGCGAAGTTGTTGACCTGCCGCGAGCACTGCCCGCTGCCGCGCAGCTCCACCGGCACATCAGCGGCGGCGCCGTAGCGGACCGGCAGCCGCCGCTCGCAGCGCGCGCCGGTGAGCGCGAACCGGCCGCCCGCCGCGCTGCCCAGCGTCACATCGGCGTCCCGCGGTACGTACGCGAAGTCGCTGGCGGCGGTGAAGACGCTCTCCCTGCCGTGCAGTTGGAGGGTCTGCCCCTCGGCCTCGACGGTGCAGCCGCCGCGCAGCGGCAGCACGATCCACTCGCTCTCACCGGTCGGGAACGTATGCGACTCCCCCGGGCCCAGCTCCAGCACCCGCAGCGAGGAGTAGCCCCAGCCCGCGCTCTCGGGACCGATGTCGAGGGCGTACGGGCCCGCTGCGGCGCTGCCCGCGCGCAGCTGGAAGTCGGTGATGGTGCGGTTCATCTCCTGCAGCCCCTTTCAGAGCAGTCCGACGGCGGTGTCCACGGCCGCGCTGACGTCGCCGTCGGCCGGGTAGAGCAGGGAGCGCCCGACGACCAGCCCGCGCACGGTCGGCAGGCTGAGCGCCTTGCGCCACTTCTCATAGGTGCCCTCCTGGTCGCCGTGCACCTCGCCGCCGAGCAGAACGACCGGCAGCGTGGAGGTCTCGCACACCCACGCCATGTCGTCCGGGTCCTCGGTGACCGGCAGCTTGAGCCAGGTGTAGGCGGAGGTGCCGCCCAGCCCGGAGGCTATGGCGACGGAGCGGGCGACGGTGGGCCCGCTCAGCTCGTTGATCACCTTGCCGTCCACCCTCGCACTGAGGAACGGCTCGACGAAGACGGGCAGCCCGCGCGCCGCCATGTCGTCGACGGCGCGGGCTGCGGAGTACAGCGTGCGCAGCGAGCCCGGGTCGTCGTAGTCGATCCGCAGCAGCAGCTTGCCCGCGTCGAAGCGCATCCGCTCGATGTCCTCGGCACGGTGCCCGGTGAAGCGGTCGTCCAGCTCGAACGAGGCACCGGCCAGCCCGCCGCGGTTCATCGAGCCGAGCACCACCTTGCGCTCCAGCGCGCCGAGCAGCAGCAGATCCTCCAGGATGTCGGCGGTGGCCAGCACCCCGTCGACGCCGGGCCGGGACAGCGCGAGGACCAGCCGTTCGAGCAGTTCGGCACGGTTGGCCATGGCGAACTCGTCACTGCCGACACCCAGTGCGCCGCGCGCCGGATGGTCGGCGGCGACGATCATCAGCCGCTCGTTCGCGTCCACCAGCGGCCGGCGCACACGCCGCTCCGCCGCCTCGGCGATGGCCTCCGGATGCCGGATCCGTACGGACGCCAGCTCGGAGATGCTGACACTGCTGGGGGTCAAAGGGAGCTCTCTTTCGGGGCGTTGTGGGGGGTGGGCACGGGCGCGGGGCTCCGGCAGGCGCGCGGGTCAGCCGCGCAGCAGGTCCCCCACCTCGGCGGCCGTCGGCATGGCGGAGGAGCAGGCCAGCCGGGAGGCGACGAGTGCTCCCGCCGCGTTGGCGTACCGCATCGTGTACTCCAGGTCCCAGCCGGACAGCAGCCCGTGGCACAGTGCGCCGCCGAACGCGTCCCCCGCGCCGAGGCCGTTGACGACCTCCACCGGGTGCGGGGGCACCTCGGCCACGGTGCCGTCGGCGTGCACGGCGAGCACTCCCTTGGGCCCCTGCTTGACCACGGCCAGTTCCACCCCGGCCGCCAGCAGGGTCTCGGCGCAGGCGTGCGGCTCGCGGGTACCGGTGGCGACCTCGCACTCGGCCAGGTTGCCCACGGCGACGGTGGCATGGGCGAGGGCTTCCCGGTAGTACGGCCGCGCGGCCTCGGCGGCCTCGGCGTCCGTGCGCTGTCCATCGGTGCCCGCGCCCCAGAACATCGGCCGCCAGTCCAGGTCGAATACGGTGGCGACCGCCTCGTCCCGGCCTGGCGCGCGGATGGCGAGCGCGGCGAGGGTGGCACTGCGGCTGGGCTCCTCGCACAGTCCGGTGCCGGTCATCCAGAAGATCGGCGCAGCGGTGATGCCCGCGCGGTCGAGCTCACCGGAGTGGATCTCCAGGTCGGGCGCCTTGGGCTGCCGGTAGAAGTAGAGCGGGAAGTCGTCGGGCGGGAAGATCTCGCAGAAGGTCACCGGCGTCGGGTATGCGGCCACGCTGGTCACCCACCGGTCGTCGACGCCGAAGTCGCGCAGCGCCTCATGGCAGTAGACACCGAACGGATCGTCACCGGTGCGGGTGATGACCGCGGTGGAGCGGCCGAGCCGGGAGGCGGCGACGGCCACGTTGGTGGCGGAGCCGCCGAGGAACTTGCCGAAGCTCTCCACGTGCTGGAGCGGTACGCCGGTCTGGAGGGGGTAGATGTCGACCCCGATGCGGCCCATGGTGACCACCTCGTGCGGCGTGCCCCCGTCGTGCGGCTCGGCCATGGTCCGTCCTCTCTTCACCGGAACAGGTGCCTGGCACATCGTCCGCCGGGCCGACGGCCACTGTCAATAATTTGTCCTTACATATTGACGTCGCCCCTCTGAAGGTGCATAGCGGATTCGGCAGTATGAAGCGTTGTCCTGACAAACTCTTGACCCAGCCGGGCCGACCGGATTTGCTCTGAGCCATGACTGGCACTTCCGCCCCTTCCCCGTCCACCCCCTCTCTCTCCGTCCCCTCCCTCGACCACATCCGGGTCGGCTCCGCGCCCGACTCCTGGGGCGTGTGGTTTCCCGACGACCCACAGCAGGTGCCCTGGCAGCGCTTCCTGGACGAGGTGGCACAGGCGGGCTACAGCTGGATCGAGCTGGGCCCTTACGGCTACCTGCCGACCGACCCGGCGCACCTCACCGACGAGGTCGAAGCGCGCGGGCTCAAGGTCTCCGCCGGCACCGTCTTCACCTCGCTGCACCGGGGACCGGACGTCTGGGACGGGACCTGGGCGCACGTCTCCAAGGTCGCCGAGCTCACCCGCGCGATGGGCGCCGGGCACCTGGTGGTCATCCCCTCCTTCTGGCGCGACGACAAGACGGCCGAGCTGATCGAACCCGCCGAGCTGACGGTGCAGCAGTGGCACCATCTCGCCCAGGGCACCGAGCGGTTGGCGCGCGAGGTGGGCGAGAAGTACGGGCTGCGCATCGCCGTCCACCCGCACGCGGACACCCATATCGACACCGAGGAACATGTCGTCCGTTTCCTGGACGCGACCGACTCCGGCCTGGTCAACCTCTGCCTGGACACCGGGCATTACGCCTACTGCGGCGGCGACAGCGTCGAGTTGATCGAACGGTACGGCGAACGCATCGACTATTTGCACCTCAAACAGGTGGACCCGGAGATCCTCGCCGACGTCGTCCGCGAGGGAACACCCTTCGGCCCCGCGGTGCGCCAGGGCGTGATGTGCGAACCGCCCGGGGGCGTACCGGATTTGGAGCCGGTGCTGGCCGCGGCGCAGAACCTGGGCGTCGATCTGTTCGCCATCGTCGAGCAGGACATGTACCCGTGCCCGCCGGACCAGCCCCTCCCCATCGCGGAGCGGACCCGGCGGTTCCTGCGGAGCTGCGGGGCCTAGCACGGCGAACGGCGAGTTGTGGGGCGCAGTACGCCAACTGCGAGCGACAACTGCGTCACCAATGTCACCGTTTCACGGGTTCGGTGTCACAGCCGTCGTACGGCCCCCCGTCGGTGCTCACTCTCCGTCGTTCACCAGGCACAGGCTGAGTGATCACCAGCCACCCTGGGAGGTGCGAGAGATGGCCGACCGAAAACTTTGGTCGTACAAGGAAATCGCCGCGCACATCAGCGTCCAACCGGACACCGTTCGTTCCTACCGGAAGCATGGCCTGCTACCGCCGCCCGACCTGGTGGAGGCAGGCAGGCCCTACTGGTTCGCCGACACCATCCGCGAGTGGGTCACCCGCAGGCCGGGGCACCGCGGCGGCCGCTGAGGAAGCCCTGGCCATGACATCCGGGATATCTCCGACCGCCGCATTCCCCTGGGGCGGCACCACGGGTGCCGCCCCAGTAAGCATGTCGGGGGCGGCCTTTGAGCCGGGCCGCCGCAACGCCCGCCGCCCCAGCAGCCACTGCACCGCACAGGCGGCCCCCGCCAGCACCGCGGAGGCGCCCGCCCCGATCAGCGCGCCGGACAGTGTCCCGGCCAGCGCCCGTCCACCCCAGTAGCCGACCCCCACCGAGTAACAGGCCCACAGCAGCTCGGCGATGCCCGAGCCCAGCAGGAAGCGCCGGGCCGAATAGCCCACCGTGCCGGTGGCGAGCCCGCCGACGACCCGGCCGCTGGGCAGGAACCGGACGGCGATCACGAACGGCACCCCGTACCGCCGTACATGCGCGGCCGTCCAGTCGAGCGCGGCCTTGCGCCGCGGACCGACCGACAGCCAACTGCGGGTCCGTGGGCCCGTCCGCCGCCCCAGCCAGTACACCAGCGCATCCCCGGCCAGCGCGCTGCCCGCCACGGTCACCAGCACGAGCGGGAGGGGGAGCCGCCCGTCGGCCGCCAGCGCCCCCGCCGCCGCGATCAGCGCGGAGTTGGGCACCAGCGGAGGCAGGGTCGTCAGCCCTACGAGCGCAAGGGTCATCCACAGCGCGCCCTCCACGCCGACCACCTGCCTTCCACCGTGCGCCCACCGTGGACGCCTCACCTGTAAGCCTCAGCTGACAGGTGAAAGACCCGGGGCACAACCGCCGTCCGACCATTACGGGGACATCTCAGGGCGGGGTCGAGCGAACCCCTAATGGCCGCCGGGCAGCGGGTTCGACGGGGAAAGCAGAGCTTGGCACATACCCAGAGGGGGTATAACGTTAGCCTCGCGCGCGCCACCCGAGCACCCCGCGCCGGGGTCCCGTTCGTGCGGTTCCAGCGAGAGTTGAGGAGTAGGCCATGAGCACCGTCACTACCACCTACAAGGTTTCCGGAATGACCTGCGGCCACTGCGAGGGCGCGGTCTCCGAGGAGATCTCCCGGATCGAGGGGGTCTCGGCAGTGAAGGCCGTGGCCGACTCCGGAGAGGTCACCGTCACCTCCTCCGGCGAACTGGACGAAGCCGCCGTACGCGATGCCGTGGACGAGGCGGGGTACGAGCTGCTCGGCCGGGCCTGACGGCGCCGACCGACCCCCCGCCGCCGAAGGGGCACCACCCCTCCATTGTCACCCCGCAGCGGCAAAGGCCCGCGCCCAGCGAAAAGCGCCCCGCCAGCCAGGTCCCCCCACGGGCCCGTCGACGGGGCGCTTCCGATTCCCGGTCACGGATTCCCCCCACGGGATCCTGGCCGGGCGCTCCCTGGGTGTCCGTGCGAGCGGGAGGGCCGCTCAAAGCTCCCCGTGCACGTTCACCGTTTCTTCACCTCGCGTCCGTCCCCCAAGACGGACGTGAAGCAGTGGCGAAGGCTCCGCCGGGAGGCCGACGCCACCCGGTTAGACCCACGAACCCCACCTATGGTTACCCCCCAATTTCTGTGACCTACGTCTCGTCGTCAATCCGCACAAATGGAAGATCCCGGTCCGCCCCGGACCGGGATCTTCCGTTTGTGCTGGTGCGGGGGCGACGGCCTACGCGGAAGCGCCGGCCGATTTACCCCGAAAGGGCGTCAGGGTCAGCGAGCCTCGACGGGGACGTAGTCCCGCTGGACGACGCCCGTGTAGATCTGCCGCGGACGGCCGATGCGCGAGTTCGGCTCCTTGATCATCTCGTGCCACTGGGCAATCCAGCCCGGCAGCCGGCCGAGCGCGAACAGCACGGTGAACATGCTGGTCGGGAAGCCCATCGCGCGGTAGATCAGGCCGGTGTAGAAGTCCACGTTCGGGTAGAGCTTGCGCTCCACGAAGTAGTCGTCGGACAGCGCGTGCTCCTCGAGGCGGAGCGCGATGTCCAGCAGCTCGTCGCTCTTGCCGAGGGCCGAGAGCACATCGTGGGCCGCCGCCTTGATGATCTTCGCCCGGGGGTCGAAGTTCTTGTAGACGCGGTGGCCGAAGCCCATGAGCTTGACGCCGTCTTCCTTGTTCTTCACCTTGCGGATGAAGCTGTCGACGTCGCTGCCCGAGGCTTGGATGCCCTGGAGCATCTCCAGCACGCTCTGGTTGGCGCCGCCGTGCAGGGGGCCCCAGAGCGCGTTGATGCCCGCGGAGATCGAGGCGAACATGTTCGCCTGGGAGGAGCCGACGAGGCGCACCGTCGAGGTCGAACAGTTCTGCTCGTGGTCCGCATGCAGGATCAGCAGCTTGTCGAGAGCGCTGACCACGACCGGGTCCAGGTCGTACTCCTGCGCCGGGACCGAGAAGGTCATCCGCAGGAAGTTCTCCACATAGCCGAGGTCGTTGCTCGGGTAGACGAAGGGGTGACCGATCGCCTTCTTGTAGGCGTACGCGGCGATCGTCGGCAGCTTGGCCAGCAGCCTTATTGTCGACAGGTTCCGCTGCTCTTCGTCGAACGGGTTGTGGCTGTCCTGGTAGAAGGTCGACAGCGCGCTGACCACGGAGGAGAGCATCGCCATCGGGTGGGCGTCACGAGGGAAGCCGTCGTAGAAGCGTTTGACGTCCTCGTGCAGCAGGGTGTGCTGCGTGATCTCGTTCTTGAACGCGCTCAGTTCGTCGACGGTGGGCAGCTCGCCGTTGATGAGCAGATACGCGGTCTCCAGGAAGGAGCCGCGCTCGGCGAGCTGCTCGATCGGATAGCCGCGGTAGCGCAGGATGCCCTGCTCACCGTCGAGGTAGGTGATGGCGGATTTGTAGGCGGCGGTGTTGCCATATCCCGAGTCCAGGGTCACCAGACCGGTCTGGGCACGCAGCTTGCCGATGTCGAAGCCACGGTCGCCCACCGTGCTGTCGACGACCGGATAGCTGTACTCGCCGTCCCCGTAGCGGAGTACTACGGAGTTCTCGCTGTCGCGGTGTTCGCTCACGTCATCCCTCACCGACGTAGTGCCTCTTCTTCGAGGTGCCCTGACTTCTTCCACTCTCCCTTATCCAGCGCCGTGCGGTGCACTGGGGGTCAGCCAGAGGGCTCCATGGTGGCACGCAGTGCCGCCCATCTAGCTATCCTGCACCCTCTTGGCCGTCATGGTCACCCCCTGGCACTCATCCCGCCTCCCGAGATGGCAGTGCGGCGCGCAATCGGTGATCGAGCGCCGTGCAGCGCCGCCCCGCCGAAACCGTGCGGACCGCCTGTCCAAGTGCTCTGCGCGACCCCACCAGCACCACCAGCCGCTTGGCTCTCGTCACCGCTGTGTACAGCAGGTTTCGCTGGAGCATCATCCAGGCACTCTTGGTCACGGGGATCACTACCGCCGGGTATTCGCTGCCCTGCGAGCGGTGGATGGTCACCGCGTAGGCGTGGGCGAGCTCGTCCAACTCGTCGAAGTCGTAGCCGACCTCCTCGTCCTCGTCGGTCAGCACGGTGAGCCGCTGGTCGTCGGGGTGCAGCGCGGTGACCACCCCGACCGTGCCGTTGAAGACGCCGTTCGCGCCCTTCTCATAGTTGTTCCTGATCTGGGTGACCTTGTCACCCACCCGGAAAACCCGACCGCCGAACCGCTTTTCGGGCAGCCCCGGGCGGGCGGGGGTGACGGCCTGCTGGAGCAGCCCGTTGAGCGCGCCCGCGCCGGCCGGGCCGCGGTGCATGGGCGCGAGCACCTGCACATCGCGCCGCGGGTCGAGCCCGAACTTCGCCGGGATGCGCCGGGCCACCACATCGACGGTCAGCTGTCCGGCCGCCTCGGTCTCCTCCTCGACGAAGAAGAAGAAATCCTCCAGCCCCTGGGTGAGCGGCTGGGTGCCGGAGTTGATGCGGTGAGCATTGGTGACCACACCCGACTGCTGGGCCTGCCGGAAGACCCGGCGCAGCCGCACCGCGGGCACCGGCCCGTCCTCGGCCAGCAGATCGCGCAGCACCTCCCCGGCACCCACGGAGGGCAGCTGGTCCACATCCCCGACCAGCAGCAGATGGGCGCCCGGCGGGACGGCCTTGATCAGCTTGTTGGCGAGCAGCAGATCCAGCATGGACGCCTCGTCCACCACCACCAGGTCGGCCTCCAGCGGGCGCTCCCTGTCGTAGGCCGCGTCGCCGCCCGGCTTCAGCTCCAGCAGCCGGTGGACGGTGGACGCCTCGGCTCCGGTCAGCTCCGCCAGCCGCTTGGCCGCCCGGCCGGTGGGGGCCGCCAGCACCACCCGGCCCCGCTTGGCGCGGGCCAACTCGACCACCGAGCGCACCGTGAACGACTTGCCGCAACCGGGCCCGCCCGTCAGCACCGCGACCCGGCTGGTGAGCGCCAGCCGCACCGCCTCCTCCTGCTCGGGCGCCAGCCGGGCCCCCGTACGCTCGGCCAGCCAGCCGAGCGCCTTGTCCCAGTCGACGTCCTGGAACCACGGCAGCCTGTCCTCCGGCGTCCGCAGCAGCCGCTTCAGCTGGGCGGCCAGGGCCACCTCTGCGCGGTGGAAGGGGATGAGATAAACGGCGGTCTCGGTGCGCTCCGGATCCTCCGGGTCGGGCACCGGTTCGCGTACGACACCGCCCTCCTCGTCCGCCGCCAGCTCGCCGAGGCAGTCGATGACCAGGCCCGTGTCCACCTGGAGGAGCTTGACCGCCTCGGAGATGAGCCGCTCCTCGGGGAGATAGCAGTTGCCTTGGTCGGACGACTGGGAAAGGGCGTGCCGCAGGCCCGCCTTGACCCGCTCGGGGCTGTCGTGCGGGATGCCGACGGACTGGGCGATGCGGTCGGCCGTCAGGAACCCGATGCCCCACACATCGGCCGCCAGCCGGTAGGGGTTGCTCCGCACCACGGAGATCGACGCGTCGCCGTACTGCTTGTAGATGCGCACGGCGATGGAGGTGGAGACGCCGACGCCCTGCAGGAAGACCATCACCTCCTTGATGGCCTTCTGCTCCTCCCAGGCGGCGGCGATCAGTTTTGTGCGCTTGGGACCGAGCCCCGGGACCTCGATCAGCCTGTTCGGATCGGCCTCGATGACCTCCAGCGTGTCCACGCCGAAGTGGCTGACGATCCGGTCGGCGATGCGCGGCCCGACGCCCTTGACCAGACCCGAGCCCAGATAGCGGCGGATGCCCTGGATGGTGGCCGGCAGCACCGTGACGTAGTTGTCCACATGGAACTGGCGCCCGTACTGCGGGTGGGAGCCCCAGCGGCCCTCCATCCGCAGCGACTCGCCCGCCTGGGCACCCAGCAACGCACCCACGACCGTGCGCAGTTCGCCACCGCCGCGACCGGTGTCGACTCGCGCAACTGTGTAACCATTGTCCTCATTGGCGTAAGTGATCCGCTCTAGTACCCCTTCGAGCACGGCAGGCTGGAACGTCATGTCACCGACCGTAGCTTCGAGCGCCGACATCGCGGCAGCCCTGTGGATAACTCTGGGCTCACTGCCGGAAGTGTCCGGGTGACCACCGCAGTTACGTCTGCACGAGCATCATCACGATCGTGCATCGGCCACGTCTGCAACTTGCGTCACCATGCGCACATCACATTGCATGACCGATGTAATCGTTTCCATGCGCAGCGCGGCACCCCTGAGTGCCCTGCGTCCGGAGGCACTCCACCCCCCTCTCCCCAGCTTGGAAAAGCACGGCAATGGCAGGCATCAAGGACGTCGCGGCACGCGCAGGCGTCTCCGTCGCCACGGTCTCGCGCGTCCTCAACGACCACAGCGGAGTCCGTGAGGAGACCCGCGCCCGGGTGCTGACCGCCGTCTCCGAACTGAGCTACCGGCCCAACACGCTGGCCCGGTCACTGCGCACCGACCAGACCCGCACCCTCGGGCTGGTCATCAGCGACGTACTGAACCCCTTCTTCACCGAACTGGCCCGCGCGGTCGAGGACGCGGCCCGCGAGGGCGGCTACAGCGTGATCATCGGCAACGCCGACGAGCAGCTCACGCTCCAGGACCACCATGTGCGCACCCTGCTGGACCGCCGGATCGACGGGCTGCTCGTCTCCCCCGCCGACGGCGACTCCGTCGCGCTGCGGGAGGCTGCGCTGCTGGGCATCCCCATGGTGTTCGTCGACCGGTGGATCGAGGGCCTGGACGTACCGCTGGTGCGCGCCGACGGACGACCCGCCGTCCGCGATCTGGTCGCTCATCTGTACGCGCTCGGACACCGCAGGCTGTCCATCATCACCGGGCCCGTCGCGAGCACGACCAGCAACGAACGGGTCCGCGCCTTCCGTTCGGCGCTGCACGAGCACGGCCTGCCGCTGCCCGACGCCTACATCGGACAGGGCGACTTCCAGACGGCGAGCGGACGGCGGGCCACCGAGAAGTTCTTCGCACTGCCCGAACCGCCCGACGCCATCTTCGCGACGGACAACCTGATGGCGCTGGGCGTCATGGAACAGCTGCGCACGCTGGGCCTGCGGGTGCCGTACGACGTGTCGTTGGCCGCCTTCGACGACATCCCCTGGTTCCTGCACACCGACCCCCCGATCACCGCCATAGCCCAGCCCACCCAGGAGCTGGGCCACCGCGCGGTCGCCGCGCTGACCGACCTGGTGGAGGGCAGGAGCGCCGGTTCCGTCACGCTCTCCGCCCACCTCATAGCGCGCCGCTCCTGCGGCGAAGACGAAAGGACGCGTCGTTGACCACCCCAGACCCGCCCCCGGCACGGGAACTGCTGCGCACGGAGGGCATCCGCAAGACGTTTCCCGGCGTGGTCGCCCTCGACGGTGTCGACTTCGACCTGCGCGCCGGTGAAGTGCACGTCCTGCTGGGCGAGAACGGCGCCGGCAAGAGCACACTGATCAAGGTGCTCTCCGGTACCTACCGCGCGGACGCGGGGCGGGTGCTGCGTGAGGGCAAGGCGGTGCGCATCTCCGGCGCGGAGGCGGCCGAGAAGCTCGGCATCGCCACCATCCACCAGGAGTTCAACCTGGTGCCGCATCTTTCCATCGCGGAGAACATCTTCCTGGGCCGGCAGCCGCGCCGGCTGGGTCTGCTGGACCGCAAGAAGATGGAGGCCGACGCACAGGTGCTGCTGGACCGGGTCGGCGTCACCGCGCCCCCGCGTACCCCGGTCGGCAAACTGGGCATCGCCGGGCGGCAGATGGTCGAGATCGCCAAGGCGCTCAGCCTGCGCACCCGCGTCCTGATCATGGACGAGCCGACCGCCGTGCTCACCGCCGAGGAGGTCGGCCGCCTCTTCGGCATCGTCCGCAGGCTGCGGGCCGAGGGCGTGGGCATCGTCTTCATCACCCACCACCTGGAGGAGATCCCGGCCATCGGCGACCGGGTCACCGTGCTGCGCGACGGCCGCAGCGTCGGCCAGGTCCCGGCCGACACTCCGCAGGAGGAGCTGGTGCGGCTGATGGTGGGCCGCAGTATCGAGCAGCAGTACCCCCGCGAGACCGTGGCCGCGCAGCAGGCCGCCGCCTCGGCCGCACCGCTGCTGCGGGTGACCGGGCTGCGCAAGCAGGGCGTCTTCGAGGACATCAGCTTCGAGGTGCGCGCCGGTGAGGTCGTCGGCATCGCCGGGCTGGTCGGCGCGGGCCGTACCGAGGTGGTCCGCGCGGTCTTCGGCGCCGACGGCTACGACGCCGGCCGCGTCGAGGTGGCGGGCAAGCAGCTGCGCGGCGGCGATGTGTGGGCCTCGCATGCGGCGGGGCTCGGGCTGGTCCCCGAGGACCGCAAGGGGCAGGGCCTGCTGCCGGACGCCTCGGTCTCCGAGAACCTGGGCCTGGTCACCCTGCGCGAGGCGAGCACAGCGGGACTGGTCAACCGCGCCGGGCAGCGCAAGGCGGCCTCCCGGATCGCCGACCGGCTCGGCGTCCGGATGGCCGGACTCGACCAGCACGTACGCACTCTCTCCGGTGGCAACCAGCAGAAGGTCGTGATCGGCAAGTGGCTGCTCGCCAACAGCCGCGTGTTGATCCTCGATGAGCCCACCCGCGGCATCGACGTGGGCGCCAAGGTCGAGATCTACCAGCTCATCAACGAGCTGACGGCCTCCGGCCACGCGGTGTTGATGATCTCCAGCGACCTCCCCGAGGTGCTGGGCATGAGCGATCGGATCCTGGTGATGTCCCAGGGCCGGATCGCCGGTGAACTGACCGCGCGGGAAGCGACCCAGGACGCCGTCATGGCCCTGGCCGTCGGCACCTCCGCGCCAGGAACGAGCGAGATGGAGGATTCTCCCCGTGGCCATTGACACGCAGCCGGGTCACCGCCTGGACAAGCGCCCCGGCGGCAGCGGGCCGCCGAACCTCGTACGCCGCGTTCTGCTGGACAACGGTGCGCTGAGTGCGCTCATCGTCCTGATCGTGCTGCTGGCGATCATGTCGGGCGACTTCTTCACCACGACGAACCTGCTGAACGTCGGCGTGCAGGCGGCCGTGACGGCGATCCTCGCCTTCGGCGTCACCTTCGCCATCGTCTCCGGCGGAATCGACCTGTCGGTCGGCTCGGTGGCGGCCTTCTCCGGGGTGATGCTCGGCTGGTTCACCACAACTCAGGGCATGCCGGTCTATCTGGGCGTCGCCCTCGCCATCCTCTCCGGCACCGCATGCGGGCTGTTGAACGGTGTGCTGATCTCCTACGGCAAGCTGCCGCCGTTCATCGCGACCCTGGCGATGCTCTCGGCGGCGCGCGGTCTGGCGCAGGTCGTCTCCGAGGGCAACCCGGTGCTGCTGCCCGACTCCCTCTCCTGGATCGGCAAGACGATCGGCGAGTGGCTGCCTGTGCCGGTCATCGTGATGATCGTGATGGGCCTGCTGGCGGCGCTGATACTCAACCGCACCTACAGCGGCCGGTCGATGTACGCGATCGGCGGCAACGAGGAAGCCGCGCACCTGTCCGGTATCCGGGTCCGTCGCCAGAAGCTGGTGATCTACACCCTGGTGGGCACCTTCGCCGCCATCGCCGGAATCGTCCTGGCCTCCCGGCTCGCCTCCGCACAACCGACGGCTGCCAATGGTTACGAACTGGACGCGATTGCCGCCGTCGTGATTGGCGGGGCCAGTCTTGCGGGAGGTGTCGGCAAGGCTTCCGGAACGCTGATCGGCGCGCTTATCCTCGCTGTTCTGCGCAATGGGCTCAACCTTCTCGATGTTTCCGCTTTCTGGCAGCAGGTGGTCATTGGGGTAGTTATTGCGCTTGCAGTGCTCCTCGATACACTGCGTCGCCGCGCGTGATCTTTGCGCGACGGGGGAGCTCGCGTAGTTCATCCACCGACTGCAAGGAATGCAGCAATGAGCAAGAGAACGAACACGTCTGTCGTCATCGTGGCAACGGCAGTCGCACTGACGGCAACGGCCTGCGGTTCCGGCAACGGTTCGAGCGGCGGTAAGGACAAGCCCAAGATCGGCTTTGCCATATCCGCGCTCAACCAGCCCTTCATGGTCGAGATGAAGAAGGGCGCCGAGGAGGAGGCCAAGGCGCAGGGCGCGGAAATCAGCGTCCAGAACGCCTCGGACGACGCTTCCCAGCAGGCGAACCAGGTGCAGAACTTCACCTCGCAGCAGGTGAAGTCGATCATTATCAACCCTGTCGACTCCGATGCCGCGGCCCCCTCCGTCAAGGCCGCGAACAATGCGGACATCCCGGTCATCGCCGCCGACCGCAGCGTCAACAAGGCCGATGTGAAGGCAACGGTCGCCTCCGACAACGTCGCGGGCGGCAAGCAGGCTGCCAAGGAGATCGCCGACCAGCTCGGCGGCAAGGGTGAAGTCCTCCACCTTCAGGGGCAGACCGGCACCTCCGCCTCCCGCGAGCGTGGCAAGGGCTTCACCGAGGGCCTCAAGAAGTACCCCGGCATCAAGGTCGTCACCAAGCAGCCCGCGGAATTCCAGCGGACCAAGGGCCTGGACGTGACCACCAACGCGATGCAGTCGCACCCGGAGATCGACGCGGTCTTCGCGGAGAACGACGAGATGGCGCTCGGCGCGGTCAAGGCGCTCGGCTCCAAGGCCGGCAAGAGCGTCAAGATCGTCGGCTTCGACGGCACTCCGGACGCGATGAAGGCCATCAAGAAGGGCACCATCAACGCGACCGTCGCCCAGCAGCCGGCCGAGCTCGGCAAGATGGCCGTACGCAACGCCATGCGTGTCGTGGACGGTTCCACCGTCGACAAGCAGATCAAGGTCCCGGTGAAGGTCGTCACCAAGAAGAACGTCGACCGGTTCTCCTGACCGGGAGCCGCACGGACGACAGGCTGAACGACCCGTCGCGGGCAGGGCTGCCCGCGCGGGAACCCGGGTGGGCCGCCCTGCCCGCACGGGACGAGAAGGAGCACCCCGGATGCACGGATACGACCTGCTGGTCGTAGGTTCCGCCAACGCCGACCTGGTCATCGGTCTCGACCGCCGACCGGGCCCCGGCGAGACGGTGCTCGGGTCGGATCTGGCGATCCACCCGGGCGGCAAAGGCGCGAACCAGGCGGCGGCAGCCGCCCGGCTCGGCGCCCGCACCACGCTGCTGGCGCGCGTCGGCGACGACGCGTACGGCCGGATGCTGGCCGAGGCACAGCGTGCGGCGGGCGCCGCGTCGGCGGGGCTCCTCGTCGGTACGACCGACACCCCCGGCACGGTGGGCAAGGACGGCGCCGCACAGGACGCGGAAGAGGGCAAGGGCGCACCGACCGGCGTCGCTCTCATCACCGTCGATGCTGCCGGTGACAACAGCATCGTCGTCTCCCCCGGTGCCAACGCCCGGCTCACGCCGGACGATGTGGCGGCGGCACGGGACCTCTTCGAGGCTGCTGCCGTTGTCTCCCTCCAGTTGGAGATCCCCCTGGAGACGGTCGCCGCGGCGGCACGGTCGGCCGGGGAGCACGGTGCCCGGCTGGTGCTCAACCCCTCGCCCCCCGCCCGCCTGCCCGAGGACGTACTGGCCCTGTGCGACCCGCTCGTCGTCAACGAGCACGAAGCGCGGCTGCTGTTGGACGACGGGCAGTCGCTGAGTGCCGATCCTGAGGAGTGGGCGACCGCGCTTCTCGCACTGGGCCCGCGCAGCGTCGTGGTCACCCTGGGAGCCGAGGGTGCGCTGGTGGCCGGGCCCGGAGTGGGCACCGAGGCCACGGACGGGATCGGCACGGTGCGCGTACCCAGTCCGCGGGTACGCGCCGTGGACACCACCGGAGCGGGCGACGCCTTCACCGGTGCGCTCGGCTGGCGGCTGGGCCGCGGTGACGGGCTGGAGGAGGCCGTGCGCTACGCAGTACGCGTCGGCGCCCTCGCGGTCACCCGCCCGGGCGCGCAGGAGTCCTACCCCAGCGCGGAGGAGCTCCGAGCCGCCGGGCAGGAGAGAGCGGCCGACGGCCAGGAGAGAGCCGAATGAAGAAGTCCGGGATACTCAACCGCCATCTCAGCGGCGCCCTGGCACAACTCGGGCACACCGACCTGGTCGTGGTGTGCGATGTCGGGCTCCCCATCCCGGAGGGGCCGACAGTGGTGGACCTCGCCTTCCGCACCGGAGTGCCCTCCTTCGCCGAGGTGCTCACCGGACTCCTGGAGGAGCTCGAGGTCGAGGGCGCGGTCGCCGCAGCAGAGGTGGGCCGGGCCAATCCGGATTGCGCCGCGCTGCTGGACGGTCACTTCCCCGGACTGGAACTGGTGCCGCACGAGGATCTGAAGGCGCTGACCCGGCAGGCCAGACTGGTGGTGCGTACCGGTGAGGCCAGACCGTACGCCAACGTCGTGCTGCGCTGCGGAGTGCCGTTCTGAGCGCAGCAGTGCTGCGAAAACCCGCTGTGCTGCAAAAGCTTCGAAGGGCCCGGTCCGTGGACCGGGCCCTTCGTATCCCCCCTCGGGCTCCCGCTTTCTTCCCCCCAGGGAGCGCCGACACAGGTTTGACCCACCATTGAGCGAAAGGGTTGCCCAACAGTGGTGACTTTTTTCGCGTCCCTTGAGGCAGCTCGGCGCGCGGCGCTACAGGACGTGCTGGAGGTACCTCGCCGCGGTCTCCCGTAGCACCTCGGCGCCGTCCCGCTCCCACAGTGCCGGGTTGAAGATCTCCACCTCGACGGGGCCCCGGTAGCCGGCCGCCTCCGTCCATGTGCGGAAGGCCCGCAGGTCGACCGCGCCGTCCCCCAACTGGCCCCGGCCCAGCAGTACGCCCTCGGGCAGCGGCGTGACCCAGTCGGCGAGCTGGAACAGGGCGATCCGGCCCTGCTCGCCCGCCCGCGCGATCTGCTGCGGCACCCGCTCGTCCCACCACAGGTGGTAGGTGTCCACCACCACCCCCACCTCGTCGGCGGGGAACCCTTCGGCGAGTTCGAGGGCCTGGCCGAGCGTGGAGACCACGCACCGGTCGGAGGCGTACATCGGGTGCAGCGGCTCGAGCGCCATCCGTACGCCGCGCTCCCGCGCGTAGGGGGCGAGTTCCGCAAGCGCGTCGGCGATCCGTTCGCGGGCCGCCGCCAGATCCCGCTCACCGTCCTGCAGGCCGCCCGAGACGAGCACCAGGACACCGGTGCCCAGCTCGGCCGCCTCGTCGAGGGCTGCCCGGTTGTCGTCCAGCGCGGCACGGCGCGCCTTCGCCTCCCGTGCCGTGAAGAAGCCGCCCCGGCAGAGCGAGGTGACGGCCAGTCCGTGCTGGCGCATGAGGCGGGCTGCGGCAGCCGCTCCGTAAGCGCGCACCGGATCGCGCCACAGTCCGACGCCCCCGATACCCAGTTCGGCCGTCTGCCGGGCCAGTTGCGGCAGGGACAGCTGGCGGACCGTCTCCTGGTTGACCGAGAACCTGGCCAGGCCCTGCCCAGGCTGTCGGGGGCTCACTGGGCCACTCCCTGGACGGCGAGCAGCTGTTTCATCCGGTGCTCGGCACGCTCCGGGTCGGGGAAGAGGCCCAGGGAGTCGGCGAGTTCATAGGCGCGTGCCAGGTGCGGCAGGGAGCGGGCCGACTGGAGTCCGCCGACCATGGTGAAGTGCCCCTGGTGTCCGGCCAGCCAGGCGAGCAGCACCACACCGGTCTTGTAATAGCGGGTGGGCTGCTGGAAGAGGTGGCGCGCCAGAGGGACGGTCGGGTCGAGCACCGCCCGGAACTCAGCGGTGTCTCCGGAATCCAGCAGCCGTACGGCGTGCGCGGCGAGCGGGGCAAGTGGATCGAAGACGCCCAGCAGTGCGTCGCTGTGGCCCGCCTCGTCGCCCTGGATCAGCTGGGGGTAGTTGAAGTCGTCACCGGTATAGCAGGTGACGTTCTGCGGAAGCCGCCGCCGCAGTGCCACTTCACGGTCGGCGTCGAGCAGCGAGACCTTCACCCCGTCCACGCGTTCGGGATGCGCCGCGATGATGCGCAGGAAGGTGTCGGTGGCCTCGTCCAGCTCGCCGCTGCCCCAGTAGCCCTCCAGTGCGGGGTCGAACATGGGGCCCAGCCAGTGCAGCACGACAGGGCGGCTCGCCTGCCGCAACAGGGTGCCGTAAACGCGCTCGTAGTCCTCGGGACCGCGCGCGACAGCGGCCAGCGCCCGGGAGGCCATCAGGATGGCCTGCGCACCGGTGTCCTCGGTGAGCGCCAGCTGCTCCTCGTAGGCGGCGGTGATCGCAGCCAGCGCCTTCTCCCGATCCGGCGCCGGGCCCGCTCCGCGCGGGCTCAGCTGGTCGGTGCCCACGCCGCAGGCGAGCCGGCCGCCGGCCGCCTTCGCCTCGGCGGCCGAACGCCGGATCAGCTCGGCCGCACCCGCCCAGTCCAGGCCCATGCCGCGCTGTGCGGTGTCCATCGCCTCGGCCACGCCCAGCCCGTGCTCCCACAGATGGCGGCGGAAGGCGAGCGTGGCCTCCCAGTCGAGCGCTGCCGGACCGTAGGGCGAGGTGTCGGCCAGCGGGTCGGCCACCACATGCGCGGCGGCGAAGACGGTACGCGAGGCGAGCGGCACTCTCCCCGCCGTGCTGCGGGCGCCGCTGCCGTGGTGGCTGCGTACGGCCTCTGCGGGCGTTCGGCGCGGCTCGTAGGCGCGGATGCCCCCGGTGGCGAGGTCCGGCAGCCGGATCACAGCGCCAGCTCCGGTACCTCGCAGCGGCGGCCCTCGGCCGACGACTTGAGGGCGAGTTCGGCCAGCTGCACCCCGCGCGCACCCGCGAGCAGGTCCCACGGGTAGGGCCCGGCCGCGCCCTGGTCCGCGACGTGGCGCAGGAACAGCTCCCACTGCGCCTTGAAGCCGTTGGTGTCCTCGTCGCCGTCGTTGTCGGGCACCTCCTGCCACTGGTCGCGGAAGCGCTCGGTGGCGGGCAGGTCGGGGTTCCACACCGGTTTCGGGGTGCCTGCCCGGTGCTGGTAGCGGCAGCCGCGCAGCCCGGCGACGGCCGAGCCCTCGGTGCCGTCCACCTGGAACTCGACCAGCTCGTCCCGGTGCACCCGTACCGCCCAGGAGGAGTTGATCTGTGCGACGGCACCGCCCTCCAGGGTGAAGATGCCGTACGCGGCGTCGTCCGCCGTCGCCTCGTACGGCTCTCCCCGCTCGTCCCAGCGGCGCGGGATGTGGGTGGTGGCATGCGCCTGGACGGAGGTGACGCGGCCGAAGAGGTTGTGCAGCACATACTCCCAGTGCGGGAACATGTCGCTGACGATGCCGCCGCCGTCCTCCGCGCGGTAGTTCCAGGAGGGGCGCTGGGCGCTCTGCCAGTCGCCCTCGAACACCCAGTAGCCGAACTCGCCCCGCACCGACAGCACCCGGCCGAAGAAGCCGCTCTCGGCCAGCCGTGCCAGCTTGCGCAGCCCGGGCAGGAAGAGCTTGTCCTGGACGACGCCGTGTTTGATCCCCGCCCGGGACGCCGCCCTGGCCAGCTCCAGGGCGCCGTCCAGCGAGGTGGCGGTGGGCTTCTCCGCGTAGATGTGCTTGCCGGCCGCGATGGCCTTCTTGAGGGCTTCCTGGCGCGCCGAAGTGACCTGTGCGTCGAAGTAGATGTCGATGCTGTCGTCGGCCAGCACCGCGTCCAGGTCGGTGGAGACAGCCTCCGGGTCCAGCCCGTACTGGTGCGCCAGGGCGCGCAGCGCGTGCTCCCTGCGGCCCACCAGGACCGGTTCGGGCCACAGCGTCTCGCCGCCGCCGAGGTCGATGCCGCCCTCCTCGCGCAGCGCGAGGACGGAGCGTACGAGGTGCTGGCGGTGTCCCATCCGGCCGGTGACGCCGTTCATGGCGATCCGGACTGTCCTGCGTGACACGTGTGCTCGTCTCCCTGCTGTCGCGGGTGGTTAGCGGGGTAGCGGCGCGCAGTAAGCGCTTTCTGCCGCTCACCGTAGACGCAGGGGAAAGCTCGCACAAGGGACATGACACCCGGTGCGGCGGCACCGGCGCCCGTGGGAACATGTCCTCGATCGGGACGAGGCGGAGGAACGGATGGCAGTGACCCTGGCGGACGTCGCCGCACGCGCGGGCGTCTCGTCTGCGACCGTCTCCCGCGTGCTGAACAGCAACTATCCGGTCGCCGACGCCACCAGGAACCGCGTACTGCGTGCAGTGGACGAGCTGGAGTACGTGGTCAACGGCCCCGCCAGCGCGCTGGCCGCCGCCAGCTCCGACCTGCTGGGCATCCTCGTCAACGACATCGCAGACCCGTTCTTCGGCATCATCGCCGGCGCCGTACAGGGCGCACTGGAGGGCCGGCAGGGCGCTGCACACGGCGAACCGGAGGGCGGGCAGGGCGGACCGCTCCCGCAGAAGCTCGCTGTGGTCTGCAACACGGGCGGCTCGCCCGAGCGGGAGCTCACCTACCTCACGCTGCTGCAACGCCAGCGCGCCGCAGCGATCGTGCTGACCGGCGGCGCTGTGGAGGACCCGGAGCACAGTGCCGCACTGGCCGCCCGGCTGCGCCGGCTGGCCGCGGGCGGCACCCGGATCGTGCTGTGCGGCAGGCCGCCGCTGGAGGGGACGGGGACGGAACAGGCAGCCGGGCCCGGCACCTCGCAGCGCGCCCCGCACAGCGCCCCTGAACCCGCGCAGGGCGCATGCGGCACCGTACTGACAGTCGCCTTCGACAACCGCGGCGGAGCACAGGCGCTGACCGCGCATCTGCTGACGCTGGGCCACCGGCACATCGGCTATGTCGCGGGCCCGGCCGAGCGCACCACCACCCGGCACCGGCTGGAGGGCCACCGCGCCGCGCTGGCCGCGCACGGCGGCCTCGACGCAGGGCAGGCCGAGCGGCTGACCGTTCACGGCGGCGGCTACGACCGCTCCTGCGGCTACCAGGGCGCCCGCGAACTGCTGCACAGAGCACCCGGGACGACCGCCGTACTGGCCGCCAACGACACCGTCGCGCTCGGCGTCTGTGCGGCACTTCGCGAGATGGGGCTGCGGGTGCCCCAGGACGTGTCGGTGGCGGGCTTCGACGACCTGCCCTTCAGCGCCGATGCCTCCCCCTCACTGACCACCGTACGGCTGCCGCTGCACGAGGCGGGCGCCCGCGCCGGACGGCTCGCACTGGGCACCCTGCCGCCTCCGCCGGGCGGGGTGACGGCCGTGGGCCACGAACTGGTGGTCCGCGCCTCCACGGCGCCGCCGCGCGCCGGAGATTGAGCGCTCGCGCCGGCAGCCCGGTGTGGCCGACACGTGCTGTCGGCACCTTGCCGGACGGAGGGGCATCTGATCGGGTGAGCGCATGCGACTCGCGTTCTCCACTCTCGGCGTCCCCGGCATGCCCGTCCCCGAGGTGCTGCGCCTGGCCGCCCGCTCGGGCTTCCACGGGGTCGAACTGCGCGGCCACCCGGAGGAACCGGTGCACCCCGGACTCGACCGGAGTGAGCGGCAACGGGTGGTGCAGCAGTTCGCCGAGGCGGACATTGCACTGCTGAGCGTGGCCGGATACCCGCGGATGGCCGAGAGCGGCGACGACGCTCCCGTACTGGGCGAAGTGCGCGCACTGTTGGAGCTGGCACACGACCTGGGCGCACCGTACGCCCGGGTCTTCCCGGGCGGCGGCCCGGACCTCGCGGAGGGCGACACGACAGCCGTACGGCGGCTGAGGGAGGCTGCTGTGATCGCGGCCGACCTGGGCGTGCGGGTGCTGCTGGAGACGCACGACTCGCACAGCACCGGCGCCGATGCGGCGCGTGTGCTGCGCGAGGTGGACCACCCGGGCGCGGGCGCCCTGTGGGACGTGATGCACACCTGGCGCGGCGGTGAGGACCCGGAGGAGACGTACCGGCTGCTCGGCCCGTATCTGGGCTACGTACAGGTGAAGGACATCGCCTCCCGGGAGGACACCACCCCGCTGCCGCCCGGCGAGGGCGTACTGCCCCTCACGGACGTCGCGGAACTGCTCACCCGTGCAACGGACGCCGAGACGCCCGCCCCCGGGGAGGGGACGGGCGTCGAGTGGCTGTGCTGGGAGTACGAGAAGCGCTGGTACCCCGAGGTCCGTGAGCTGCCCGCGCTGCTGCCACAGGTCCGTGAGCATCTGCTGGGCCTGCTGGCCGACGCGGCCTAGTTGTCCTGGCGCACGCGGGCCGTCACACGGCCACGTGGGCGTGGACCGTCAGGGACGGAGCTGCAGCGCGTTCTTCTGCGGCTTGTCCAGCTGCTTGTCGTAGGCCGTCAGCCGCTTGGGCTTCTTGTCCGGGTCGACCTTGAGGCCGGCGAACTTCATCACCATGCGGGTGGCGGCTGCCCGGTCGTCCTCCTTGAGCGTGGCGATCTTCGCTCCGTGGTGCTGCCCGGGTGCCGTGTAGACGGCGGTGTCCTTGGTGTGCTTGCCGGGACGGAACGGCTCGGCGCCCCAGGGGTCGTTCTCGCCGTAGACGTAGAGCATCTGCGAGGAGCTGTTGCGCACCCAGCGGTCGATGTCACGCATCGCCTTGTCGTGCTTGTTGAACTCCATCGGGATGTTGCGCGGCACGTAGGTGCGCGGCACGTTCAGGCCCGGGTACTTGCGCACGTCGTCGAGGAGCGGCTCCTCGTAGTCGGGCGATCCCATCTGGGTGCCCGCCTGGTAGTAGTACGGGGTGTACGGCAGCATGCCCTGGTCGGTGCCGGCCTCCCAGCCGCCGATCTCGTTCGCCCACTTGTAGAGCGCGTCCGTGGAGGCGTCGGTGGCGGGCACCTTGTCGCACTCGCTCTCCAGGTGGTACTGCCAGAAGCCCCAGACGAGGTCCTGCCCGACCAGCTCGAACGCCTTGTCGGCACTGCCGGCCAGTTCGAAGGTGTAGTCGTTCTCCTTGGCCCACGCCTTGATGCGGGAAACCATCTCGCCGCGCCGCTCGAAGATCTCGTGCTGCGCGCCGTTCAGCAGGTCGCGGCACTCTTTGGAGCCCACGTTCTTGAAGAACTTGTAGTACGCGGAGTCCTCGTCGTTGCGGGCGTCGTTCGGGGCGACGTAGGGGACGGTGCCGTCCATGTCGTTCGGG
The DNA here is from genome assembly GCF_052246355.1 of Streptomyces sp. 3N207. Lineage (NCBI taxonomy): Bacteria > Bacillati > Actinomycetota > Actinomycetes > Kitasatosporales > Streptomycetaceae > Streptomyces > Streptomyces sp. 3N207. Next base: position 237,006 of record NZ_JBQQBV010000006.1, on the reverse strand, counting down.
TAGAAGCGGCGGTAGTAGGTCGCCGTCATTCCGCCCTTGCTGCCGCCGGTCGCGATCCAGTTCTTGTTGTAGATCTGCTTGAGCGCCTTATGGATGCGGTGCTGGTCGCTGGCGGCCTGCCAGATGGTCAGCTTCGACCAGTCGGCAGGCTGCGGCCGGGAGGGGGTGAAGAAGCGGTACTCCATGGAGACCTGGTTGCCGTCCGTCAGCTGCGTCGGCTCACTGCGGCTGGGTTTGGTGTTGAGGTCGTAGCCGCTGGTGAAGAAGACGGTAGGACGGTTGGTGTCCTTGTGCAGGATGGAAATGCGCTGCTTGAAGGTGCCCTTGCCGGGGCGCCGATGGTCCACCGGCTGTTCGTAATTGAGCAGGAAGAAGCGGTACCCGTCGACCGGCTTCTCCTCGATGAGGCTCATCCCGGGCACCGCGAGGATGCGGTCCTTGATATCCGTATCGGCTGCGGTACCGGCCGCGGTGGCGGCCCCCGCCGTGGCACTGCCCACGCTGAAGGTGCCTATGAGCACCACCAAAGAGAGCAGCCATCTGAGCGTTTTACGCATTCACCCTCCCCTTACTGCGCCAAAAGTCGTCGAGAACCTATCGGCGCGGGACCGGCTCCGCCAGACCCTGGCAACCGCCACGCGTACGGAATACGGAGGAGCGCACACCGCTCAGCGGTGTCGGCAGCACTGTCGGTGGCCGGGTCTACGCTGCCGTCATGACTGATCCCGCCACCCCGCCGACGCCCGCCCCGCTGGCCACGGGCCCGCGCGGGATGCGGCTGCTCTCCTTCCACCGCGAAGAGGAGGACGCCCGCTTCCCCGACGCGCCCGTGGGCTATGTCCTGCTGGCCGTGCGGCACGCGGACCGGCTGCTGATGGTCCATGTGCGCGACCGCGCCTGCTGGGAGCTGCCCGGCGGCGGCATCGAGGAGGGCGAGAGCCCGCGCCAGGCGGCAGCACGCGAACTGCGCGAGGAGACCTGCCAGCTGGTCGACCCGAGAGCACTGCGCTTCGTCGGCTTCGCGCGCACCGCTCTGGGACCTGAGCAACGGGTGCTCTACGGCGCCGTCTACACCGGCAAGCTGGCCGAAGTGCTGCCCTTCACCCCGACCGACGAGATTTCCGCCATCCACTGGCGCGCAGGTGAGGAACCGTTGCCCTACGGCGAGGTGCAGACAGTGGACGAATATGTGGTCGGCCTCTGCGGCAGCTGAGGCGCAACAGCGCATACCGCTTGTCCGACGGGACCTGCTGCCTGGCGAGCGCAGGAGGAGACGTGCGCCCCGAAGGGGCGCGGGGAACTGCGCGCCCAGCCACGACGTAGCCGCAGTCTGCGGGCGGCGGGCAGGGGCACCTCCGTCCCAGAACAGGGGAGGGCAGGACAGAATCCGTCGGACAAGCCCTGGGCGCCGCCGATCACGGGGCCAGCGCGTGCTCCGGGCCCCCCGTGGCGGGCTCGCCCGCGAAGGTGCGCCACAGCTCCGCGTAGCGTCCGCCGCGTGCCACCAGCTCCTCGTGCGTGCCGTCCTCGACGATGCGCCCGTGGTCGAGGACGACCACCCGGTCGGCGCGCGCGGCAGTCGTCAGCCGGTGCGCCACCACCAGCGTGGTGCGGGACCCGGCCAGTTGGTCGGTGGCCTGGTTGACCAGCGACTCGGTCGCCAGGTCGAGCGCCGCCGTCGCCTCGTCCAGCAGCAGGATCGCCGGGTCCACCAGTTCGGCCCTGGCCAGCGCGATCAACTGCCGCTGTCCGGCGGACAGATTGCGGCCCCGCTCGTCCACCTCGTGCAGATAGCCGCCCGACAGGGAGGCGATCATGTCGTGTGCGCCGACCGCCCGTGCCGCCGCCTCCACTTCGGCGTCCGTCGCGTCCATCCGGCCGTAGGCGATGGCGTCCCGCACGGTGCCCGGGAAGAGGTAGGGCTCCTGGGGCACCACCCCGAGCCGGTGCCGATAGCCCGTCAGGTCGATGTCGCGCAGATCGTGGCCGTCGACCAGGACGGCGCCCCCGCTCGGGTCGTAGAACCGGGCGACGAGCTTGACCAGGGTGGACTTGCCCGCGCCGGTCTCCCCCACGAAGGCGACGGTCTGCCCGGCCGGAATGGTCAGCCGGACGCCCGAGAGCGCCTCCTCGCTCTCCTGCGCACCGGCCGGGTCGGCGGTGGCGTAGCGGAAGTGCACGTCCTGGAACTCGATCCGGCCGCGCAGTGCCGTCAATTCGCGCGGAGACGCCGCCGGGGGCGTGCTGCTCTCCTCGCGCAGCAGCTCCTGGATGCGGCGCAGCGAGACGGCCGCCTGCTGGTATCCGTCGAAGACCTGTGAGAGCTGCTGTACCGGTGCGAAGAACAGCTCGATGTAGAGCAGGTAGGCCACCAGCGCGCCCGCCGTCAGTGTGTTGTTCTCGATCCGTCCCGCGCCGACGACCAGCACCGCTGCGGTTGCCACGGAAGCGAGGAGCTGAACGAAGGGGAAGTAGACGGATATCAGCCACTGGCCGCGCACCCGCGCCCGGCGGTAGCCGTCGCTGCGCCGCTCGAACTGCTCGGCGCCGCGCTCCTCTCCCCGGAACGCCTGCACCATCCGCAGCCCGGCCACCGACTCCTGAAGGTCCGCGTTGACCACGCTCACCCGCTCGCGGGCCAGTTCGTACGCCTTGACGCTCTGCCTGCGGAAGAAGACCGTCCCGACGACCAGCAGCGGCAGCGTCGCGAAGACGACCAGGGCCAGCTGTAGGTCGAGCACCAGCAGCGCGCCGAGGATGCCGAGGAAGGTGAAGAGCGAGACGACGGCGGTGACGAGGCCGGTCTGCAGGAACGTGGACAGCGCGTCCACGTCGGTCGTCATACGGGTCATCACGGCACCCGCCAAGTGCCGTTCGTAGTAGTCGAGTCCGAGCCGCTGCAACTGCGCGAAAATCTTCACCCGCAGGGCGTACAGCACCCGCTCTCCGGTGCGTCCGGTCAGCAGCAGTGAGCCGACCTGTGCGGCCCACTGGGCGACGACCACGGCCAGCGCCAGTCCGGAGGCGAACCAGACGGCGCCCAGCGCGCCCTTCTCCACGCCGTCGTCGATGCCGTGCCGGATCAGCACGGGCAGCAGCAGCCCGAACCCGGCGTCCAGCGCGGCGAAGACCAGGGCGACCAGCAGAGCGGCTCCAAAACCGCGCAGCAGGCGGCGCAGCCCGTAGGAGTCCTCCCGCCGCTCGGCGCGCTCTTCGTCCACGTCCGGGGTGTCGTCGGCGGGCGGCAGCGCGGCCACTCTGGCGAGCAGTTCGGGGCTGCCGGGCAGCCCCGCGAGTTCGGCTCCGAAGGTGCCGGGCCGTCCGGCCTGCGCGGCGGCGGTGCCGGTGCTGCCCGCCGAGGCCGCACCGTCCGCTGCCGGCTCCTGCTCGCGCACCCACAGTTCGGGGGTCACCCCGTCGATGGTGTCGTGTGCGTCGTGCACCGCCATACCGGCGGGGTCGCGCTCCACGTCGCCGAGTTCGTCCGGGTCGGTGAGCAGCCGTCGGTAGAGGGCGCAGCGCTCGGTCAGCTCCTCGTGGGTGCCGATGTCGGCCAGCCGCCCGCCTTCCAGCACCGCGATGCGGTCGGCCAGCGCGAGGGTGGACTGCCGGTGGGCGATCAGCAGCGTGGTGCGGCCCGCCATGACCTCGCGCAGCGCCTCGTGTATCTCGTGTTCCACGCGGGCGTCCACGGCCGAGGTGGCGTCGTCCAGGAGCAGCAGCCGCGGGTCGGTCAGCAGGGCGCGGGCGAGCGCGATGCGCTGCCGCTGACCGCCGGAGAGGGTCAGTCCCTGCTCGCCGACGGCGGTCTCGTAGCCGTCGGGCAGCTCCTGGATGAAGCGGTCGGCCTGCGCGGCCCGGGCGGCGGCGCGGATCTCCTCGTCGGTGGCGTCGGGTGCGCCGTAGGCGATGTTCTCCCGGAGGGAGGAGGAGAACAGGAACGGGTTCTCGGGTACGAGGCCGATGGCGGAGCGCAGGGAGTCCAGCGTCAGCTCCCGTACGTCCTGGCCGCCGACGCGCACCGCTCCGCCCGTCACGTCGTAGTAGCGCGGCAGCAGCATGGAGACGGTGGACTTTCCGCTGCCGCTGGCGCCCACCAGAGCGACCGTCTCACCGGGCTCGATGCGCAGGCTGAAGCCGTCCAGCACCGGGTTGTCCGGTGCGTAGCCGAAGGTGACGTCCTCGAACTCGACAGACGCGTCGGCGGACTTCGGCAGGGCACGCGCATGCGGGCTCTCGGCCATCTGCGGTTCGGTGTCGATCAGGTCGTAGACCCGCTCGACACCTGCCCGTGCCTGCTGTCCTACGGTGAGCATCATGGCCAGCATCCGGACGGGGCCCACCAGCTGCGCCAGGTAGGTGGAGAAGGCGACGAAGGTGCCCAGGGTGATCTCCCCGCGGGTGGCCATCCAGCCGCCGAGCGCCAGCATGCCGACCTGCCCGAGGGAGGGCACTGTCTGAAGGGCCGGGGTGTAGCGCGCGTTGAGGCGTACGGTGCGCAGCCGCCCGGCGAACAGCTTCCGGCTGATGGTCCGCAGCTTTCCGGTCTCCTGCGCTTCCTGACCGAACCCTTTCACCACGCGGACGCCGGTGACCGATCCGTCCACCACGGAGGCGACCGCACCGGCCTGCTGCTGCGCGTACCAGGTCGCCGGGAAGAGGCGCTTGCGGCTGAGGTCGGCGACCCACCACAGCAGCGGGAAGACGGCCACCGACACCAGGGTCAGCAGCGGCGAGAGGACGAACATCACGACGAGCGCCACCAGGAACAGCAGCACGTTGCCGATCATCATGGGCAGCATGAACAACAGGCTCTGCACCAGCTGGAGATCGCTGGTGCCGCGCCCGACGACCTGCCCGGTGGACAGCTCGTCCTGGCTGCGCCCGTCCAGCCGCACGATCGAGCGGTACATCTCGGTCCGCAGGTCGTGCTGGACGTCCAGCGCGAGCCGTCCGCCGTAGTAGCGGCGCGCGTAGGTCAGTACGTAGATGACGGCAGCGGCGGCGATGAGCAGCCCGATCCAGGTCCACAGGCTGCCCTTCCCGCCGACGACCACGTCATCGATGATGATCTTGGTCAGCAGCGGAACGAGGCCCATGACGGCCATGCCGCCCAGCGAGGCGCCCAGCGCGAGCACGACCGCGCGTCGGTACCGCCAGCAGTACCCGGCCAGCCGCCGCGCCCAGCCCCGCGCATCCGCACTCTCCTTCGTCACGACGTCCCCAGTCCCTTCGCGTCGGGCCCTTCCCGGCCTTCCCTGCGGAAGGCCCAACAGCAAAGGATCGGATTTTCATCCCGGGGTGCCCAGGGGCGGGATGAGCGCACCGGGGGCAGAAGGAGAGCGCACGGGGCTGAAGGAGAGCGCCGGAAGGGGAGAGGAAAATGGCGGGGGCGGCGAGGAGTGACGGGGGCCGGGGAGGAGAGGGTGACCGAAGGCGGCCCGGTGAGCCCTTGGCTCTTCCGAGGCCGCCCCGGCCACCGACGGCGCGTCCCTGGGTGCGCGCGGGCCGGCACCCCCCACGAGGCCAGCTCCGCGATCGCTCCGCGCCGTCTTCCCGCGGGATCGCTTGTGCAGTCTGTCGAGAACTTCCACGGAATGCACATCGACCGATCAAATTTAGTAACGTCCCGTATTAAACCAGTGGCGTTCCGTGACTGAGCGGATGTTTTGCCGTGTACCGTCAAGCCCATCCCGACCTGCATCGTTCGGGATGTCGAACGCGGCCAATTCCCCCCATGGGTACAGGACAGGGGCAGAACGCGCACGGGGCACCGGAAGGACACGGTCCCCAAACACGGCCGGAACCCGCTCATCCAGGCCGCCGGAACAGCCCCCTCGTCAGCCGCGAGCTGCCGCGATCTGCCGTGTCATCAGCGTCGTCAGCTCGTACGCCGTGTGCGAGGCGGCGACAGAAGTGATCTCCGCGTGGTCGTAAGCGGGCGCGACTTCCACCAGATCGGCAGAGATCAGATTGCAGTCGGACAGGCCGCGCAGGATCTCCAACAGTTCCCGCGAGGTGAGTCCGCCCGCCTCCGGAGTGCCCGTACCCGGCGCGTGCGCGGGGTCGAGCACATCGATGTCGACCGAGACGTAGAGCGGACGGTTGCCGATGCGCTGCCGCAGCTGGTCGGTCACCTCGTCCACGCCCCGCCGCATCACATCGGCGGAGGTGACGATGCCGAAGCCCATCTTGGCGTCGTCGTCCAGGTCGCGCTTCCCGTACAGCGGCCCCCTGGTGCCGACATGGGAGAGCGCCGAGGTGTCCAGCAGACCCTCCTCGACAGCGCGCCGGAACGGGGTGCCATGGGTGTAGGCGGCGCCGAAGTAGGTGTCCCAGGTATCCAGGTGCGCATCGAAGTGCAGCAGTGCCACGGGACCGTGCTTACGGGCCATCGCGCGCAGCAGCGGCAGCGCGATGGTGTGGTCGCCGCCGAGCGTCATCAGTCGGGCACCGGTCTCCAGCAGGGAGCCGGCCGCCTCCTCCACCGTCTCGACGGCTTCATTGATGTCGAACGGGTTGACTGCGATGTCCCCGGCGTCCGCGACCTGCGCCAGCGCGAACGGCGCGGCGTCCTGCGCCGGGTTGTAGGGCCGCAGCAGCCGCGACGCCTCCCGGACGGCGTTCCCGCCGAAGCGGGCGCCGGGGCGGTAGGAGACGCCGGTGTCGAACGGGACGCCCACCACGGCGACGTCGGCCCGGCCGCCCGTCTCGTCGATCCGCGGCAGCCTCGCGAAGGTCGCGGGGCCCGCGTAACGGGGCACCCGGGAGGAGTCGACGGGGCCACGGGGCGTCGGAACGCTGTCGGAGGGATGTATTTCGCTGCTGGTCATACCGTCGAGCGTAGGCGGAACGGGCTCGTCCGCCGTTGGACGGTCCGCAGGGGCGTACTGCCGCCTTTTGGACACTCCGTCCATCCCGCGGCCGCACAAGCCACAATGGCTACATGTCACAGCCTCTCTTGCCCGTGTCGCTGCCCCTGCCGCTTCCGGAAGCGCCCTCCCGTGACGAGCTGACCAGCCACTTGGTGCGCACCCGGATCGCGGGGGACGTCGCCACGCCGCGGGAGAACAACCTGTCCCACTACCGCAAGCTCGCCAACGGCGACCGCCACTACTGGCTCGGCCTGGAGCTGGGCGACCGGTGGGCGGACGAACAGGACGTGCTGGCGGTGATGGCCGAGCGGTGCGGCGTCAACGACGACCCGGACTACCGCACGGGCCAGGACACCATCGACCCGGAGCTGACCGTGGCTGCGCTCGACCGGGCAGCCGCCGAGCTGCGCAAGGCGGCCGAGGGGCGCAGCCGGGTGCTGTTCGCCACCGGTCACCCGGGGGCGCTGCTCGACATGCACGGCACCCTCGCCGCCGCACTGCGTGCGGCCGGGTGCGACATCGTCCGCACTCCGCTGAACGTCTTCGCGGACGAGGGCGTCATCGTGCAGTTCCAGGGGGTCGCCGTCTACGAGCGGGGCGCCTCCCTGTGGCACACCCACTCCCCCGAGCCGATGGCGGGCGTGCTGCACGCTCTGGAGCAGGCCGGAGAGCCGCTGCCCGACCTGGTGGTGGCCGACCACGGCTGGGCGGGCCGCGCGGCACAGCACGGACTGACCGCTGTCGGGTTCGCCGACTGCAACGACCCCGCGCTCTTCCTGGGCGAGGCGGAGGGCACCCTGGAGGTCACCGTGCCCCTGGACGACCACGTGGTCGACCCGCGCTTCTACGAGCCGATGACGGCCTACCTGCTCGCCGCTGCGGGGCTGACCGGCTGACCGCCGCTCCCCCCGCGGGGCCCGGACAACGCCCTCCTGGATGACGGAGACGACCAGCCGGCCGTCCCGGGTGAAGATCCTCCCCCTGGCGAGTCCTCTGCCGCCCTGTGCCGTGGGGGACTCCTGGTCGTAGAGCAGCCACTCGTCCGCGCGGAACGGACGGTGGAACCACATGGCGTGGTCCAGGCTGGCCCCGACCACATCGCCGACCGCCCAGCCGCCCCTGCCGTGCGCGAGCAGCACGGAGTCCAGCAGCGTCATGTCCGAGACGTAGGTCGCCAGACAGATGTGCAGCATCGGGTCGTCCAGCTCGCCGTCCAGCTTCCCGTTGGTGCGGAACCACACCTGGGAGCGCGGCTCACCCGGCCTGCCCACCCTGCCGAACGGCGGCTCCTCGACATACCGCAGATCCACCGCGGCCCGCGCCCGCAGCAGCCGCTCGGGCACCTGAGGGTCGGCGAAAAGCTCCCGGTAGCGCGGCAGGATCTCCTCCGCGGTCGGCAGCGTCTCCGGGTCGGGCGCCTGGGGCATCGGCTCCTGATGCTCCATCCCTTCCTCGTACACCTGGAACGAGGCGGACAGATGGAAGATCGGCTGCCCGTGCTGTACGGCCACCACCCGGCGCGTGGTGAAGGACCGCCCGTCGCGTATCCGGTCCACTGTGTAGACGATGTGCGCCCCCGGGTCGCCGGGGCGCAGGAAGTACGCGTGCAGGGAGTGCGGCAGCCGCCCGGCGGGAACGGTGCGGCAGGCGGCGACGAGTGCCTGGGCGGCGACCTGCCCGCCGAAGACCCGGGGGACGACGGCGGGACGGCTGCTGCCGCGGAAGATGTCCTGCTCGACGCGCTCCAGGTCGAGCAGGTCGAGCAGGGACGTCAGTTCTTGGCTCATGTTCCTGATTCTGCCGAGGGGGGCTGCGGCGCGGTCCCGCCGCTCACCGGCCCGTGGTCCGGCACGGTCGCCTCGCTCACAGGCCCATGGACTTCGCGACGATGGACCGCATGACCTCACTGGTGCCGCCGTAGATGCGCGAGACGCGGGTGTCGGCGTACAGGTTGGCGATCGGGTACTCCAGCATGTAGCCGTAACCGCCGTGCAGCTGCAGGCACTTGTCGATCACCCGGGCGGCGATCTCGGTGGTGAACAGCTTGGCCGAGGCGGCGTCCGCGGGCGTCAACTCGCCGGCGTCCAGCGCCTCCAGGGCGCGGTCCACGACGGCCTCCATCGCGTCCACGTCCGCCTTGCAGTCGGCGAGCACGAACTTGGTGTTCTGGAAGGAGGCCACCTCCTTGCCGAAGACCGTCCGCTCCTTGACGTACTGGTGGGCGAAGCGCACGGCAGCCGCGGACATCGCGTAAGCGCCGATGGCGATGCCGAGCCGCTCCTGCGGCAGGTTGTGCGTGAGGTAGGAGAACGCCTTGCCCTCCTCGCCCAGCAGGTCCTCCACGGGCACCTTGACGTCGGTGAAGGACAGTTCGGCGGTGTCGGAGGTACGCAGCCCGAGCTTGTCGAGCTTGCGGCCGACCGCGTAGCCCTCGCTCTTGGCGTCCACCACGAGGATGGAGATACCGCCGCGCCGGTCCTCAGGAGTCGGGGGCGCGGTACGGGCGCAGACCAGGACGCGGTCGGCCTGGACGCCGCCGGTGATGAAGGTCTTGGCGCCGTTGAGGATGTAGTGCCTGCCGTCCTCGGAGAGCTTGGCGGTGGTCTTCATCCCGGCCAGGTCGGAGCCGGTACCCGGCTCGGTCATGGCGATGGCGGTCATCATCTCGCCGGAGACGAAGTCGGGCAGCCAGCGCTTCTTCTGCTCCTCGTCGGCGTACTTGAGCAGGTACGGGAGGCAGAGCGCGGTGTGCACACCGGAGCCACCGAAGCTGACGCCCGCGCGGGCGCACTCCTCGGTGATCACGGCGTTGTACTTGAAGCTGGTCTCACCCGCGCCGCCGTACTCCTCGGGGACCTCGATGCCGAAGACGCCCAGTTCGCCGAGCTTCTTGTAGAACTCCTTGGGCACATAGCCCTGCTCGGCCCACTGCGGGTAGTAGGGCACGACCTCCGCCGCGATGAAGTCGCGGATCGTCTGGCGGAACGCTTCGTGGTCCTCGTTGAACACCGTGCGGCGCACAGCACGCCTCCTCGTCACCTTGGCGATGGCTAAGCGCTTGCTCAGCCTATGGGAGCCAAAGCTACCGAGCGGTCAGCTCGACTGTCCAGGGCAGCCCCTGGCCGCCGGGCAGCGCGACACCTCCGCGGCCTCGGCCTCCGCCGCCTCGACTCTGGTTGCCCAGCGGGCTTTCAGGTGTTGCCCGGCGGACTCCCGGGGGTTACTCGGCGGGCTCTTCGGGCGCCGCGGCCGAGAGGGCGCCGCGTGCCAGGCGGTGCAGCAGCGCGGCCGTCGTCTCCCGGTCGGGCAGCACCGAGGGGCCGCTCAGATGCGGCGTCGAGTTCAGCAGCCCGAAGACGGTGTGCACCGAGACCCGGGCCTCCAGCTCGGTCAGATCCGGATACAGCGCACGGACGGCGGAGACCCACAGCTCGACGTACTGCCGCTGGAGCTTGCGGACCTGCTTGCGGTCGGCCTCCCGCAGCCGGTCCAGCTCACGGTCGTGGAGGGTGATCAGCTCGCGGTCGTCCAGCGCGAAGTCGATATGCCCCTCGATCAGCGCGTCCAGCGCCGCATCCGGAGGCAGGCCCGCCGTCGCGGACTCCTCGGATCTGCGCCGCCCTCCTTCGTAGAGCCGCTCGCTGATCCCCACCAGCAACTCGGCGAGCATCGCGTCCTTGCCCGCGAAGTGGCGGTAGAGGCCGGGGCCGCTGATACCGACGGCGGCTCCTATCTCGTCGACACCCACCCCGTGGAAACCACGCTCGGCGAAGAGCCGAGCTGCCTCCCGCAGGATCTGCTCCCGTCGGCTGGGTGCGGCTGTGCCTGCCGTCTTCGTGCTCATGCAGACCATTCTAGACAGCCGCGTTAGTGAGCGTTAACCTGGAGGCATCGAGTTAACGACGGCTAACCGATGTCCGGTTCTGGCGTCGGCTCGTGGTGCGCCGCGCCGGCTGTGCGGTGGCGTGGCGCGCGACTTGTTGTGGGTGGTGACGTGCGAGCAAGGGGGCTGGCCGAATGGACGAGCGAGCAGTGCGGGACGTGAGCGGGCACGGGCCCGCGGCGCCACGCCTGGGGAGCGCCCTCGACCCGGGCTCGGACACGGCGGCGGAGAACCGCAGGGCCCACCGCGAGCTGGCCGGGCAGCTCCGCGAAAAACTGGCGCGTGCCCGGCTGGGCGGCGGCGCCCGGGCCCGGGAGCGGCACACCGCACGCGGCAAGCTGCTGCCGCGCGAGCGGGTGGACGCCCTGCTGGATCCCGGCTCCCCCTTCCTGGAGCTCTCCCCGCTGGCTGCGGACGGGATGTACGAGGACGCGGCCCCGGCCGCGGGAGTGATCGCCGGCATCGGGCGGGTCTCAGGGCGTGAGGCGGTGATCGTCGCCAACGACGCCACGGTCAAGGGCGGCACCTACTACCCCATGACGGTCAAGAAGCATCTGCGTGCCCAGGAGATCGCCCTGGAGAACCGGCTGCCGTGTCTCTATCTGGTCGACTCGGGCGGCGCATTCCTGCCGATGCAGGACGAGGTCTTCCCCGACCGCGAGCACTTCGGCCGCATCTTCTACAACCAGGCCCGGATGTCCGCCTCCGGCGTCCCGCAGATCGCCGCCGTCCTCGGCTCCTGCACGGCGGGCGGCGCCTACGTCCCGGCGATGAGCGACGAGGCGGTGATCGTGCGTGAGCAGGGCACGATCTTCCTGGGCGGCCCGCCGCTTGTGAAGGCCGCGACCGGCGAGGTGGTCACTGCCGAGGAGCTGGGCGGCGGTGAGACGCACGCCCGGATCTCAGGCGTCACCGACCACCTCGCCGAGGACGACGCGCACGCGCTGCGCATCGTCCGTCATATCGTCGCCACCCTGCCCGCGCCCCCGGCCGCCTCGGCCCTCCCCTGGGCGGTGCGCCCCACGGAGGAGCCGGCCCTGGACCCCGCGCGGCTCTACGACGTGGTGCCGGCCGACTCCCGCACGCCCTACGACGTGCACGAGGTCATCGCCCGCCTGGTGGACGGCTCCTGCTTCCAGGAGTTCAAGGCGGAGTACGGCACCACGCTGGTCACCGGGTTCGCCCATATCCACGGCCACCCGGTCGGGGTGGTGGCCAACAACGGCATCCTCTTCTCCGAGTCGGCCCAGAAGGGCGCCCACTTCATCGAGCTGTGCGACCAGCGCGGCATCCCGCTGCTCTTCCTCCAGAACATCTCGGGCTTCATGGTCGGCAAGGACTACGAGGCGGGCGGCATCGCCAAGCACGGCGCCAAGATGGTCACCGCCGTGGCCTGCGCCCGGGTGCCGAAGCTGACGGTCGTGATCGGCGGCTCCTACGGCGCAGGCAACTACTCGATGTGCGGCCGGGCCTACAGCCCCCGCTTTCTGTGGATGTGGCCGAACGCCAAGATCTCGGTGATGGGTGGCGAACAGGCCGCCTCGGTGCTCGCCACCGTCAAACGGGACCAGATGGAGGCGCGCGGCGAGGAGTGGAGCGCGGAGGAGGAAGAGGAGTTCCGTGCCCCCGTCCGCGCGCAGTACGAGACCCAGGGCAATGCGTACTACGCCACCGCCCGGCTGTGGGACGACGGGGTGATCGACCCGCTGGAGACCCGCCAGGTGCTGGGGCTGGCGCTGACCGCCTGCGCCAACGCCCCCCTGCCGCAGCGCGATCCGGAGGCGCCCCGCTTCGGCGTCTTCCGGATGTGAGGGGGCGGGACATGACACAGCCGAGCGTTGAAGTCGGGGCCAGGAGCAAGAGGGCCAGGAGCGACGGGATCGTGAGGGCGAGGAGAGGGCCGATGTTCGACACGGTGCTGGTGGCCAACCGCGGCGAGATCGCGGTGCGGGTGATCCGCACACTGCGGAGGCTCGGAATCCGTTCCGTCGCGGTGCACAGCGACGCGGACGCCGACGCCCGCCATGTGCGGGAGGCCGACACCGCTGTGCGGATCGGGCCCGCGGCGGCGGTCCACAGCTATCTGAGCGCGGACCGGCTGCTGGAGGCGGCACAGCGCAGCGGCGCCCAGGCCGTCCACCCGGGGTACGGATTCCTCGCGGAGAACGCGGCATTCGCCCGGCGCTGCGCGGAGGCGGGCCTCGCCTTCATCGGGCCGTCCGCTGAGGCCATCGAGCTGATGGGCGACAAGATCCGCGCCAAGGAGACGGTGCGTGAGGCGGACGTCCCGGTGGTTCCGGGCTCCTCGGGCAGCGGGCTGACCGATGCGGAACTGGCCGTCGCGGCACGGGAGACGGGCCTCCCGGTGCTGCTCAAGCCGTCGGCCGGTGGCGGCGGCAAGGGCATGCGGCTGGTGCGCGACGAGGCGGCACTGCCCGACGAGATCGCCGCAGCGCGCCGCGAGGCCAGGGGCGCGTTCGGCGACGACGGGCTGCTGGTGGAGCGGTGGATCGACCGGCCCCGGCATATCGAGATCCAGGTGCTGGCGGACGGCCACGGCAATGTGCTGCATCTGGGAGAGCGCGAGTGCTCACTCCAGCGCCGCCACCAGAAGATCGTCGAGGAGGCCCCCAGTCCGCTGCTGGACGCGGCGACGCGGGAAGCCATGGGCCGGGCGGCGGTGAACGCGGCACGCTCGTGCGGCTATCTGGGCGCGGGGACGGTGGAGTTCATCGTGCCGGGCGACGGCTCCGGGTCGTACTACTTCATGGAGATGAACACCCGGCTCCAGGTGGAACACCCGGTCACCGAGTTGATCACCGGGCTCGATCTGGTGGAGTGGCAGTTGCGGGTCGCCGCCGGGGAGCCGCTGCCCTTCACGCAGAAGGACATCGCCCTGGACGGGCACGCGGTGGAGGCCCGGATCTGCGCGGAGACTGCACGCCTCGCGCCAGGTGCCGAGAACGGCCGCGTGGATTTCCTGCCCTCGGCCGGGAGGGTGCTGCTGCTGGAGGAACCGCAGGGCGAGGGGGTACGCACGGACTCCGGGCTGATCGAGGGCACGGAGGTGGGCACGACGTACGACCCGATGCTCGCCAAGGTCATAGCGTGGGGCCCCGACCGGGCCGCGGCGCTGCGTGGGCTGCGGGCGGCGCTGGCGCGGACGACGGTCCTGGGGGTGGACACCAACACGGCGTTCCTGCGCGCTCTGCTGGCCCACCCCGAGGTCGCCTCGGGCGAGCTGGACACCGGACTGGTGGACCGGGCGGCGGCCGGGCTGTTGCCCGACGGCGTGCCCCAGGAGGTGTACGGCGCGGCAGCACTGCTGCGGCAGGCGGCGCTCACCCCGGACACCGGTACGGCGCAGCTCCCCACCGGCACACCGGGTGCCGCTCCGGAGGCCGGGCCGACTCCGGGGGGCGGGGCCACCGGCTGGGTCAGCCCGTTCTCGGTGCCGTCCGGGTGGCGGCTCGGCGGGCAGCGGGCCTGGACGGTGCACCATCTGCGGGTGCCCGGCCGCGATCCGGTGGCGGTGCGGGTCCGCCCGGCCGCGCCGGACGGCAGGCGCCCCGAAGGGCCTCCGGCTCCGGGCGAGATGGAGGTCAGCGTCGACGGCGCCACCCCGGTGCGGGCGCGGCTGGCGCCGGGCGCGGCGGCCGACGGTCCGACGGTGCGGCTCGACTGGGACGGCATGAGCCGCACCTTCACCCGCGCCCTGTGCATGGACGGCGACACCCCGGGGGTGTGGCTGGGCCGGGACGGCGAAGCCTGGCAGGTGCGCGGCCACGATCCGGTGGCGGACGCTCTGCGGCGGGCCGGGAGCGCGCACGGTGCCGACGCGCTGACGGCACCCATGCCCGGCACCGTCACCGTGGTCAAGGCCGCCGTCGGCGACGAGGTGGCGGCGGGCCAGAGCCTGCTGGTGGTGGAGGCCATGAAGATGGAACACGTCATCACGGCGCCGCACGCCGGCCGGGTGGCCGAGCTGGAGGTGACGGCGGGCAGCACGGTGGCGATGGACCAGGTGCTCGCTGTGGTGGACCCGTACGAGGACGGCGAGCCGGCGGCCGGAACGGAGGCGGCGGAATGACGGACGTGACGACCCCCACGACACCAGGCGGCCGGCCCGGCGGTTCACCGGCGGACCTGCCCATGGTCTTCCCGCTGGAGGGCGAGGGAAGTCTGCCGGCCCGGGTGCGGATCCATGAGGTGGGCCCGCGGGACGGACTGCAGAACGAGTCGGCGATCGTCCCGGTCGAGGTGAAGGCGGAATTCATCGAACGGCTGGCGGCGGCGGGGCTGAGCACCGTGGAGGCCACCAGCTTCGTGCACCCCAAGTGGGTCCCCCAACTCGCCGACGCGGAGGAGCTGTTTCTGCGGCTGAGCGGTCTGGCGGAGGTGCGGCTGCCGGTGCTGGTGCCCAACGCGCGCGGGCTGGAGCGGGCGCTGACGCTGGGGGCGCGTGAGGTGGCTGTGTTCGCCAGCGCCACCGAGTCGTTCGCCAAGGCCAATCTGAACCGCACGGTCGACGGTGCACTGGAGATGTTCGAGCCCGTGGTGACCCGCGCCAAGCACGAGGGCCTTCGGGTGCGCGGCTATCTGTCGATGTGCTTCGGCGACCCATGGGAGGGCCCCGTCCCCGTCGAGCAGGTGGTCCGGGTGTGCCAGGCACTGGCCGGCATGGGCTGCGACGAGCTGAGCCTGGGCGACACCATCGGCGTCGCCACCCCCGGCCATGTCCACGCCCTCCTCACGGCGCTAGGCACCGCGGGGCTGCCCACGACGGCCGAAACCGGCGCTTCCAGCACTCCCCGTACTCCTGACGCTCCCGGTACTTCCAGCACTCCCGACGCTCCCAGCGCTCCCCGCCCTCCCGGCACTCCTGGCACTCCCAACGTTCCCAGCGCTCCCCGCCCTCCCGGCTCCACGCCACCGGCCCGCCCCGTACTCGCCGTGCACTTCCACGACACCTACGGCCAGGCCCTCGCCAACACCCTCGCGGCGCTTCAGCACGGGGTGGCCACGGTGGACGCCTCGGCCGGCGGGCTGGGCGGCTGCCCGTACGCCAAGAGCGCCACCGGAAACCTCGCCACCGAAGACCTCGTCTGGATGCTGCACGGCCTCGGCATCGAAACGGGAGTCGACCTGGCCCGGCTCAGCGCCACCAGCCACTGGATGGCCGAGCAACTGGGCCGACCAAGCCCGTCCCGTACGGTCCGCGCCCTCACCGGCACGGCCTCCCCCAAGGAGCAGTGACCATGGCACTCGACCACCGCCTCTCCCCCGAGCACGAGGAACTGCGCCGCACCGTCGAGGAGTTCGCCCACGATGTGGTCGCACCCAAGATCGGCGAGTTCTACGAACAGCATGAGTTCCCGTACGAAATCGTCCGGCAGATGGGCTCCATGGGCCTGTTCGGCCTGCCCTTCCCCGAGGAGTACGGCGGAATGGGCGGCGACTACCTGGCGCTGTGCATCGCCCTGGAGGAGCTGGCCCGGGTGGACTCCTCCGTCGCCATCACGCTGGAAGCGGGGGTGTCGCTGGGCGCGATGCCGCTGTACCTCTTCGGTACGAAGGAGCAGAAGCGCGAGTGGCTGCCGCGGCTGTGCACCGGCGAGATCCTGGGCGCCTTCGGGCTGACCGAGCCGGAGTGCGGTTCGGACGCGGGCGGCACCCGCACCACTGCCGTGCTGGACGAGGACACCGGCGAGTGGGTGATCAACGGCACCAAGTCCTTCATCACCAACTCCGGTACGGAGATAACGGGGCTGGTCACCGTCACCGCCGTCACCGGGCGGAAGGACGATGGCGCGCCGCGCATCTCCACCATCATCGTCCCGTCCGGCACCCCCGGGTTCACCGTCGCACCGGCGTATTCCAAGGTCGGCTGGAACGCCTCGGACACCCATGAGCTGTCCTTCGCCGATGTCCGCGTCCCGAAGGCCAACCTGCTGGGCGAACCGGGCCGCGGCTTCGCCCAGTTCCTGCGGATTCTGGACGAGGGCCGGATCGCGATCTCCGCGCTGGCCACCGGCCTCGCCCAGGGCTGTGTGGACGAGTCGGTGCGCTACGCCAACACCCGTACCGCCTTCGGCAAGCCCATCGGCGCCAACCAGGCGATCCAGTTCAAGATCGCGGACATGGAGATGCGCGCCCACACCGCGCGGCTGGCCTGGCGGGATGCGGCCACCCGGCTGCTGGCGGGCGAGCCGTTCAAGAAGCAGGCGGCGCTGGCCAAGCTGTACTCCAGCGAGATCGCCGTCACCAACGCCCGTGAAGCCACTCAGATCCACGGTGGCTACGGCTTCATGAACGAGTATCCGGTGGCGCGTATGTGGCGGGACGCGAAGATCCTGGAGATCGGCGAGGGCACCAGCGAGGTGCAGCGCATGCTGGTGGCCCGGGAGTTGGGGGTGGGCGACGGGGCGTGAGGCCGCTGCCCCGGGAGCCGGACGGGGCGGGCCGGGCGGGGTGACCCCCGCACCCCGAGGCTAAATAATCGGGGTATGGCGGAAATCCTCCAGCGGGCCGGGGCATGGACCTTCGACGGGGAGACCGTCAGGATCGTGCCCGGCACCGAGCGTCAGGTACACCAACTGCGCAAGGTCCTGGGAGAGGTGGCCGTGCCGCTGCGCGCGGTGGCGGGGATCGCCTACGAGCCCGGCGGGCGCAAGGGCGGCAGACTCCGCCTGCGGCTGCGCGACGGCGCCGACCCGCTCTCCCAGGTGGCCGGCGGACGGCTGCCGGACGCCGCGGACCCGTATCAGCTGGCGGTGGAGAGGGACCGCACGGGCGTGGCCGAGTACTTCGTCGAGGAGGTACGCAACGCCCTGCTGCTGGAGGAGGTCCCCGACACCCCGTGCGACCGCTATCTGCTGCCGGGGCCTCCCGTACCGCTGACCGCCACCGGCACGGACGGCACCGTCGCCTTCGACGGTGAACACATCCAGCTGGAGTGGAACTGGATGGCCGAGCAGAGCAAGTCCTCGGCCGGACCGCGCCGACTGCTGCTGCAGGAGCTGGAGGGCGTGGAGTGGATCCCGGCGCTCGGCTGGGAGAACGGCAGCCTCCGCTTCCGCCCCAGGGGCACCTACCCGGCCCTCAAGCCCCAGCACGATCCCAACTGCCTGCTGCTGTGGGGCGTACGGCAGACGAGGGAGACGGGCGGCGCGGTGCTGCTGGCCGCCGCGGTGGTCGCCCGGCTCCCGCACCCGCTGGCGGGGCCCCCGGCGGACACGACGGCCGGGACACCAGAGACAGCCGGGACACCAGGGACCGAGGCCGGGGCCCAGGCCGGGGCCGGGTCGAGGGCCCCGGAGTTGAGCGCTCCCGCCCCCTCCCCAGCCACGGCGGACCACGACGGCCTGCTGCGCCGGCTGCGCGAGCTGGGTGAGCTGCACAGCACAGGCGTGCTCACGGACGACGAGTTCGCCCTCGCCAAGAAGGCCATCCTCGACCGCTTCTAGCACGCTGCCTCTACCGGCGGCAGCCGGCACCTACCCACAGCAGCCACCCGCCACCGGCAGCAACCGCACCCACCCACAGCAGCCAGCCCCCACCGGCAGCAAGCTGCACCCACCCACAGCAACCGGCACCCACACGCAGCAACCGCACCCACCCGCAGCAGCCACCCGCCACCGGCAGCAAGCTGCACCCACCCACACCAGCCAGCACCCACCCGCACCAGCCAGCACCCACCAGCAACCGGAAACCTCACCGGGGCCAGGGCACCTGTGGCGACCGGTAGTAGTTCACACCCATCAGCTCCCAGCGCGGCCCCTGCTGGGCCAGCCGCTTCCGGTAGCCGTCCCAGTTGTGGGTGGCGGCGGGCGACCAGCCCAGTTCGGCCACACCGGGCAGCCGCGGGAAGGCCAGGTACTCGAGCTGTGCGCTGGTCGCGATGGTCTCCGACCACAGCGGCGCCTCCACCCCGAGCACGGCCCGCTCGGGCACCCCCTCCAGATAGCCGCCCGGGTCCCAGTCGTAGGAGCGCCGGGTGGACACGTAGCCGGCCCAGGAGAGACCCAGCGGGGTGTCCTTGTCGTACTTCATGTCGAGGTAGGCACGGTCGGCCGGGGAGAGCACCAGCTTGGTGCCCCGCCGCGCGGCCTCGGCCACCCGGGCCCGCTCCTCGGCGCCGGTCCGGTCGTAGCCCCAGTACTGGGCGACGGTGCCGCGGTCCGGCGCGGCCGTGATCTGGTGCCAGCCGATGGCCTTCTTCCCGTACTTGGCGACGACGGGCTGCACGCGCCGCATGAAGGTGACGTAGTCCTCATGGCTGGTGGCGTGTGCCTCGTCCCCGCCGATGTGGAGATAGGGACCGGGCGTCAGGGCCGCCAGTTCGCGGAGCACGTCGTCGACGAAGTCGTACGTACGCTCCAGCGGCACACACAGCGAGCTGAAGCCGACCTCGATACCGGTGTAGCGGGGCGGTGCGACGCCGTCGCAGTTGAGCTCCGCGTAGGAGGCCAGTGCCGCGTTGGTGTGTCCGGGCATGTCGATCTCGGGGACGACGGTCAGGTGCCGCGCCGAGGCGTAGCGCACGATTTCGCGGTAGTCGGCCTTGGTGTAGTAGCCGCCGGGGCCGCCGCCGACCTCGCTGCCACCGCCGTATGCGGCCAGCCGGGGCCAGGAGTCGACGGCGATGCGCCAGCCCTGGTCGTCGGAGAGGTGCAGATGGAGAGTGTTGACCTTGTAGAGGGCGAGCTGGTCGATGTAGCGCTTGACCGCTCCGACGGGGAAGAAGTGGCGGGCGACGTCCAGCATGGCGCCCCGGTAGGCGTAGCGCGGCGTGTCGGTGATGGTGCCGCCCGCGATGGGCCAGGGCCCGGGTTGCACGCTGCGGGCCTCGACGGCGGCGGGCAGCAGCTGCCGGAGGGTCTGCACCCCGTGGAAGAGCCCGGCGGGCTCCCGTGCGCTGAGCTTGACGGCGCGCTCCCCCACATCGAGCCGGTAGCCCTCGGCACCCAGCGTCCGGTGCCCGCCGAGCCGCAGCTGGATGCCGTCGCGTCCGGGGCTGGTGGTGACGGGCAGCCGGTAGCCGGTGGCCGGCCGCAGCAGCTCGGCGAGATGTTCGGCCACCTGCCGTACGTCTTTCGAGGCCCCGCGCCGGTGGTTGCTCCGCCGGTCCTGGCCCTGCCCGCCGTACACCCGGATCACCGTCCGCGGGTTGATCGCGTACGGCCTGCCTTTCTCCCGTACCGAGGCGGGCGCGGGTATCACCTGGTCGAGCGGCCGGGGCGAGCGGGCGGTGGCCGCGTCCTTCGCACCGGTGCCGGCGGCGGTCGCCGGCGTGGCGGGCGAGGCGGTGGCGGCGAGAAGTGAGGCGCAGAGGACCAGTAACGGTCCGATTCGTCGTCCCATCAGCGATCCCTCCGGGATCCGCAGAGGATCCCTTCGAACGATTGTTCACCGGGATGGCGCACTCTCAACGAAAGCCGTGTTCAGGACACTTCGCCATAATGACCGCCCCGACCAGCGCCGTGAAGACATCGGAGAGCACCTTTTCCCGCCCCTTCCGCGCCGTTTTCGCCACGCGGTGCCCGCTATCGGGCAGATTTCTTGCGATCGAGGCGTTGAGACCGCAGTATCGACGGGTGCTCGACGCCCAGACGCCGGTCCACGAGGACCTCATCGACCACCTGGTCCGTACGACGCCGCTCCAGCGCGGCGAAGCGGCCCGGGTGGTGCTGGATGTCCTGTCGTACTTCGACGAGACGACCTCCGAATTCGTCCGCCGTCGGCACCGCGAGCTCCAGGCCAAGGGCCTGACGAACTCCGAGATCTTCGAACGTATCGAGGCCGAACTGCCACATCGCGCCGTGGCACCGCCCCAGCTGTCCCTCAGACAGCTCCGCCGCATCGTGTACGGCTGATCACGAAGCGGCACGGCCCATCAGCGACAGCGCCAGCGGCCGACGCCAGAGGGAAACGCCAAAGAAAACGGCAGAGGCAAACGGCAGAGGCAAACGGGCGAGACAGCAGCAGAAACAGCGGCAGCCAGCAGCAGAGCAGCAGAAACAGCAGCAAGAACAGCAGCTGGAAGCAGCAGAAACAGCAGAAAGAAACAGCAGAGCACGACGGAGAGGCAGGCATCAGCTGTATGTGCGGAATTGTCGGTTATATCGGTAAGCGCGACACCGCCCCGCTCCTGCTGGAGGGTCTCCAGCGGCTGGAGTACCGCGGCTACGACTCGGCGGGCATCGCCATCCAGGCCGGTACGGGCGGCAAGCCGGGCGGGCTGAAGACCGCCAAGACCAAGGGCCGGGTCCGCGATCTGGAGGAGCGCATCCCGAAGCGTTTCACCGGCACCGCCGGCATCGCCCACACCCGCTGGGCCACCCACGGCGTACCCAACGACGTCAACGCGCACCCGCACCTCGACGCGGCCGAGAAGGTCGCCGTCGTCCACAACGGCATCATCGACAACGCCGCCGAGCTGCGCGCCAAGCTGACCGCGGACGGCATCACCTTCGCCTCCGACACCGACACCGAGGTACTGGCCCATCTGATCGCCGGTGCCCAGGCCGAGCGCCTGGAGACCCGCGTCCAGGAGGCGCTGCGGCATGTCGAGGGCACCTACGGCATCGCCGTGCTGCACGCCGACTTCCCCGACCGCATCGTGGTGGCCCGCAACGGCTCGCCCGTCGTGCTGGGCATCGGCGAGAACGAGATGTTCGTCGCCTCGGACGTCGCCGCCCTGGTCTCGCACACCCGCCAGGTCGTCACCCTGGACGACGGCGAGATGGCCACCATCAAGGCCGGCGACTACCGCACCTACACCACCGAGGGCTCCCGCACCTCCTCCTCGCCCGAGACGGTGGAGTACGCCGCCGAGTCCTACGACCTGGGCGGTCACGACACCTATATGCACAAGGAGATCGCCGAGCAGGCGGACGCGGTGGACCGGGTGCTGGCCGGACGCATCGACGACCGGTTCGCCACCGTTCACCTCGGCGGCCTCAACCTGGACCCGCGCGAGGCACGCGCCGTGCGCCGGGTGAAGATCCTCGGCTGCGGCACCTCGTACCACGCGGGCCTCATCGGCGCCCAGATGATCGAGGAGCTGGCCCGTATCCCCGCCGACGCCGAGCCCGCCAGCGAGTTCCGCTACCGCAACGCGGTCGTCGACCCGGACACGCTCTACATCGCCGTCTCGCAGTCCGGCGAGACCTACGATGCGCTCGCCGCTGTCCAGGAGCTCAAGCGCAAGGGCGCCCGGGTGCTGGGCGTGATCAACGTCGTCGGGTCGGCCATCGCCCGCGAGGCGGACGGCGGGGTCTATGTGCACGCCGGGCCCGAGGTCTGTGTCGTCTCCACCAAGTGCTTCACCAACACGGTGGTCGCCTTCGGTCTGCTGGCCCTGCACCTGGGCCGGATCCGCGACCTGTCGGTCAAGGACGGCAAGCGCATCATCGAGGGGCTGCGCCGGCTGCCGGGCCAGATCGCCGAGATCCTCAAGCAGGAGCCGGAGATCGAGAAGCTGGCGAAGCTGTACGCGGAATCGCGTTCGATGCTCTTCATCGGCCGGGTACGCGGCTACCCCGTCGCGCTGGAGGCGTCCCTGAAGCTGAAGGAGGTCTCCTACATCCACGCCGAGGCGTACCCGGCCTCCGAGCTCAAGCACGGGCCGCTGGCACTGATCGAGCCCGCGATGCCGACGGTCGCGATCGTGCCGGAGGACGATCTGCTGGAGAAGAACCGGGCCGCGATGGAGGAGATCAAGGCCCGCAGCGGCCGCATCCTGGCCGTGGCGCACCAGGAGCAGGAGAAGGCCGACCACACCATCGTCGTGCCGAAGAACGAGGACGAGCTGGACCCGATCCTGATGGGCATCCCGCTCCAGCTGCTGGCCTACCACACGGCGCTCGCCCTGGGCCGGGACATCGACAAGCCCCGCAACCTGGCCAAGTCGGTCACCGTGGAGTAAGAGAGGCTTCAGCGCCGTGAGGCGCGCGAATGGGCGGAATCCCGCGCGGGCCACCAACCGCGCGGGATTCCGCCTCCCCTGTGCCGGCGTCGCCCATTACGCCGGCGGGTGGGCTGCCGTCGGGACCGTCACCTCCCGTTCAGCAGCACGCCCTCGGGTCACGGCCACCCGTGTGTTGTCTGTATGCCCCTCACAAGCGCACAACCCACCTCTACGGGTGGGTAGATTTGTCGATGCACGGCAATCCGCCACCGCCGAACTCACGGCACAGGCAAGGGAGTCGGCGTCCCGTACCGGGACATCGGGAGCGGCGGGTCAGGGTACGACGATGACCGGGCGATGGGCGCGCCGGGCGAGCCGGCCGGCCACGGAACCGAAGATCCGCCCCACCAGCCCGTGCGTCGAGCCGACCACGATGGCGTCGGCCGCGTACTCGCTGCCGACCTCCTCCAGCTCGTGGCAGATGTCGCCGCCCCGCTCCACCAGGATCCAGGGCACCTCCGCCAGATGATCGGCGCAGGCGAGTTCGAGCCCGAGCACCTCGGTGCGGTGATCGGGGACATCGACGAAGACGGGCGGCTCGCACCCCGCCCATACGGTGGTGGGCAGCCGGTTGGCGACGTGGACAATGATCAGTCCGGAGCCGGAGCGGTGGGCCATACCGATGGCGTATGCCAGCGCACGCTCACTGGAGACCGAGCCGTCGAAGCCCACGACGACGCCGTGCTGGAAGGCCGGGTCGCAGGAGTGGCGCGTCTCGTCCGCCGCTTCGGGGATCGCCGTCGAGTCGGCGACCTGCCTGCGGTCTGCTGGGTCAGGGATCTCGTGTCCTGCCATGAGTTGTCTCGGCGAAGTGAGTCCTCTGTGCAGAGGGACGACGGACGGCTTGCGCTCTCTCGGATCTGCTCGGTCGACCTCGCGGTCGAAGACTGCTGGTGCCTGTACGGCCTGCTCGATGAAGACCGGGAATCGTCTTCCCAAGTCCCTTACCCACAGGGTACGGCCGCACTCACCTCTTGCCCAGGTAAAGAATGACGACCGACCGAGGCAGTTGACCCCGGAGCATGCCTCAGCCCGGGCCGCAGCGCAATGCCGCGTTACGCCCCTTACGCGCCTCCTTGACAGGCGTAAGGGGCTGCCATGGCCGGAAGAAGCGCCGAACAGCCCGGTCAGCCGACTCGTGCACCCCTCGTGCCGCGCTGGTCACGCATCGTGGGAGCGCTTCCCGTCCACCAGGGGCCGACCGGTGCGGTTTCGAGGGAAGCGGCGGAGTCGACCTGACCCGATCGTTGCGTTGGCGCGAGACGACCCTTCAGGGCGCACACCGGGACACACCGGCGCGCACAGCCTCACAAAAAGTCACGCACCGTCGCGAGCCGCGTACGCCGGGCGTACATCATGCGTCACACGTACCTCACACACCTCTTACGTCACCGGCGTGCGCCTCATGAGTGACTGAATCGCACGTCCGACCCCCCTCGAATTTCAGCCAACTTGCTACCTCCTTGCAGTCCTTGCAGCCCGCTTCCCCAACCCCCCTGCCACCAGGGGCGAAAGGAGCGCCGCGCGGGTGTGCACCCTACGTTGATGGGGCAGAGAGGGCATGCGTACTTCCCTGAAGCGCCGTTGAGTGAAACGCTTCGTGATCGAATGCTTCACGCCAAGTTGCCATGTCGACATAGCGCCGGATGCCGAACTTGCACCGCCCACCTCATCCGACGCAGTAGATTCGATCTTGGCTTTCGCTGCGGGGGAGAGCGGGGGAGATGTGCATGGACCGAGAGGAACACAACGATTGAGGGGGGCTTAGTTCCAATGAGCCAGGACTCCACGAACGGCCCAGTCGAGACCCGTAAGCTGGCCGCGCGCCGCCGGCGCGAGATCGTGGCGGTGTTGCTCTTCAGCGGTGGTCCCATCTTCGAGAGTTCCATCCCGCTCTCCGTCTTCGGAATCGACCGCCAAGACGCCGGAGTTCCGCGCTACAGGCTGTTGGTCTGCGCGGGCGAGGACGGGCCGCTGCGCACCACCGGCGGGCTCCAGTTGAGCGCGCCGTTCGGGCTGGAGGCGATCTCCCGCGCGGGCACCGTCGTCGTGCCTGCCTGGCGCTCCATCACCCAGCCACCACCACAGGCCGCACTGGATGCGCTGCGCCGCGCACACGAGGAGGGAGCCCGTGTCATAGGGCTGTGCACCGGCGCCTTCGTCCTCGCGGCAGCCGGGCTGCTCGACGGCCGCCCGGCCACCACCCACTGGATGTACGCGCCGACGCTCGCCAAGCGCTACCCGGCCGTCCACGTCGATCCGCGCGAACTGTTCGTGGACGACGGCGACATCCTCACCTCGGCCGGTACGGCTGCGGGCATAGACCTGTGCCTGCACGTCGTACGCACCGACCACGGTGCCGAGGCGGCCGGAGCGCTTGCCCGCCGCCTGGTCGTGCCGCCGCGCCGCGGCAACGGCCAGGAGACCGGGGGGCACCCACGCCACCTGGACCGCTCCTTACCAGAGGAGATCGGCGCCGATCCGCTCGCCGAGGTCGTCGCCTGGGCGCTGGAACACCTCCACGAGCAGTTCGACGTGGAGACGCTCGCCGCGCGCGCGTACATGAGCCGTCGCACCTTCGACCGGCGCTTCCGGTCTCTCACTGGGAGCGCTCCACTGCAGTGGCTCATCACCCAGCGCGTGCTCCAGGCGCAGCGCCTGCTGGAGACGTCGGACTACTCCGTGGACGAGGTGGCGGGCCGCTGCGGCTTCCGCTCGCCCGTCGCGCTGCGCGGCCACTTCCGCCGCCAGCTCGGCGCTTCCCCGGCCGCCTACCGGGCCGCGTACCGTGCGCGCCGGCCGGACGGGGAGCACGGCCACGAGGGGTCCGGCGGGGCGGGCGCCCCCGGGGCAGCCCCCGGCCCCGGCGGCGGCGGCCCGGGACCGGACAGCCCGCTGCGGCTGCCGCACCAGTCCCAGCCGGGGCACCCGGGGCACCCGGGGCACTCAGGACCGACCGGACAAACCGGGCACCCGGGGCAGGCCGGGCACCCGGGGCACTCCGGAGGCGGCCATGAGCCCGGGGTGCCCGGAGGGCCTTCGGCGTACGGCACCAGGCAGGAGACCCGCCACGAGACCCGACACGAGACCCGACACGAGCTGAGGGAGCACAGAAACGCCCAGCAGAACCGCTCCGAGCGCCTTGAACAGGGCAAACCGGAGTCGGACGCGTTCGCGCCGCGGGTGCCGGGGCAGCGCGGCCGGGGAGCGGGCTGAGCGGGCCGCGTCACGTAGTGTGAAGAACATGAACGATCGCATGGTGTGGATCGACTGCGAGATGACCGGCCTCTCGCTGTCCGATGACGCGCTCATCGAGGTGGCCGCGCTGGTGACCGACTCGGAGCTGAACGTACTCGGCGACGGCGTGGACATCGTGATCCGCCCGCCCGCACACGCCCTGGAGGCGATGCCGGAGGTGGTGCGCCAGATGCACACCACCTCCGGCCTGCTGGAGGAACTGGACGCGGGCACGACACTGGCCGATGCCGAGGCCCGTGTCCTGGCGTACGTACGCGAGTGGGTCCCGGAGGCCGGCAAGGCGCCACTGTGCGGCAACTCCATCAGCACCGACCGCGGTTTCCTCGCCCGGGACATGTCCGCGCTCGACAGTCATCTGCACTACCGCATCGTGGACGTCTCCTCGGTCAAGGAGCTGGCGCGCCGCTGGTACCCGCGCGCCTACTTCAACAGCCCGGAGAAGAGCGGCAACCACCGGGCGCTGGCCGACATCCGCGAGTCCATCGCCGAGCTGCGCTACTACCGCGAGGCGGTGTTCGTGCCGCAGCCCGGGCCCGACTCGGAGACGGCGAAGAAGATCGCAGCCCGGCACGTGCTGCCCCCGGCCGACTGACCCGGGGCGGCGGGGCCCGGCCCCCGTAAACCGGGGCGCGAGCACGGCTCCGGACCCTGTACACTCGTAGCGGCCGGTCAGGGAAGATCTTCTCTCCCCCGCCGGACATGGTGGTCGTAGCTCAGTTGGTAGAGCACCTGGTTGTGGTCCAGGATGTCGCGGGTTCAAGTCCCGTCGATCACCCTTCACTCAGAGGCCCTGTGGTCGGCGGAGACGCCGACCACAGGGCCTCTTCAGTGTGGTAAGGGCCGCTGGTCCTCCGGGCCGGAATTCGCGTACGGCGCGGGGGCGTTCACGCTCGTCGCAGCAAACCCGGACGGGAAGTCCGGGCATGAAAAGCACCGCGTTCCCGGCCTCCCAGCCGGGAGACGGGAACGCAGTGCTGACGGGCAGGCAGAGCTGGACGTCTGCCACGGGGAAGCGCTCGGCTCAGTCCAGCACCTGCGGGCCGAAGACGAAGAAGACCGAGTCGGCGATGTTGGTGTCGTCGTCGGAGACGTAGACCTTCTTGTCCTCCTTGTGGACCGATTCGTGCACCCAGTTGTACTGGTGGCCCTTCGGCCAGGCGGCGGCCGAGCCCGCGGCGGCGCCGGCAAGGCCCAGGACGGCGAAGCCGACAGCGACGGAACGCGCGAGCATACGCATGCGCATGTGAACCTCCAAGGGTTGGTTGGACGAGCACCACGATGACGGGCGAAGTGTCACTTTTTGGTACAACACGACAACGCCGCCGTGAATGAACCCGGACGGCGCACCTGCTCTCCAATTCGAACTAATATTCGGTACGTGAGTGAGTGGCGCGACCGTGCGGGACCGTGGGCGCGGGCCCGGATGCCGGACGGACAGGAGTTGGACGTGATCGTCACCGGCCGCTCCCGTACGCCCGACGGCCACTGGTGGTACGAGTGCGAGGCGATCCTGCCGAGCCGCTACGAACACCCCGACGGGCGCGCCGAACCCAAGAGCGCCCCGACCGCGATCAGCGTCGCGGCCGAGAACATCACCCCCATCCCCGGCGAGAGCTACCACGCTGTGCCGACAGTCGGCGCCGTGGCCGGCCGGCAGTGGGTGGCCGTCCGGGTGCGGGGGGTCGGCGAGGCGGGCCCGTGGTGGTGCGTACACCGCAGGGACTGCTGGCAGGCCCGCGACGGCTGGCTCACCCGGCGTATCACCGCCCGGGAAGCGGTGGAGCTGCTGGCGCGGACCGAGGAGGCACGGGTGTGCGACGTCTGCCGCCCGGACCGGGTGCTGGGCCGGCCCGGCCGCTGACGGGCGGGGGCGGACGCTGCCGTCGGCCGTGCGGGCGCGGGTGACGGGAGGCGCGGGCCCGCGTCATACGAGGCGTACGCCGTGCCGGGCGAGGTAGCGGACCGGGTCGATGTCCGTGCCGTAGCCGCGCTGGGCCCGCACCTCGAAGTGGAGGTGCGGGCCGGTCGAGCGGCCGGTGTTTCCGGAGCGGCCGAGCCAGGTGCCGGGGCGCACCGTGCTGCCGACCCGGACGAAGACCCGGGACAGATGGGCGAAGAGGGTGTACTTGCCGTCGGTCATCCGTACCGTCACGGCGTTGCCGTAGGCACCGGCCCACCCCGCGTGGACGACGGTCCCCGGACCGACGGACCGCACCGGAGTGCCCTCGCGGACGGCGAGATCGATCCCGGTGTGGTAGCCCGCCGCCCAGCTGCCCGGGACGCCGTACGGCTGCGAGACGCGGACCCGCGAGAGAGCCAGCGGTCGCACCCACGCCCTTCTGGCCCCGCCCCCCGCCTCCCCCGCGCTCTCCCCCGCCGACCCGCCCGGCCAGGGGGAGGAGAGGGAAGGGCTGGGCGTTCCGGGGACGGGTGTGACGGTCTTGGGGATCGAGGGCTCCGGCAGGGAATCGGCCTGGGCGGGGGTCGGGGTGGGGAGGGCGAGGAGGGCGGCGGTCAGCGTGATGCCGGCCAGGGGACGGGCACGGCGCTGTGCTGTGCCCGTCCGCGGTTTGCTGCTGGTCACGGTAGATGTCATGTCTGCGATACAACGGCCGATGGCAGGTCCTCCGCGCCCGGCGCGCGGTTCAAGGGATGCAGTGATCCCCCGTCAGGACGAATCGCGGGAGACCAGCTCGGTGGGCAGTATGCGGTGCCGGCTGTCGTCCTCTCCCCGCACCGGGCGGGAGCCCGAGCCTGCGGGCGGGGCCGCGCCCGGTGTCCACTTGCCCAGCAGTTCCAGCAGCACCCGGGCCATCTCCCGTCCCATGGCGGTGATCGGCTGCCGGACCGTGGTCAGCGGCGGGTCCATATGGCGGGCCACGACCGAGTCGTCGAACCCGACGAGCGCGATGTCGTCCGGTACCGAGCGGCCCGCCTCGCGCAGCACGCGCCGGGCGCCGGCGGCCATCACGTCCGAGGCACAGAAGACGGCGTCGAGCCCCGGCGTACGGTCCAACAGCTGCCGCATCGCACGGTTCCCGCCCTCCTCGGTGAAGTCGCCGCACGCCAGCAGGGCCTCGTCCAAGGGCCGGTCCGCCTCGCGCAGCGCCTCGCGATAGCCCTCGACGCGGCAGCGGGCTGCGTACACATCCTCGGGGCCGGTGACCGTCGCGATCGTCTCGCGACCGCGTGCCAGCAGATGGCCGACGGCGGAGCGCGCGCCGCCGGTGTTGTCGCAGTCGACGTACGGCACCGGTTCGGCGGCGCGGCGCCTGCCGCCCAGCACGGCGGGGATGTCGGACCTGGCCAGCAGGTCCGGCAGGGTGTGGTCGGCGTGTACGGAGACCAGCAGCACTCCGTCGATACGGTGCGCTGCCGCGTACTGCGCGAAGCGGTCCCGGTCCTCCTGGCCGTGCAGCAGCGTCAGGAGCAACTGCATGTCGGCGTCGGCAAGCTCGGCACCGATGCCCTGCACGATGGCGGGGAAGTACGGCTCGGTGAAGAACCGGGACTCCGGTTCGGGCACCACCAGCGCGACGGTGTCCGCGCTGCCCGCGGCCAGCGCGCGGGCCACCCGGTTGGGGACGTATCCCAGCTCGGCGACGGCGTCCTCGACGGCGGCGCGGGTGCGGTCGCTGACGCGGGGCGAGCCGTTGATGACGCGGGAGACGGTGCCGCGGCCCACCCCCGCGCGGCGCGCGACCTCCTCCAGGGTCGGCCCGGTCTGTGCTGCTCTGCGGACCCGCCCGCCGCGCACTGCTGCCATGGTGCCCTCCCCGTGCTGCGGGCCCGGACCCCGTGGAGCCCGGGCGAGGGGGCTATTCAACTACAACAGGCCCCGGCGCAAGGAGGGATGACGGAGGAAGAGGGAGCAGGAAGGGGGAGAAGAAGGGGAAGCGCAAGCAGGAGTGCGGGGCGCGACGGCAGTGTGGGGGGTGGGTACCGTCGCGCCCCGCGTGTGGGGGGTGGCTGGGGGTGGTTCGGGTCAGCCGGCGAACGCCTTGCTGAAGTCGTAGGGCTGCTGGTCGATGCTGGAGCAGGTCGGGTCCGCCTGGTCCTTGGGCCCGCCGGGGCAGGGCTTGTCACGGGTGCCGGACCACATGGACAGCCAGCCCATGCCGTGCTTGTCGGCGAACGCGCGGACCTCCTTGGCGTCCTCGGGCTTGAAGATCTCGACGTTGACGTCGTTGACGCCGATCATCGGGGTGATGGCCAGCGCCTTCCAGGCTGCGGCGTCGTCGAGGCCGAGCGCTGTCGCGACCTGCTTGTGGGACGCGGTGGCGGCCTTGGTGGCGTACTCGCCCATGTCCCCGTCGTAGGAGGGGCCGTAGTCCATCGCCATGATGTTGACGGCCGAGACCTTCACCCCGTTCTCCTTGGCGTTCTTCAGCAGGGCGACGCCGGGCTCGGTGAGGCCCTCGGGCATCACCGGCAGGGTGTAGGAGACGTCCAGGTCCGAGTGGCTCTTCTGGAGCGATGCGATGGCCTTGGCGCGCCGCTCGTTGGCCTCGGTGTCGGGCAGCGCCGCGCCCTCGATGTCCAGGTCGATCTTCTTCAGGTCGAAGGCGTCGATGACCTTTCCGTACGCCTTGGCCAGTTCCTCCGCCGAGTTGCAGGCCAGCCCGAGCTCGGAGCCGTTCGCGCCGCCGAAGGAGACTCGTACGTCGCCGCCCTTGGCCCGCAGATCGGGTATCTGCTTGGCGACCGGGTTGTCCTTCAGCTCCTGGCTGCCGCCCCACTTGGGCTCGCATCCGCCGCCGCTGGTGACGAAGGCGAGGTTGTACTCCTTCACACCGGTCTTCCCGGCGCTCTCCACCAGGTCGTAGGAGGGCTGGAGCGAGGTGTCGACGTACGGCGCGAAGGGTGTGCCGCCGGCTTCCGGGGCCGGCGCCGACTCCTCGCCCGCCGTCGCGTTGCCCGCGAGTAAAAAACCGCCACCGGTCACGAGGGCCGCTGCGGCAGCGCCCATGGCGGCCTTGGCGGTGCGGCTGGTTCGGCGGCGGTGGCCTGCTGAATTCGTCATCGCGTTGCTACCTCGTTCTGTGGGGGGTGGGAACGAGGCAGCACATTACTGACGGTGAATCGGGCAAACGCCGTGTTGCGGACTTCGGCCGGTGTCCTTAGGGCGCTCTTAAGGCAGCGGAAAGGGCCTGCTTAAGGGGGCGGCCTTCGCCGGGGAGTTCGGCACGACGGGGGCGGGGGCGTGGAGGCGGGGGTGCTCCGTTACTCCGTTCGCCGCACACCCGTGCCACCCGGAGGAGTGAGGATGCGACGGTCGTCGGAAAGTCACAACGTCGGGGACCGGGGCACTGTGCCTGGATAGTGCCCAAGTTGTCTGTCTCCTGGAGGAAGAACACCATGCTTCGTCAGCTGACCTCGGTCGCCCTCACCGCCACCTTCGTTCTCGGCGGTGCCTCCGTTGCCGCCGCCGACGCCGGCACCAAGGGCAGTGCCGCCAAGTCGCCGGGTGTACTCAGCGGCAACGCCGTGCAGGTTCCGATCCACCTGCCGGTTCAGGTGTGCGGCAACACCGTCGACATCGTCGGCCTGCTGAACCCGGCCATCGGCAAGGAGTGCAAGGCTAAGTAAGCGGTAGCGCACCGCTTCTGCGCCGCCGGGTCCGGTCCGTTCCACGGTCCGGACCCGGCGGCGTTTTCCGTGCCCGCACCCAGGTCCCGTCGGTGGGAACTGAAACACAGTCAGGGGAGCAGCCCCAGTGTGGGGTCGCCGGTGTAGGCGCGGGCGAGCGTGAGCGAGTCCTCGTAGATCCGGTACGAGGTGATCCGGCCGTCCGCGACCGTGAACCGCATGACGAACTCGTCCTCCAGCACCTCGGCCGAGGGGCGGAACCGATAGGTGAAACGGCCGTTGACGAAGACCGCGCCCGCCGACGCGTGGGTGTGCAGGATGTCGAACGCCAGCAGTTGGGTCGCCTCGAACAACGGGCCGAAGTACCCGTACCGCAGGGTCTCCCGGCCATGGTGCGTGCCCGCCCACGGCACGATCTCCGGGTCGCCCGGAACGCTCCAGGCCGCCTCCTCGGCCACCAGCTCCAGCAGCCGGTCCACATCGCGGTCGGCGAAGGCGGCGAGGTAGGCGTTGACGGTGGGGTCGGTTGTGGGGCCCTCGACGGTGGCATCGCTGGTCATGGACTCCGGCTCTCCTTCCGACGGCTGCGGTGACGGCACCCCCACTCTCACCCCCACCCACCGCCCTCACCCGACGGCACACAGCCCCACCCATCACACACCACCCACCCACCACACCACTCCCGGCCCGTGCAGCCGTCGGCAGCAGGTCCGCGGGGTCGGAAACGGTCTCAGCCCACGCGTGGGGCCCGCCTGCCCCGGCGCCCCCGGCGGCCGGTGGCCGGACGGCGGCCGGCGCTGTTCCGTAGCGCGAGCCACACCCGCACCTCCGTACCGCCGAGCACCGAGCGCCCCAGCCGTACGTCGCCACCGGTGGACTCCGCGACGCGGCGCACGATGTCCAGGCCCAGCCCCGTCGAGCCGGGACCACCGGCGCCGTGGCCACGGCGCAGCGCCGCCCGGGGGTCGGCGATGCCGGGTCCCGCGTCGGAGACCAGCACGATGACGGCCTCGCTGCCGGGTCCGCCGCTGTGCAGGTCGACGGAGAAGGCGGTGCCCTCGGGGGTGTGCCGGAAGACGTTGCCGAGCAGCGCATCGACGGCGGCGGCGAGTTCGCCCCGGGCGACCGGAACCCGCACCGGCCGCTCCACCCCGGCGACCCGCGCCTCCCGCCCCTCGTCCTCGGCCAGCGCCGACCAGAAGGCCATCCGCTCCCGGATCACCTCGGCCGCGTCGGAGGCGGCGGAGTGCGCCGCGCCCGGCGACTGGGCGCGCTGCTCGCGGACCGCGCTGATGATCCGGTCCACCTCGCCCTCCAACTGCGCGACGGCGGCCCGGGTCTGGTCCGCGGCGTCCCCCTCCCCCAGCGAGGCCGCGTTGAGCCGCAGCACGGTCAGCGGCGTACGCAGCCGGTGCGAGAGATCGGCGGCCAGCTCGCGCTCGTTGGCCAGCAGCTGGACGACCTGGTCGGCCATGGAGTTGAAGGCGACGGCGGCCGACCGCAGCTCGGTCGGCCCCTCCTCGGGCACCCGGACATCCAGTTCGCCCTCGCCCAGGTCGTGTGCCGCGCCCGCGAGCCGTTCGGCGGGCCGCACCATCCGGGTGCCGAGCCGGTCGGCGACCGCGACCGAGCCGATGATCAGCGCGATGCCGACCCCGGCGAGCACCATCCAGGAGGTGGCCACGCCGTGGGTGACCTCCTCGTCGGGTACGAACACCTCCACGACCGCGACCTTCCCGCCCGCGACGGCGGTGGGCCGCAGCAGCGCGTAACCGCCGTCGACAGCCACCGTCGAGGCCCGTCCGAGCCGCTGCGCCGCGGCCAGCCGGTCGTCCGGCGCGCGGGTGTGCCCGACGCGCAGTTCACCGCGGTTGCCGTTGACGTCACCGGTTTGACCGGTGCCGCCTGAGTCGACCGTCCCGGCCGGTACGTGGACCGCGATCCGGCCCTCGGCGCCGGCCTGGGTGATGGCGACGGCGCGCTGGAGTTCGCGGCGGTCGCGGGTGATGGCCAGGGCCGGGCCGACGGCGGACGCCTGCCGTTCGGCGCCCGCGAAGGCCCGGTCGCGGGCCGTCTCCCTGACGACCAGCGCCAACGGCACGGCGAAGGCCACCACCACCATCACCGTCACGGCGAGGCAGACCTTCACCAGCGCCCACCTCACGCCGGACCGCCTCTCACACCGAGCCCCCTCTCATGCCGGGCTACCCTCGTCCTGTGGCGGCTCCAGCTTGACGCCGACGCCCCGCAGGGTGTGCAGATAGCGGGGCCGGGCTGCCGTCTCCCCCAACTTCCGCCGCAGCCATGACAAATGCACGTCGATGGTCTGGTCGTCCCCGTAGGAGAGCTGCCACACCTCGGCCAGCAGCTCCTTGCGCGGTACGACGACGCCCGGCCGCCCCGCCAGGTAGGCGAGCAGGTCGAACTCCCGGCGGGTCAGTTCGAGTACCACCCCGTCCAGCTG
Organism: Streptomyces sp. 3N207; assembly: GCF_052246355.1. Taxonomy (NCBI): domain Bacteria; kingdom Bacillati; phylum Actinomycetota; class Actinomycetes; order Kitasatosporales; family Streptomycetaceae; genus Streptomyces; species Streptomyces sp. 3N207. The sequence goes on along the minus strand of NZ_JBQQBV010000006.1, from coordinate 202,966 downwards.
GGCCATCCGGCGCAGCGGGTCGACGACGAGCCCGCCCACCCGCAGCACGCCGTCCCCGGCCTGATCCCCGCTCCCGCCGCCGAACTCCCCTGTACGCGTACGGCGTAGCACCGCCGCCATCCGGGCCGACAGGTGCGCCACCGAGAACGGCTTGACCAAGTAGTCGTCCGCGCCCGCGTTGAGCAGCCGGACGATCTCGGCCTCGTCGTCCCGCGCGGTGGCGATGATCACAGGGACGTCCGTGATGCCGCGCAGCATCTTCAGCGCCTCCGCACCGTCCAGATCCGGCAGCCCGAGATCCAGGATGACCACGTCGAATCCCACCTGTGCGACCTCGCGCAGGGCTTCCAGCGCCGTGCCCACGCTGCGGACCGTGTGGGCGGCCTCGGTCAGGTGCCGGATGAGGGCGGAGCGCACGAACTGGTCGTCCTCGACCACGAGCACACTTGCCATGGGCGGAACCGTACGACATGCCGACTGGCCCTAGGCTGACGGGGATGCAGCGCCTGAGACGACTTCCCGGTCACCGCTGGCTGAACGCCGGCGCGTGGACCCTGGCCACCGGCGCCGCCACCACGCTCTCCTGGTTCGGCGTGCACACAGCGCTGAACGACACCACCCACGACTCACCCCGCGCGCTGCCCGTCTCGGGCGGTACCTCCGGCCGGGCCGAGCCCCGCGCCTCCTCGACCCACCGGCCCAAGCCGCGCCCCTCCTCCCCCTCGCCCACCCCCTCGGACACCCCCACGCGGAAACCCTCGACCGGGACCACCGACGGCCCCGGCACGGACGGGCCCGGTCCCGACGAGCACACCGGGCACATCGAGGGCGCGACCGTACGCGGCGGCAGAGCCGTCTTCGACCTCGGCGGCGACACCGGGACGCTGGTGTCCGCGACGCCCGATTCCGGCTGGCAGATGAAGGTCTGGAACGCCCCCGGCTACATCCGGGTGACCTTCACCGACGGCACCGTTTCCTCGTCCGTCTTCTGCCGCTGGGACAACGCGGCACCACGCATCGAGACGTACGACGGATAGCGCGGCCGGGCCGTCGGCGGGCCGGCAGCGCCCTGCTAGTCGAACGTCCCGTCGGGCGGCGCCGGGGAGGCGGTCGCCGTGGCGTCCGTCACGGGCCCGGCGCCGGCCGTGAACGCGTCCAGGGAGCGCCCCGCCTCCACCCGCCCGGGATGCGGGTCACCCGCCGTACGCCGGGTCAGTTCGGCGACGGGCAGCTCCCCCTCGGCCGCCAGCAGCACACTGTTGCCGAACCTGCGGCCACGCAGCACCGCGGGATCGGCGAGCACACAGCGCTCGGGGAAGACCGCCCCCGCAGTGGCGATCTGGGCCCGCAGATGGCGCAGCGGCGCGCCGTCCGCGATGTTCGCCGCGTACCACCCGCCGGGGCGCAGCACCCGGCGTACCTCGTGCAGGAACTCCACGCTGGTGAGGTGCGCCGGAGTACGGGCACCGCTGAAGACGTCGGCGATGACGAGATCCGCCCACCCCTCGGGCAGCCGCCCCAGCCCTTCGCGTGCGTCACCGCTCCGCACCCGGATGCGCCAGCCACGCTCCAACGGGAGGTGCTCACGCACCAGTCGGGTCAGCTCCTCGTCGACCTCGATCACCTGCTGTGTGGAGCGCGGCCGGGTGGCGGCGACGTACCGCGCCAGCGTCAGCGCCCCGCCGCCCAGATGGACGACCTGCGCCGGACGGCCCGGCGGCGCGAGGAGATCCACCAGGTGGCCGAGGCGGCGCTGGTACTCGAAGCCGAGACGGGTGGGATCGGCGAGGTCGACATGCGACTGCGGGGCTTCGTCCAGCAGCAGCGACCAGGCGTGCGGCCGGTCGGGATCCGGCACCAACGAGGCGGTGCCGCTGCCGACTTGGGCGACGACGGCAGCCCTGTCGCGCTCCCTGCCGCGCTGCTTGTCGCGCCGCTTGCCACCCCGTGCCATACGCCCATTGTCCGGCACTCTTTCCCGGTAACCCACACGAGCGGTTCTCCCGCCGGCGCCGCGCGTCTGCCGGACCGATTCCCCCATGTCCGGTACGGTCCGGCAGCTTCTTCCAGGTTCCATGCAGAAAATACGGAAACTGCTGAATTCTTGCTTTCGCTGTTGTCTGCCATTGATTCTCTTTTTTGTCGCCCCGGGAATCGGGCGACCGGCTCTGTCGGCCGTGCGACTGAGGAAAAGAGAAAAAGGAATGAAAGTTCGGAATTCCCTGGCTGCGTTGGGCATGAGCGCGGTGCTCGCGCTCGGGGTCGGCGGGGCGGTGGCTCCCGCGGCCCACGCGGTCACACCCACCACCACGGCAGCCGGTGTGGCGGCAAACGCCGACTATTCGGCCAAGGACCTCAAGAGCGGCGGCAAGGAAAGCGGTAAGGCGTCACCGGCAGGAAAGGCGGGAGAGGAAGAACCGCCGGCGCGGTCGACGCTGCGCTGCTGGAACCCTCATCTTTCGGGGCGGGTCTTCGCGCTTTCCTGTTCCGGCCGGGCATTCCGGGTCTTCGTGGACTGCTCGAACCGGGTCCGGTACATCACGCCCGTACTGTCCGGCAGCAAGCGCGTGACCATGGTGTGCCCGGCGGGCACCCGGGCGCTGCGCGGTGGCGCGTTCGGCCGCTGACGCGCTGCTGAGCGGATCGCCGAGGCGACCCGCCGAGACGACTCATAGGTTGGGCTGCCGAGCGTCCTTGCAGGCCGGGCGCTGGGCAGCCCTTCGGCGTGTCTGCTACACCCGGCCGGCGGCGGCAATGGTGCGGGCCGCCTCGCCGAGCGCGGCGCGGAGTTCGGCGGGCTCGGTGGCGTGCGCGTAGGCACCCTCCGGCGACACCAGCCATCCGGTGCCGGCCACCGGCGGCTCACTCGACGCGCTGCGGGCCCCGTGCCCGTACGTCTGCGTACAGGCGCTGCCGGGCAGGTCCCAGCAGTCCGCGGTGCCGGGCGGGACGAGGAAGCCGAGGGTGTCACCCGCGCGGTCGTGCAGCACAGGGCCGACGCCGTCGCGGAGCCGGAGGATGTCCACGGCCTCCAGCCCGTGCCGCGCCGGCACGGTCACCAGATCACAGGGGCCGGGGACGCGCCCGGCCGGAGTGCCGTTGCCTACGCCAGTGTCCAACAACTCAGACCCCTCCTCGCGGTTGCTGTGCATCGTTCAACGGCTGTCCTTGTCAACGGCTACGGCGGCGAACCAGCGCATTGGATGGCACTTCATGGCAGAACCAGGGTGAGATATCCGGTTTGTAGCCAAACCCTGGGTGTGGCCACCGTCACAGCCGGTACGTTTCCGCCATGGCGTCGTCACCCTCAACGTCACCAGCACCGCAGCACCGCCCCAACACGGCTTTCCGGGCACTGAGGGGGCATCTCTCTCCGGGAGAGTTCGCGGCGAACGTGCGCCGTTCGGCTCGCGAGATCGGCGAACAGGTCTCGTGCGACGCGCGCTATATCGGCCGCGTCGAGTCCGGGGAGATCAGGTGCCCCAACTACGCCTACGAGCGGGTGTTTCTGCACATGTTCCCGGGCTACTCGCTCACGGACATGGGCTTCGCACCCCGAGAGTCCGTACGTGGTCGTGCGGCGCGCACTCGTGGGGCGCGCGCCGGTGGGCAAGCGCCCCAGCAGACCACGACGCGCTGCGATGACCCGACGCACCCCCAACTGCCCCCGTTCACCGACCATCCCGACAGCCCCGGTCTCACCGAATTCCCCAACTGTCCCGAGTACGACGAGGAGAGCGACGTGCTACGTCGCGCTTTCATGACGGGCGGTCCCGCCGCCCTTGCCGCCGCCTCGTTCGGCGGTACCGCGCCCAGCGCCTGGGCAGCCCGCCCGGCGCCGCCGATGTCCGCTGCCCGCGCGCACGTGGGCGACGCGGAGGCCAGTGCCGTCGAGAACGCCGTACGCCGGATCCGGCTGCTCGACGACCGGCACGGCGGGGCGGGGCTCTACCGCCAGGCCACCGGCTCGCTGCGCGCCGCCTACGGCATGCTGGACGCCGGTACCCACCGCCAGTCGGTCACCGAAAGACTGCACGCCGGTGCGGGCGAACTCGCCATCTCGGTGGGCTGGCTGGCCCACGACTCGGGCCGCTACAGCGACGCACGTTCGCACTACGCGGAGGCGCTGGCCACCGCGCGGGTCGCCCAGGACCCGGCCCTGGAGGCGCACGCCTTCTGCAACACCGCCTTCCTCGCCCGGGACGCGGGCCGCCCCCACGAGGCAGTACGCGCCGCGCAGGCGGGCCAGCACGCCGCGAAGAATCTGGGCTCCAGCCACCTGCTGTCGCTGCTCGCGCTGCGCGAGGCCGGCGGCTGGGCGGGACTCGGCGACCGGGCGGGCTGCCGGCAGGCGCTGGCGCGGGCCCAACACCTGTTCGCGAAGGGGCCGTCGGACAACGACCCCGAGTGGATGAGCTTCTTCGGCGAGGCCGAACTGGAGGGCCTGGAAGCACAGTGCTGGTCGGCGCTGGGGATGTGGGACCGCGCCGCGGACCACGCGGAGCGGGCCGTACGGCTGCAGAACCCGCACTTCACCCGCAACCGGGCGCTGTTCACCGCGGAGCTCGCGAGTGACCTCGCGGCACAGGGCGAGGCCGCGCAGGCCGCCAGCGCGGGGTCGCGGGCGCTGGACTTCCTCGGGCCCGTCCAGTCGACCCGGATCAGCGCCATGCTGGGGGCCGCGGCGGAACGCTTGCGCGCCCGCCGGAGGGAGCCCGGGGTCGCTGCCTTCCTCAACCGCTACGCGGCAACGGCCTGACCCGGCAGCCGGCCGCAGCGCTCGCGTTCGGCGCCCTCAGTCCAGGTGCCCCGTGTCGTTCCAGCGCTCGACGGCGGGGTCGCCGTAGGCCCAGCCGAGGATGGAGAGCGAGGCCGGGTCCAGCCGGAGGCGGGCCGCGAAGGACGGGTCGTAGCCGAGCCAGCGGGCGCCCAGCACCCGCAGGATGTGGCCATGGGCGAAGACCAGGACGTCCCGGTCGGCGGACCTCGCCCAGCGCACCACCTCATCGGCGCGGGCGCCGACCTCGGCCAGGCTCTCGCCGCCGGTCACGCCGTCCCGCCAGATGAACCAGTCGTCCCCGGCGCGCTCGCGGATCGCCTCCGGGGTGAGGCCCTCGTAGTCGCCGTAGTCCCACTCCACGAGCGCGTCCCACTGCTCGGCGCCCGCGTAGCCCGCCAACTCGCAGGTCTCCCGGGCGCGGGAGAGCGGACTGGTGCGCACCTCGGCGCCGGGCAGCCCGTTCCAGGGCGCGCGGTGCAGCCGCTCACCCAGCAGCTTCGCCGCCCGGCGGCCCTCGTCGAGCAGCGGTACGTCCGTGCGGCCGGTGTGCTGCCCGGTCACCGACCACTCGGTCTGACCGTGCCGGACGAGAAGGATGCGCGCTGCCATGAGGGACCTCTCGGACGTGCTCTTGGTGCTCCGGTCTGTCCGGAAACCACCGCTCCATCTTCGCGCAGCTCGCGCGGATACGACCGGGCGGGGGGCGCGTTGTCAGCAGAGGATGCGAGACTTCGGCGGGTACCGCACCCTCCCCTGAGGCCACAGCCGATGACTTGCTCCTCGCTACCGCAGCAGCCCCCGCAGGGCACCGCACCGGCCACCGGGCCGGACGGCCCGCAGGCCACGGTGCAGCGGCTCGCCGAACTGCGCGGCGGGCCCGGCGTACCGCAGCGCCCCCTCGACGCGCGGGCGCTGGCCGCCCTCGCCGCCAACCCGGGCTGCCGGCGCCGCGCGCTGCTGGACGGCGCGGGCGTCGACAAGGGCGCGGTGGCCCAGGCCCTGGGCTCGCCCGCGCCGTTCGGGCAGTCGCAGTTCGCCCTCGTCCGTGGCAACGTCTTCGAGGCGCGGGTCAAGGCGGACGGCGGCGAAGTGCTGCTCGCGCTGCTGTGCGAGCACACCGGCGCGGCCCGTCCGGATCCGGCCGAGGTCACCGTGCCGCAGCTGACCGCCGACGGCCCGGCAGGACGTGCCTACCGCACCCGGCAGGCGCTGGCCGAGGCGGACGGCTGGACACTGCTGGACCACCCGCTGCTGTCGCTGGAGGTGGCCGGATCGACGGCGTATCTGGAACCGGATGCGCTGGCCGTCCACCCGGACGGCACCGTGACGATCATCGAGATCAAGTCCTTCCCGATCCTGGACGGTTCGGCCGAACCCGTGAAGGTCGGCGCCGCAGCCCGGCAGTCGGCGGTGTACGCACTGGCGCTGGAGGGGCTGCGTACGGTGCGGGAGAGCGCGCTGCTGGTGTGTCCGAAGGACTTCTCCAACCTGCCTGCTGCCGGTCTGCTCCCGCTGCGCAAGCAGATCGCGGCGACCCGGCGTCAGCTGCGGCGGCTGACCCGGCTGGAGGAGATCGCCGCCGAGCTGCCCGAGGGCGTCCATTTCGCTCCGGACCAGGAGCCCGCGGCGCTGACCGCTGCGGTCGAGTCGGTGCCCGCCGCGTACGCGCCCGAGTGCCTGTCCACCTGTGAGCTGGCCTTCCACTGCCGCGACCGGGCCCGCGGCGCAGGCGATGTGGTGGCGCTGGGCCGCGCGGTGCGGGGCGAGCTGGGCGGGCTGGGGACGGTGGGGGACGTGCTCTCGGCGGCCTCCGGCGACCCGGAGAGCACGGCCGCGCAGGACCCGGCTGCCGCGGTGCTGCGCCGGGCGGCGGCACTGCGCGCCGAGGCGCTGGAGACCGCGGGCATGCCCCGCGCTCGGGCGGCTGTGGAGATGCCGGGTGCCGCGGCGCCGGGCACGGAGGCGCGCTGATGTCGCTGCTGAACGCGCTGGCCCGGATGGAGGCCGCCGCGTGCGGGCACGCGCGGCCGGTGGCAACCGTACGCCACCGGCAGCTGGCCGAACGCCCGCTCGTCCTCGTCCCGTTGACGACGGCCGGTGAGAACGGCGCTCCGCTGGGAGTGATGCTGGGGACCGACCGGTCGGTACCCGAGGTGTTCACCGTGCCGCAGCCGCGCGACCGTGATCTGCGGTTCGCGTTCCTGGGGCGGCTGGCCGAGGCGATGCTGCCGCACCTGGAGTCCTGCCAGGACGAGGTGGAGCTGGTCGAGCGCAAGGAGACCGACCCGGAGACCGGAAAACGCGTCACCGTCGAGGCGGAGCTGTGCGCCGACGCGCCGCAGGTGCTGGTGCCCACCGGGCCCGGCGTGGAGTTCGTACGGCTGCTGGGGCGCTCGATGCGGTTCCGGCGCACCGCGGAGGAGGACCCGGATGCGGAGCACCCGGTGCCACCCCGGGTGCCGCTGCTGGGCCGCTGGCTGACGCACTACGGGGAGCGCGCCAGGGTGCCGGGCTCCTCGCTGCTGCTGGCGATGACGGGGCTGCTGTCCCGGCACTGGGCCACCGGGCAGAGCCAGCTGGAGGACCAGCACCTGGGCGCGCTGCTGGCGTGGCTCGCGCCGCCGGACGGACTCAGCGGGGCCGAGGCGGCGCTCCGCGCCGAGCTGGGCCGGGACGAGCGCGGACAGCTCCTGGTGCCACCGGCCGGACCGGCGACCGACCCGGCGTTCGACAACGACCTGCTGGCCCCCGCCATCGCGCGGTACGACAAGGGGGCGCCGGGCGCCGCGCAGGAGGTGCACGAGCTGGTGGCCTCCCAGCTGCGCCCCACCTGGGAGGCGATGTGGCAGGGCGTCGAGCTGCTACGCGCCCTGCCCGAGGCCGCGCATGTGCCCGACAGATGGCGGCGCGACCGCCAGTCCTACACCCACCACCGGGACCGGCTGCGCGCTGCCGAGCCGCCCCAGCCGCGCCGGGACGACGCGGTGACGGCAGCGCGCAAGCTCGCCATGCGCGAGCAGCGGCAGGCGGAGCTGGACGCGCAGGAGGCGCTGGACGACCCGCTGGTGATGGCCGTACGGCGGCTGGCGGGCGAGGCGTTCCTGGCGGAGGTGCTGGAGGTGGAGATGGCGTATTCGAACGGCAAGCGGCCCTCGCCCCGCCCGCTGGTGACGGTGCACACCCAGGACGTACCGCTGCTGTCCGACGGGGACAAGCTGCACCGGCAGCTGCCCACGGGCGCGCAGCAGCGGGCCGAGCTGGTGGAGATGGCGGGGCCGGGTGAGTACGTGCTGCGGCTGGTCAGCGGGATGGGCCGGGGCAAGGAGCCCGCTGAGGGGACGGTGCCGGAGAAGGGCGACCTGGTGTGCTGGACGCTGTTCGAGCACGCGCCGCGGGGCGGGCCGGGACTGCCCGAGCCGGAGGAGACGCCCTGGACGCACGGCGGCCCGCCCGGTGAGCCGAGCGCGGAGCTGCCCGACCCGGTGACCGCGGAGGACGTGCTGTGACGACGATCGTGGAACCGGCGGAGCAGCCGGCCACCCCCGGCCAGGCCGCCGCCGCGGCCACCGAGGCGATCCTGGCCGACGCGCTGGACGGCGCGCACCGGGGCGTGGTGGTGGACTCGCCGCCCGGCGCCGGCAAGTCCACCCTCGTGGTGCGGGCGGCGCGCGAGCTGGCTGCCGCCGGGCATCCGCTGATGGTCATCGCGCAGACGAACGCGCAGGTGGACGACCTGGTGGACCGGCTGGCGACGGCCGATCCCGAGCTGCCGGTGGGGCGGCTGCACAGCAGCGAGCCCAGGCCGTACGACCCGATGCTGGAGCGGCACCCGTCGGTGCGGACCTCCGCGAAACCCGCCGACCTGGCGGGACTGGACATCGTCGTCTCCACGGCGGCGAAGTGGGCCTGGGTGACCCCGGACGAGCCCTGGCGGCACGCGATCGTCGACGAGGCGTACCAGATGCGCTCGGACGCGCTGCTGGCCGTGGCCGGGCTGTTCGAGCGGGCGCTGTTCGTGGGCGACCCCGGCCAGCTCGACCCGTTCAGCCAGGTGGGGGTCCAGCAGTGGGCGGGCCAGGCGCACGATCCCTCGGCCAGCGCGGTCAGCACCCTGCTGGCGCACAATCCCGGGCTGCCGCAGCACCGGCTGCCGGTCTCCTGGCGGCTGCCAGCGTCGGCGGCCGAGCTGGTGTCGGACGCGTTCTACCCCTACACCCCGTTCCGCAGCGGCACCGGACCGGGTGAGCGGCGGCTGACCTTCACCGCGGCAGCCGACGGCTCGCCCGTCGACGCGGTGCTGGACGAGGCCGCCGACGCCGGCTGGGGCCTGCTGGAGCTGCCTGCGGCCCGTACGCCCCGTGCGGACCCGGAGGCCGTCGCGGCAATCGCGCAACTGGTGCACCGGATGCTGGAGCGGGAGGGACGTACGCGCAGCGAGCGGGACGGCAGCGGCGGCGCGGACAACGGCTCGGGTACGCCGCTGTCCGCCGACCGGATCGCGGTGGGCACGGCGCACCGCGACCAGGCGGCGGCGGTCCGGGCGGCGCTGGCCGACCTGGCCGGGCCCGAGGGCGCCGCGGCGCAGGTCACGGTCGACACCGCCAACCGGCTCCAGGGGCGGGAGTTCGACGTCACCGTCGTACTGCACCCGCTGTCCGGGCGGCCGGACGCGACCGAGTTCCATCTGGAGACCGGCCGACTGTGCGTACTGGCGTCGCGGCACCGGCATGCGTGCGTGGTGGTGTGCCGGGCGGGCGTCGCCGAACTGCTGGACGACCATCCGGCGACCGAGCCCGTACAGCTCGGTGCCGTCTCGCCCGCGCCGGACGGCTGGGAGGCCCACCAGGCGGTGCTGTCCCACCTGGCACGGCACCGGGTGCTGGTGGGGTGAGCTCCTGCGGGCCGTGCGGGTGAGGGGGTGCGGAGCGCACAATGGGGGGCGGCCCACGATGTTGGAGGTATGTACACATGGCTGAGCCGCACTCGGCTCCGGACCCCTCGCGCTCCTCCGCCGGGGGGAGCGGTGCCGGTGGCCCGCACTACCGCCGCCCCGCGCCGCTGCTGTTCGAGCCGACCGAGGCGGCCCCCGACGACGAGCACTTCTTCGGCCTGGAGTCGCTCACCGACCCGAAAGAGCTGCTGGACCGCGCCACGGAACTGGTGCACGCGTTCCGGGCCGCCGCCGACCGGGCGCAGGAGTACCAGGCAGCGGCGGCAGCGCAGCTCGCCGACCCCAAGAGCTTCGACAAGCTGCCGGACGCCGCGATCGCGGACCGCGGCGGCTGGACCGAGGAGTACGCCCGCAAGATGATCGAGTTCGGCCGGGATCTGCTGAAGGACCGGGTGCCGGGCACCCAGCCACCGCCTCAGCACTGACGGTGCAGGTCGGGAGGGTGCCGTGCGGAATATCGATTTTCGCTTCACCGGATCGTGGTGTTAAGGTCTACGACGTCAGCAGGCGCCGCTAGCTCAGTTGGTTAGAGCAGCTGACTCTTAATCAGCGGGTCCGGGGTTCGAGTCCCTGGCGGCGCACAGACAGCCGAAGGCCCCTCGCGGAAGCGAGGGGCCTTCGGCGTGTCCGGCCGGGCGCTATGTGGGCAGCGACGCCGAAGCCCCGGCGGCCCCCACCGTGGCGGGCGCCCCCAGGTGGTGCACCCGGGCCGGTGGCAGGTTGGACAGGATCAGCCGCTCCTCCAGCAGCCAGGGCGCGATGGCGGCCCGGACAGCGCGGCGGGCCGCGGTCCTGCGCGGGTCGGCGCCCTGGAGCGCCCGTCCGCCCGCGTAGCTGAAGAACGACAGTGTGCCGCCCGGGCGCAGCGCGCTCAGCAGCCGGGCGAAGACGGCCGTCACCGCCTCCGGCGTGAAGTTCGCGAACGGCAGACCGCACACGATCGTGTCGTACGCATGCTCTCCGAGCTCCTGCTCCTCGATGAGCCCCGGCAGCAGTCGGGTGCGGGGGGCGACGGGGGTCAGGGCCGGATCGCTGCGCAGTGCCGTGCCGAGCCGGGCGACGAACTCGGGGCTGGACTCGACCAGATCCAGTGCGTCGCCCGGGCCCAGGCGGCGGGCCAGGTGCCGGGTGACGGCCCCGGTGCCGGGGCCGACCTCCAGTGCGGATCGCGGCTGGTCGGGACCGCCGGCGCGGACGTGCCGGGTGAGTGCTCGGGAGAGGGCCGCGCTGCTCGGGGCAATCGCTCCTGTGGTGCGATTCGCTGTGATGAAGGCGCGGACGAAAGTGAGGGTGTCGCGTGTCATTGGCGGGGCTCCGTACCCAGCGCGGCCGCACGCAAACGGCCGACGGACGGTGCGGATGACGCGGGTGAGGAGAGCGGTTCCGGCGGCCGGCGGTCATCGGGGCGGGCCGGCTGCCAGGCCCGCCGGCCCAGCAGCGCGAGCACCGCCGGGAGCAGGAGGGCTCGTACGAGCAGGACGTCCAGGGCTATCGCGAGGACCAGACCGATGCCGATCATCTTCAGAAAGGTCACGGAGGAGGCGGCGAAGCCGCCGACGACGACGGCCAGCAGGAGCCTGGCGCCGGTGATCGTGCCGGCGGTGCGCTGCAGGGCCGTGGCGACAGCGCTCTGTGCGTCGCCGGTCGCCTGCCACCGGTCGCGTACCCGGGAGAGCAGGAAGACCTGGTAGTCCATGGCCAGGCCGAAGGCGATGGCGACGATCAGCACCGGGAAGTTGGCGTCCACGGCGCCCACCGGGTCGAAGCCGAGCAGCCCCGCGCCGTAGCCGTGCTGGAAGATCAGGGTGATCATGCCGAAGGCGGCCAGCAGGGAGAGGGCGCTGAGTGCGACCGTGACCAGCGAGAGGGCGACGGAGCGGAAGGCGAGGAAGAGCACCAGCGCGGAGACCGCGGCCACGAACAGGCCCATCCACCCGGCGCGCCCGCCGATCATGCCGACGATGTCCACCCGGGAGACCGGCATACCGGTGAAGCGGGTCTCGGCGCCTTCGGGCGGGGAGACGGCGCGCAGGCCGTCGACCATGGCGGCGGCCTCCCGGGACATCGGGTCGGGGGCGTAGCGCAGGGTGAGGCGGGCCAGGTCGCCGTGGGTGGCGGTGACGGCGGCGTGCTCGATGCCGCTCACGCGTGCGAGCCGGTCCGCGTAGGACGCCGTCCGCGACCGCGCGGTGCCGGTGTCCGCCGGACCGGGCAGGTCCACGACGGCCGCGACGGTCCTGGTGGGGTCGGTCCGGAAGTCGTCCTGAAGGGCCAGGCCGACCTGCCGCGCTTCGGCGGCGGAGGGCAGCACCCAGTCGGCGGGCCGCGCCCAGTTCACGTCCAGCGCCGGGGCCGCCATCCCGAGCAGCGCCGCCGTCAGTACGACGGTGGTCAGCGCGGGGCGCCGCATCACCCGTCGGGCCGTCCGGTACCACCGTCCGCGCCGAGGCCCCGCCCCGGAGCGCCGGCCGAGCCGCAGCCGTCCCGCGCCGATCCGGTGCCCGGCGAACCGCAGCAGTGCGGGCAGCAGGGTGAGCGAGCCGAGGACGGCGAAGACGACCACGGAGACGGCCGCGTACCCCATGGAGCTCAGGAAACGGGACGGGAAGAGGGCGAGCCCGGCGAAGGAGATGGCGACGGCGAGTCCGGAGAAGGCGACGGTGCGCCCGGCGGTCGCCGTGGTGCGGACAACTGCGTCTTCCACGTCGGCTCCGGCGGCAAGCTCCTCGCGGAACCTGCCGACCATGAAGAGGGCGTAGTCGATGGCGAGTCCGAGGCCCAGGATGGTGATCACGTTGATCACGGAGCTGGACAGTTCGGTGACCGCCGACAGGGTCCGCAGCACGACGAGTGAGCCGAGCGCGACCAGCGTGCCCACGGCGAGCGGCAGCGCGGCGGCGGTGACGCCGCCGAAGACGACGAGCAGCAACAGCAGCAGGACGGGCATCGAGAGCAGTTCGGCGCGTGCGATGTCGCTGCCGGTGTGCTCGTTGACCTGCTTGGTCATGGCGGCGGTACCGCCGAACCGGACGGTGATCCCGGCCTGTCCGGACGGCTTCCGGAAGCTGTCCTCGATCCGCTCCAGGGCTTTGACCTGTGCCTGGTCGTCGTCGGCCGTGAACCGTACGGCGACGTACGCGGAGTGCCGGTCGCGGGAGAGGAAGCGGGACGCCCGGTCCGGTTCCTTGCTCGTCCAGTACGAGTGCACCGCTTCGACGCCCTTACGGGGCACGTCGCGCAGCGCCGCGCGGACCGGCCAGGCGAAGGCCGCCTGGTCCGCGGTGTGTTCCTCGCTGGAGTACAGGACGACCAGGTCGGCCGAGTCCCGTCCCAGCGGCCCGGCCAGTGTGCGGTCCGCGCTGACGGACTCGCTGCCGGGGTCGTCGAAGCCGGCTCCGCCGGTCAGCGTGCCGAAGGTACCCGTTCCCCAGACTCCGCCCAGCAGCGTCAGCAGCAGGGCCGCGACGACGACCCACCAGCGCTGCCGCGCGGCGAACCGTCCCAGTGACGCGAGCATGTGCCCCCCCAAGAAGGAATAGATAGTGGATAGTGCTACTCCCGATAGTTGGACTATCTATCATGGTTGGGGGAAGGTGCAAGTGCCGTCCTGCAAGCGGAAGGGGAGCCGATGCGCATCGCGGAGCTGAGCCGACTCAGCGGAGTGCCCGCACCGACGATCAAGTACTACGTACGGGAGTCGCTGCTGCCGCCCGGCGAGCGCACCAGCCGGAACCAGGCGCAGTACGACGAGCGGCACGTGACCAGGCTCCGTCTCATCCGCGCCCTGCTGGAAGTGGGCGGGCTCTCGGTCGCCGCCGTACGCGATGTCGTCGCCGCCCTCGACAGCCCCGAGACGGGCACCCACAAGGTGCTGGGCGCGGCCCAGCAGACCGTCACCGCTGTCCGGGTGGGCGGCAACCACGACGGGCCGGCGCACCAGGAGGCGGTCGCCGAGGTCCGGGCCCTGGTCGAGCGCCAGGGCTGGAAGGTCTCCGAGCACAGCCCTGCGCTGACGGCCGCCGCCGAGGTGCTGAGCGCCCTCCGGCGGCTGGGGCAGGACGACTTCGCGGACCGACTGGACGCCTACGCGCGCGCGGCGGACGCCGTGGCCGCCACCGATCTGGAGATCGTCCGCGAGCGGCAGGGCGCCGATGCCATGGCCGAGGCGGTGATACTCGGCAACATCCTGGGCGACGCACTGCTCGCCGCGCTCCGCCGCCTCGCGCAGGTCCACCGCTCCGCGGAGCTCTTCGAGTGAGCCCGCCGAATGCGAGGGGGCCCCGCTGACTTCGAGGGAGCCCCGCTGAGTTCGTGGGAGCCCCGCTGAGTTCGTGGGAGCCCCGCTGAGTTCGTGGGAGCCCCGCGTGCATTCGTGGGAGCCGCCGAACCGGCGGGCCCCTCTCGTCCCGCCGGGCGGTGCCACGAGGGCGGTCAGGTCCGAGTGAGCCGCAGTTCCCAGTCGCCCTCAACCGTGCGGCCGGTGACTTCCACGCGGAGCGCATCGCGGGGGTCGGACCAGCTCTCGCCGACGCCGAGGGGTGCGTCGGCGAGCTGGCTGTGTACGGAGGTCTCGCGGCAGCGGGAGGTCCCTGGGTGGCCGTCGACGACTTCGACCGGGCCCTGGGTGGAGGGCGTATCGCTGCTGACGCGGTAGATCAGCAGGCCCTGGGAGCACGAGTCGCGGTCGTTGCCGGAGCGCTCGCGGACCTCCATGGCCAGGGCCCGGTTTTCACCGGTACGCAGGACGAGGAGCCGGACCCCCGCCGGGCCCTCGGCCGGACCGGGGGCCGAGCGCCGCGGCCCGCGGCGGACCAGCATCTGGCGCGCGGGGGCCGCAAGAGGGCGCAGGGTGTAGTGGGTCCGCGACGAATCCTCCCGACCCCGCGGGCGGGCGGCGGCCCCGGGCGCCGGGACGCAGGCCACGTTGGACCGGTACAGCCAGCCCAGCTTCCACTTCTGCCAGCCCAGCGGCTCGGGGGCCAGTCCGAACTGGCTGCCCATCAGGTCCCAGTCCCCCACCCTGGTGTCCCAGTCGGCCTTGCCGTCGGAGGGGCGCTCATAGAGGTCGGGCAGGTCGAAAAGATGTCCGGTCTCGTGCGCGAGGACGTTGCGGTCGGGTGGGCTCTGTTCGAACACGGTGACCATGCGGCTGAGTTCGGTCCCGTCCGCGCCCAGCGGCTCCTCGAGGTTGACGACTTTTGTGGCGTCGGGATCCACACCGGGAGCATCCGGGTCCGCGACGAGGTAGACCACGTCGTAGCGGCTGAAGTCCACCTTCGGGTCGGCGGCGGCCACGGCGTCCCGCAGATAGGAATTGCGCAGGTCGGAGTCCCAGTCGCGCTGTACGCCGTAGTCCGTGGCGGGCCGGGGGAGCTGGATCCAGCGGTCGACCGGGCGCGGCCGCAACCGGAACTTTCCGTAACTTGCCCGCTCGAAAAAGTCGGACGTCGCAGGGAAATGGTCGTTCACAAGCTCGCGAGGGGTGGCCATGGGGGTCGCATCGGGGAAAGAGAGAAAGAGAAGGGCGGCATCGAGCGTCCCCTCGGGGCGCGGATAGGAGGCGTTCCAGGTGTCCAAACCGAGCGAGTGGTGCGCGTCGGTGCGCGGCAGAGCGCACGGCATGTCCGCTGCAACGGATTGCACGGGGCCGGCCACGAGACCGACGCCCATGAAGGCGGTCAGCGCCATGACGACCGCCCCCACCCGGTGCCGGGTACGGGGGCCTAGGGGAGTCGCGCCGCACCCGGGGCGGCGCGGGGCCACTCCGTCGGGTACAGAAGCACGCGCCACGCGAAGACCTCACCGGAAGAGGACAGATGGACCCTCTCCAGGCTCGCGCCGTATATCCGGCTATGCCCCGTTTCGATAGACCGGATGAGTCAACCGCAGTATGACTACTCTTCGTAACTGTCGGTCGTTAGTGGTCAGGGCGCTCTCAGCACCGGTGCAGAAACGGTCACCCGCGCGCCCATGGCCGCCCCTCGACCGCCTGAGCGACCGGCAACCGCAGCGGAGACACTGGCTCCGCTCGGGCGTCAACCTCTATGATCGGCACATTTCCAGCGCGGATCCTCCCCTGGGCGGCCTACGGGCAGCCGGCCGACCGATCCGCACGAGACGAGCCCCCCGCGGAGCGATCGGTGAACGGACCCCTCGAAGGACCGGGCAAAGACTCCGGCGAAGCCCTCGTAACCCAACCCCAGACCATCACGGAAAGTAGCCACAAGCGCTGGCGACGGCGCGCACACCACGGGCACAACGAGAGCGACTTCCGGGCCGCCTTCCACGCGGCGCAGCTGCCGATGGCCATCGTCGACCCCAACGGCCGGGTGCTGACGGCCAACCGCGCGCTGGGCACCCTGCTCGGCGCCGAACCGCACCGACTGACCGCACGGCCCATCGCCGAGCTGGCCGGACTCGGCCTGGACGGTCGGGTGCGCAGCGCCTACCACGAGGCGCTCCAGGGCCGTACCGACCGGATGTCCTGCACCCGAAGGCTCAAACACGCCGACGGCCACACTCTCTGGGCAGAGATCACCGTGACCCCCACCTCGCGCGGCGGCGAGGCGCTGTTGTCCATCGCGGACATCAGCGAGCGCCGCGATCTCCAGGAGCGGCTGCGGCACCTCCAGATGCACGACCCGGTCACCAGGCTGCCCAACCGCACGCTGTTCTTCGAACGGCTGGCCGGTGCGCTGGCCGAGTCGGCGACCGGCAGGACCGGGCTGTGCTACATCGACCTGGACGGCTTCAAGGCCGTCAACGACACCCTCGGCCACCGCATCGGCGACAGCCTGCTGGACGCGGTCGCCCAGCGGCTGACGCAGTGCGCCGAGGCCGGCGGCGCGGAATGCGGCGGCCATCTGGTGGCCCGGCTCGGCGGCGACGAGTTCGCGCTGCTGGTCGAGTCGTCCACCGGCACCGAGCAGCTGACCCAGCTCGCCCAGTCCGTACTCGCCGCGCTCCAGCGGCCGTTCGACCTGGCCGGGCAGCGGCTGGCGGTCTCGGCCAGCATCGGCGTCGTCGAACGCGAGACGGCGGGCACCACGCCCACCGAGCTGATGCAGGCGGCCGACACCACGCTGTACTGGGCCAAGGCCGACGGCAAGGCCCGCTGGACCCTCTTCGATCCGGAGCGCAATGCGCACCGGATGACCCGGCAGGCCCTCTCCTCCACGCTGCGCCGGGCCGTGGAGCGCGGCGAGTTCGTGCTGGAGTACCAGCCGATCGTGGGCTTCGCCGACGACATGCTGCGCGGTGTCGAGGCGCTGGTGCGCTGGCGGCATCCGCAGTTCGGCACGCTCGGCCCGGACCGGTTCATCGGCCTCGCGGAGGAGAACGGCGCCATCGTGCCGCTGGGCCGCTGGGTGCTGGAGGAGTCCTGCCGCCAGGCGCGGCGCTGGATGCGGCAGCACCCCGGGCCGCCGCTCTACGTCAGCGTCAATGTGGCGGTGCGGCAGGTGTGGGACTCCGACCTGGTGCAGGACGTGGCCGACATCCTGGAGGAGACCGGTCTGCCCGCCGGGCTGCTTCAACTGGAGCTGACCGAGTCCGCGGTGATGGGCTCGGCCGGACGCCCCCTCCAGGCGCTCCAGGCGCTGTCGGAGATGGGCGTCCGGATCGCCATCGACGATTTCGGCACCGGCTACTCCAACCTCGCCTATCTCAGCCGCCTCCCGGTGCGCGCGCTCAAGCTGGACGGCACCTTCGTCCGCGGCTTCCGTACGGCCCGGCATCAGAACCCCGCGGACGAGACGATCGTGACGGCCCTGGTCCAGCTCGCCCACAAGCTGGGCCTGACCGTCACCGCCGAGTGCGTGGAGGGCCCGGCACAGGCGGAGCGGCTGCGCCGTATCGGCTGCGACACGGGCCAGGGCTGGCACTACGCCAAGCCGATGGAGGCCGACCGGATCGCGGAGCTGCTGGGGCGCGTGGCGGTGTGAGTCGGACGTTGTGGTTGCGGGGTTCTTGGAGGCCCCGGACCCTCGCCATGGTGGTTGCTCGCCGTGGCGGCGGACATGGGTACTGGGGGCTTCGCCCCCAGTACCCAGTAGCTCTCACAAACCGTAGGCGTCGGCTATCAGTTCCAGTGAGCGGATGCGGGCTTCGGGGGTGTGGGCGTTGGCGGTGAGCATCAGTTCGTCGGCGTCGGTGCGCTTGACCAGGGCGTCGAGCCCCTCACGTACGGCATCAGGGGTGCCGTACGTCACATTGGCGAGCCAGCTGTCCACGAAGTCGCGCTCCACAGGGCTGAAGGGATACGCCTCGGCCTCCTCCGGGGTGGGGATCAGCCCCGGCCGACCGGTACGCAGCCGCACCATCGAGAGGGCCCCCGTCAGCACCTGGCGGTGGGCCTCCTTCTCGTCCTCGGCGGCCAGCGCGGCGGCGCCGATCAGGGCGTACGGCTCGGCCAGCACCGCCGAGGGGCGGAAGCTCTCGCGGTAGAGCTCCAGCGCGGGCAGCGTATTGGCGGCCGAGAAGTGGTGGGCGAAGGCGAACGGGAGGCCCAGTTGCCCGGCGAGCTGGGCGCTGAACCCGGAGGAGCCCAGCAGCCAGACCGGCGGCCGGTGCGCGGCGGCCTTCGCCGCGGTGCCTCGTGCCTGTACTGGACCTGGCACGGCGTGGATACGGGCGTAGCGGTGGCCGTCGGGGAAGTCGTCGTCCAGGAACCGGACCAGCTCGGCGAGCTGCTGCGGAAAGTCGTCCGCGCCCTCACGCAGCTTCTCGGTGCGGCGCAGTGCCGCCGCCGTCGCCCCGTCGGTGCCCGGCGCCCGGCCCAGCCCGAGGTCGATCCGGCCCGGCGCCAACGCCTCCAGTGTGCCGAACTGTTCGGCGATGACCAGCGGCGCGTGGTTGGGCAGCATCACCCCGCCGGAGCCGAGCCGGACGCGGCGGGTGTGCGAGACCAGATGGGCCAGGATGACGGCGGGCGAGGAGCTGGCGACGCCCGGCATGGAGTGGTGCTCGGCCACCCAGTAGCGGGTGAAGCCGCGGGCATCGGCGAACTCGGCCATCCGGGTGGAGGCCGCCAGCGCGTCCCCCGCCGTGTATCCCTCGCCTACGTTCACCAGGTCGAGGACGGAGAGGGGTACGGGGGCCTCGCCCCGCGCCTCGCCCCGGATGCTCTCGACCGGGTCCCCGTGCTGTGCGTCCTCGCCCGCTGCGTCCTCGCCTGCCTGGCTCACGATGGCTTCGCCTTCCTCCTGCGTTCCGATGCGCGGTCCCGCTTCCCCCGAAGGGCTACGGACCACGAGCCGGTACAACGCGCGAGGGGGCCGGTGTCTTCCCGGCGGCCGGCTTCCGGGCTGTCGGCTACCCGGCCGGTGTCGCGCCCGGGGCTGCCGCGGCGGTGCTCCGCGCGTTCGTCGCGGTGCGGACCCCCTCCAGCCGGCTGAGGTGTTCGGTCCCCCACTCCCCCAGCGGGCGCAGCGCTTCGACGAGGGTGGTGCCGAAGCCGGTGAGGGAGTACTCGACCCTGGGCGGTACGGCCTGGTGCACCTCGCGGTGGACCACCTCGTCGCGCTCCAGCTCCCGCAGATGCTGGATGAGCATCTTCTCGCTCACCCCGGACAGACAGCGGCGCAGCTGACCGAAGCGCTTGGGGCCGTCGCTCAGCGCCCAGAGGATCAGCCCCTTCCACTTGCCCCCGGCCACATCGAGGGCCACGTCCAGCCCGGAGACGAACGTCGTCCGGCACTCGCGTACCGCCATGGCAGCCACCCTGCTCTCACCTCGGGCACTCACTTCTTGGTAAGTACCCCACTTCGAAGTCGGTACTTGTTGGGCAGAAAGCGTAGAACGAGGATCGGCGCATCCGCACCCCGTCTCCGTCTCTCCGAAGGAATGCGTGCGCCATGCCCCTTTCCGTCTTCTCGCTGATGCTTGTCGTCTTCAGCTTCACCACCGGCGAGTTCGTGACCGCCGGGATCCTGCAGGAGGTGGCCGCCGATCTGTCGGTCTCCGTCCCGGCAGCAGGCCGGCTGGTCACCGCGTATGCGCTCGGCATGATCGTCGGCGGCCCTGTGGTCACCACCGCGACCGCACGGCTGGCCCGCAAGCCGCTGATCGTCGGCCTGGTGACCGTCTCCGTGCTGGGCAACGTCGCCTCGGCGCTCGCCCCCGGCTACGGCACGCTGTTGGCGGCGCGGTTCGTCGCGGGGCTGGTCGTGGCCACGTTCTTCGCCGTCGCGATCACCACCGCCGTCTCGCTGGCGCCGGACGGCAAGCAGGCGTCCACGGTCGCCAAGCTCACCCTCGGTATGAACCTCGGCATCATCCTGGGCACGCCGATCGGCACCTTCGTCGGGCAGCGGCTCGGCTGGCAGGCGACCTTCGCAACGGTGGCGGCCTGCACCGTGCTGGCGCTGGCACTGGTGCTGCCCTCGGTACCGGCCCGGCCGGCCACCGCCACCGGCTCCGTCCTGGGCGAGCTGCGCGTCTTCGCCCGGCGGGACCTCCAACTGGCCCTCGCCCTCACGGTGCTGGGCAATATCGGCGTCGTCACCGTCTTCACCTTCATCGCGCCGCTGCTCACCGAGGTCAGCGGCTTCGGCGCGGGCGCACTGCCCGTGCTGCTGCTGGTCTACGGCGTCGGCGCCTTCGCCGGGAACTTCCTCGGCGGATGGCTCGCGGACCGCACGCTGCTGCCCTCGCTGATCGGGCTGCTTGGCGTGCTGGCGGGGGTGCTGGTGCTGTTCTGGCTCGCCGGTGAGGTACGGGCGCTCGCGGCGGTGCTGACCTTCGTGCTCGGGGTGCTGGCCTTCGCGATCATTCCGGGGATGCAGACCCGGGTGCTGGCCACGGCAGGTTCGGCACCGACGCTGGCGATCGCGGTCAACGCCTCGGGCTTCCAGATCGCCGCCGCGGGCGCCGCCTGGCTGGGCGGACGGGTCATCGAGGGGCCCGGGATACGCGCCCTCCATCTGGTCGCCGCCGCCACGACCCTCGCCGGGCTGGGCATCGCGGCCTACTCGCTGCGCCGCGAGCGGAACGCCCCCGCGGGAGAGCCCGAGCCGGCGCTTGGCGGCAGCCGATAGCCGGCCACCGCCAAGCGCACGGGCCCGTCAGGAGAAGAGCGCGCCCAGTGCGGGGCAGTGGACCTTGAGGTCCAGCAGCCGCAGCCCCTCCTTGGCCGTGACCTGGTTCGCCGTCAGTACGGGCTTGCCCAGCTCGGCCTCCAGGGCCGGGATATAGGCCGCGGTGTGCAGTGCGGTGTCCGGCAGCAGCACCGCCTGCGCGTCGGGGTGGTCGCCGCCGCGGGCCAGGGCCAGCACCTCCTCCTCGCCCCAGGTGCCCACCTCGGCCGCGGTGATGATGCCGCTGCCGCGCATGGCGACCACCTCGGCGCCCGCGGCCTTGAGGAAGCCGGTGAACAGTTCGGCGACGTCCTCCGGGTACGTCGCGGCAATGCTGACCCGCTCGAGAGCGAGGTCGCGGACGGCGTGGGCGAACGCGAAGGACGTGCTGGAGGCCGGCAGCCCGGCCGTCTCCCCCAGCTCCCGCACCTGCTCGTGCGCGCCTTCCCAGCCGAAGACGAAGCTGGCGCTGGTGCAGGCCCACACCACGGCCTGGATGTCGTGGCCCTTGACCTCCTCGACCTTCGCGGCGAGCCGCGCGGCCGAGCCCATCTCCAGCAGCGCGTCCACCCGGTGGGCGTCCTCGCCGATGTCGGTGTGCACGAGCGGCAGCCGTACCTCGGCGCCCGCCTCGGCGAGGATTCGCTCCAGCCTCGGGTAGTCGTCCTCGGCCGAGTAGCCGGGGTAGAGGAATCCGACCGCCGGTGCCGATGCCGCCTGTGCCATCTACGCCTCCTGTGCGTGCTCAGTGCTGTGGGTGAAGTGAGGACTTGGGGGTGTGGTGGGGGTGTGGGGGATGGGGCTGAGGGTGTACGCGGATACCGGGCGTACGCGCGTACTTGGACCGCCGTACTGCCGGTAGCGGTACGGCGGTTGGGTCGAACGGGGTCGAGGGGTCGTACGGAGCGGGAGCGGGTCAGGCCGGGGGCTGGGGGTTGCCGCCCCACTCCTCCGGATGGCCGGACTGCCCGTAACCGAGATCGGAGGTACCCTCCAGCGGCTCGGCGGACTCGGTGCCCGCCCCCGCCAGCGCTGCCTCCGGCTCGTGCTTCTGCTGCTCCTCCGGCTCGACCAGCCCGTCCGTCTCGTGGGCCACCGGCTGGGTGCCGGTGGTGGACGTCATGGCGGCCGGGCCGCGCCGGGCGACCGGGTCGAGCAGCGCCTGGTAGGGGCCGACTGCCTGTTTGCCGACCGCGCGCAGCGCGGCCCACATCGTGACCTGGTTCGCCGAGAGCACCGGCATCCGCAGCTCGGCCTCCAACTGCGGGATCACGTCGTACGTCGGGAGGTTGGTGCAGGAAATGAACAGCGCGTCCGGCGCGTCCACCACCGCTTCCCGCGCCATGTCGACCACGTCCCGGTAGGCCACTCGCCAGATCTCCCTGGTGAGTCCCATGTAGCAGCGCCCGGTGATGCCGATACCGGCCTCGTCCAGGTACTCCTCCAGGGAATCGGTGACCGACTTGGTGTACGGGGTGACGATGGCGATCCGCCGGGCGTCGATCTCACGGAGTGCGTCCAGCATTGCACCCGAGGTGGTGAGGGCGGGCATCTCACCGGCTTCGGCCATGGCAGCCGCCATGGCCCGCTCGCCGGCCGTACCGCCCACGAAACTGCCCGACGTGCAGGCGTAGGCCACCACTTCGGGGGCCACGGCGCACAGCGCCCGTACCGCATCGCGCAGCGTCTCATGCTCGCTGACCAGGCGGGCCAGGTCCAGGCTGACCTCCACAGGAACGAAGGGAGTTCGGGTCAGATGCAAGGACACGTCGTCCGGCACCCAGCGCCAGAGCTCACGGTCCAGTGCGAAGTCGAAGGGAGCGACGATTCCTACGCCGCGCTGCGGCAGTGGTCCGCCGAGGAAGGAGACGTCCATTTCGGGCCCCAAAAGAACGGAGGGGAAGGCTCATGGCCAGAAGGCCCCTGAGTCAAGGGAAGTCAGAGGAAAAGCAAAGCCGGTCAGAAGCCGGGACGCCGGGACAGATGTCTTTGTTGACGAAGGTAGTTTCTGCTCCCTACCGTGGTCAATCCCGCCAATGAGGCTGGTTCCCGTCCCTCCCCCGGCTCACTCGTTCAGCCAACCGTCCCTGCGTTTCGAAACGGTTTCCTGCCTATGTCCGAAACCTGCGTTCTTGTCCTCGACGCCGAGCCGCTTCCGCGGCTCGACCGACTCGCGGGACGCGCACGCGTCATGCATGCCGACGAGAAGACTCTCGCGGACCAACTACCCGAGGCCGACGTGCTGTTGGTCTGGGATTTTCTCTCCGACGCGGTGCGCGATGCATGGCCGGGCGACGGGCCGAGGCCGCGCTGGGTGCACACGCCCAGCGCCGGTGTCGACCGGCTGCTGCCGGAGCTCGCCGACGGACGTGAGACCGTCATCACAAATGCACGAGGCGTCTTCGACCGGCCGATTGCCGAATACGTCCTCGGGCTCGTGCTGGCCATGGCCAAGGACTTCCGTGGCACATGGGAATTGCAACGGCAGCGGCGCTGGCGGCACCGGGAGACATTCCGGCTCGGCGGAAGTCGCGCAACGGTCGTGGGTTCGGGCCCGATCGGCCGGGAAATCGGGCGCGCACTGCTGGCACTCGGTGTCAAAGTGGACCTCGTCGGCCGGACGGCACGGGACACGGACCCCGAATTCGGGCGGGTACACAACATCGCCTCGCTTCCCGGCCTGGTCGGCGAGTCCGACTGGGTCGTATGTGTGGCGCCGCTGACCCAGGAGTCGACGGGCATGTTCGACGCCGCGATGTTTGCGCGGATGAAGCCCGAAGCGCACTTCGTGAATGTGGGCCGGGGCGCGCACGTGGTCGAGGACGACCTGGTGGACGCGCTGCTGAAGCACGACATCAAGGGCGCCGCGCTGGATGTGTTCGCCGAGGAACCGCTGCCCGCCGACAGCAGGCTCTGGGACGTGCCCGGGCTGCTCATCTCGCCGCACATGAGCGGCGACACGGTCGGCTGGCGCGACGACCTGGCGGAGCAGTTCCTGGACAACTTCGACCGCTGGGAGGCGGGCGAGCCGCTGCTCAACGTCGTCGACAAGAACCTGGGCTACGTTCCGACGGCACCCCCGACGCCTACAGCCCCCGACCCGGCTCCCTGAGCCGAACCCGCCTGCGCGGCCTCCGGCCCGGCCACGGGACGGGCGCGGGGACCGGACCGGTATCGGGACTGGGACCGGCCATGGGACCGGCTCCGGCCGCCTCCGGCTGGGGTTCCTGCTCCCGAGTCCGGCCCCGTCCGACCTCGGCTCCCGCCCATCCGGGGCCTCGGCTCCGGGCCTGGCTCCGAACCTGGAGCCTGGGCTGTACGGCCTCGGATTCGGGCGACCCCGTCCCGGATTCGAGCCTCGGCCACACCATGGCCGAGGCCGGAAGGGGCCGGGCCGGAAGGCCGGGCTCCGGGGCGGGTAGGCCGGGCACCCGGGCCCGCCGGACGAGTGTCCGGCGATGCCTTGCCAGGTGTTCAGCCGGTCGGCCGGCCGGGGCGATCCCGTTCAGCCGGTTGGCTTACCTGGTTTGTTTATCCGGTTCGTTTATCCGGTTCGTTTTACCGGTTAACTTTGCCGATTTGCTTTACCCGTTTGCTTTCCCGGTTCGTTTATCCGGTTCGCTTTGCCGAGCCGTTCGGCCGGGGTGCCTCTTGTCCGCCTGTGTGCGGGCCGGGGCTCGTCGTCCTGCGGCACCCCGCGTTGCGAGGTGCCCGGTCTCTCGGGAGGTTTCGTCATGTCCGATCTCAACGCCCTGACCGCGACCCAGCTCGTGGCGGGCTACGAAACGGGGGACTTCACCCCCGTGGAGGTCACCCGGGCGGCGCTGGAGCGCGCAGCACAGACCCAGGAGCGCGTGAACGCGTTCGTCCGTATCGACAGCGAGGACGCGCTGCAGCAGGCCGAGGAGTCGGCGGGGCGCTGGCAGCGCGGCGAGCCGGCGGGCCCGGTCGACGGGGTGCCGGTGACCGTGAAGGACATCCTGCTCCAGCGCGGCGGCCCCACCTACAAGGGCTCCTGGGCCGCGGGCGGGCCCGGGCCCTGGGACGAGGACGCGCCGTCGGTCGCCCGGCTGCGGGAGAGCGGCGCCGTCTTCCTGGGCAAGACGACGACGCCCGAGTTCGGGTGGAAGGGCGTCACCGACAGCCCCCGGCACGGCGTGACCGGCAACCCGTACGCGCCCGACCGCACCGCCGGCGGCTCCAGCGGCGGCAGTGCCGCGGCCGTCGCGACGGGTGCCGGACCGCTGTCGCTGGGCACGGATGGCGGCGGCTCGGTGCGGATCCCCGCCTCGTTCTGCGGGATCTTCGCGCTGAAGCCCACCTACGGGCGGGTGCCCATCTACCCGGCGAGTGCCTTCGGGACGCTCGCGCACGTCGGCCCGATGACGCGGGATGCGGAGGACGCGGCGCTGCTGATGGACGTCATCACCGCGCCCGACCCTCGCGACTGGTCGCATCTGGGCCCGGTGCCGCACAGCTTCCGCGGGGCACTGGCCGCCGGTGCGGAAGGGGTACGGGGACTGCGGGTGGCGTTCTCCCCCGATTTCGGGGGCCGGGTGCGGGTGGACCCGGCGGTGGCGGCGGCGGTACGAAGCGCCGTCGCGCTGCTGGAGGAGCTGGGCGCGGTCGTGGAGGAGGCCGATCCGGGGTTCGCCGATCCGGTCGATTCCTTCCACGCCCTGTGGTTCAGCGGTGCGGCGCGGGTCACACAAGGTTTCAGCCAAGATCAGCGAGAGAGTCTGGATCCCGGCTTGCAGGAGATCTGCGCGGACGGTGCGGCGCGCAGCGCGCTGGACTATCTCGCGGCCGTGGACGAGCGGATGGAGCTGGGCCGGCTGATGGGCGCCTTCCACGAGCGGTACGACCTGCTGGTGACGCCGACCATGCCGATCACCGCCTTCGAGGCGGGGGTGGAGGTGCCGGAGGGGTCCGGGCTGACGCGCTGGACCGGGTGGACGCCGTTCTCCTACCCGTTCAACATGACGCAGCAGCCTGCCGCCTCGGTGCCGTGCGGCACCGACGGGGCGGGACTGCCGGTGGGGGTGCAGCTCGTCGGCCCGCGGCATGCGGATGCCCTCGTACTGAGCGCCTCGCACGCGCTGTACGAGGCCGGGGTCGCGGCCGGGGTGCCCTCGGTACTGAACTGAGCGTGTGGTGCCGGTGAGTTGATCGTGGACCCGTTGGGGGCAGGCCCCCAACGGGTCATTTCGTCAGGCTCGGCGGAAGTTGAGGGTTTCGCCGATGGCGCCGGAACGCCAGAGGTCCTGGCAGGCTTCCGCCATCTCGTCGAGACCCTCGACGATCTGGCCCCAGACGATGCCGGGCACCCACCCTGCATCGCCGTTGATCAGGAGATTGTTGCGCTCGTAGAACAGCGCGAGGTCGATGACGGTGGCCTGGTTGGAGTGGGCCGCCTGAGTTCCCTGCTGCTCCGCAGCGGCCTCATAGCCGTACCCCGGAGTCGCCAGCTGCGTGTTGGAGAAGGTGAAATAGCAGAGGTCACCTGGAATGGGGGTAATGGTCGGATTCTCCAGCGGTGGCTCCTGGGGGGCGAAGGGGGGAATAAGGGCGTAGATCTCGTTACGCGCATATTTCGCGTGGTAGACATCGCCGCCCAGCGGCAGTGCGTCCCACACTGCCGCGCAAGTGATCGGTGCGCGGTCGTCGAGCAGCTTTGCCGTGCAGCTCACTCCCCGCTTGTCCAACGACACTTCAATGAAGCGCTCAGCCATCGTGCCTCCGCACAGGGGTGGTCATTTACCTGCTAATGGTGACGCAGATGTCGCCCTCAGCGCGACCCCATAACGGCTTGAAATTAACTGCATATCTTCGGCACTGCTGGGTATACGCGCGCCCATGGCTCCACCACAGAGGAACAACACGGCAGGTGCCGGTAGACGTTTGAGCCGTCGGTCGCTGCTCGCAGGAGCGGCGTCCTTGAGTGCGGTGGGTGCACTCGGTGCAACAACCGCATGTAGCCGGGTGTCCAGTGCGGACACCGAGAACGGGGGAGATCTTCTGGAGCGGCTGAAGGCCCAGGGAACAGTGAAGCTGGGCCTCGCCGGTGAACAGCCCTACAGCTACATCGACAAGGACGGCGAGCTGACGGGGAGCTCGCCTGCCATCGCACGTGTCATCTTCCAGAGGCTGGGAGTCCCGAATGTCCAGCCGTTCCCGACCGAGTTCAACTCGCTGATCCCGGGCCTCAACTCGCAGCAGTTCGACGTGGTCGCAGCCGGTATGTACATCACGCCCGACCGGTGCAAGCAGGTCGTCTTCGCCGACCCCGAGTACGAGATGCGCGACGCGTTCATCGTCCGCAAGGGGAATCCGAAGAACCTGCACAACTACGCGGACATCAAGAAGGCCGGCGCCAAGATGGCCACCGGCACCGGGTACGCGGAAATCGCCTACGCGGCCGAGGTGGGCATCAAGGAATCGGAAATCCTTCTGCTGCCCGACCAGCTGGCCGGACTCCTTGCCGTGGAACAGGGCCGGGCCGACGTATTCGCCGGTACGGCCGTCACCGTTCGCAACGTGGTCGAGCAGACCAAGAGCCGGAAAGCCGAGTACACCAAGGCGTTCACCCCGAAGTTGGAGGGAAAGCCCGATTTGGGTACCGGCGCATTCGCATTCCGTCAGACGGAAACGAAACTCCGGGACGCGTTCAACCGCGAGCTTCGCAAGATGAAGAAGAGCGGTGAACTCTTCCGCGTCATGAAGCCCTTCGGCTTCCTGCCGGAGGAGATGACCAAAATGACCGCGAAGGAGCGTTGCGCATGACGGACCTCACCGCGGGCTTGTGGGAGCTGCTCTTCAAGGGCGTCTGGGTCACTGTCCAGCTGACCGTCTTCAGCGCGGCGCTGGGTGCGTTCGTCGCTTTTGTGGTCGGCGTCGCCAGGACCCACCGACTGTGGATAGTCAGGTTCCTCTCCGGCCTGTACATGGAGATTTTCCGGGGCACCTCGGCACTGGTGCTCATGTTCTGGATGTTCTTCGTGCTGCCGATGGCGTTCGGCTGGCAGCTGGTGCCGATGTGGGCCGCGGTGCTGGCGCTCGGCCTGTCGTACGGCGCCTACGGCTCGGAGATCGTGCGCGGCTCGCTGGCCGCCGTGGCTCCGGCCCAGCAGGAGGCGGGCATCGCGCTCAGCTTCTCGCCCTGGCAGCGGCTGACGAAGATCCTGCTGCCGCAGGCATGGCCGGAGATGATCCCGCCCGCCAACAACCTGCTGATCGAGCTGCTCAAGGGCACCGCGCTGGTGTCCGTGCTGGGCGTCGGCGACATCACCTTCGGGGCCGCGCTGGTGCGCAACGCGCTCGGTGAGAGCGCCCCCGTCTACACGATCATCCTGGTCATGTACTTCGTCCTGGCCTTCCTGCTGACGCGTGTGATGCGCGCCGTGGAGCGGAAGGCGAAGGCGGGGATCGGCCAGGCCCCGGAGAAGGGCGTAGGAGTGCTGCGTAAGCTCAACATCCGGCAGCAGACGGAGACTTCTCGCGACTTCTCCAGCGCGGGAGGTGCCTGATGAGTTGGGACTGGTCCGCTGTCGCTGACTTCATGCCGCGCTTCTGGGACGGCGTGCTGGTCACGCTCCAGGCGCTGGTGCTCGGTTCGCTGATCGCCTTCGCGCTCGGCCTGGCCTGGGCGATGGCCCAGCGGTCGCCCCTGAAGGCGGTCCGCTGGCCGGTGATGGTCGTCACCGAGTTCATCCGTAACACGCCGCTGCTGGTGCAGCTGTTCTTCCTGTTCTACGTACTGCCGGAGTGGAACGTCACGTTCTCCGCACTCACCACCGGCGTCATCGCTCTGGGGCTGCACTACTCGACGTACACCGCCGAGGTCTACCGCGCCGGTATCGACGGCGTGCCGGCGGGGCAGTGGGAAGCGTGCACCGCGCTGAGCCTGCCGCGTGGCCGTACGTGGGGCGCCGTGATCCTGCCGCAGGCGATCCGCCGTGTGGTGCCCGCGCTGGGCAACTACGTGATCGCGATGCTGAAGGACTCCCCGATGATCGCGGTGATCGGCGCGCTCGAAATGCTCGGCCAGGCACGGCAGTTCACCGCGACCACCTTCCAGCCGACCGAACCGATCACCGTGGTCGGCATCGCCTTCATCCTCATCGCCTACCCGGCATCCCTGCTGATGCGAGCCCTGGAGCGTCGTCTTGTCCGCTGAGAAGAACGCAAGCACATCCGCGAACGGCGGTACGAACCCGGCCGTCGACGGCAGTGAACTGATCAAGTTCGACAACGTCACCAAGCGCTACGGCAGCAACGTGGTGCTGGACAACCTCTGTTTCAACGTGTCCTCCGGCAAGCACGTCACCCTCATCGGCCCCTCGGGATCGGGCAAGACCACGATCCTGCGGCTGCTGATGACCCTGGTGAAGCCCGACGAGGGCACCATCAAGGTGGGAGGCGAGTACCTGTCCCACGAGGAGAAGAACGGCAAGCTGGTGCCGGCGGGCGAAAGACACTCGCGCGAGGTCCGCAAGAACATCGGCATGGTCTTCCAGCAGTTCAACCTCTTCCCCAACATGAAGGTGCTGCGCAACATCACCGAGGCGCCGGTGCACGTGCTGGGCCTGGGCAAGGACGAGGCCGAGCAGCGGGCCCGCGAGCTGCTGGAGATGGTGGGCCTGACCGAGCACATCAACAAGTACCCCACTCAGCTCTCCGGCGGTCAGCAGCAGCGGGTGGCCATCGCCCGTGCGCTCGCCATGCGCCCGCAGGTGCTGCTGCTGGACGAGGTCACCTCGGCGCTCGACCCGGAGCTGGTGGCCGGGGTGCTGGACGTGCTGCGGGACATCGCCCACTCCACGGACATCACCATGCTCTGCGTCACACACGAGATGAACTTCGCGCGGGACATCTCCGACGACGTGCTGATGTTCGACGCAGGCCGGGTCATCGAGTCCGGTGCGCCGGAGAAGATCTTCACCGACCCGGAGCACGAGCGGACCAGGGAGTTCCTCAGCGCAGTCCTGTGACGGCGTGGGCCGGCGGTCCGTACGGCCGCCGGACCTCCCCGATCCCCTACCGAGCCCGCGCCGCCCCCGGCGCGGGCTCGGTTGTATGTGCTGGCGTAAGGGGAGAGCACTCCCAGAGGGGCGCACCAGGGGGCGCACCAAGGGGCGCATTCAGCCGCCTGGCATATGCCGATCGCGGCAACAGCCCCGTACTCGGCCGGGGTTGAACGCTATCGTGAGATATGAAGCCGTGACCGCACGAAGCGGTAACGGTACAACCGGTCACAACCCCAGGGGGACACCGTGACGCTACTCCAACCACCCGGAGGCTCGTCCGAGGAGCCGGGACGGGAGCCGATCACGCCCTTCGGCTCGGTGCGGCATGCCCTGCGGGTGCTGGAGACCGTCGCCCGGTTCCGGGACGGCGCCAACGAGGAGGCGATCGCCCGCCGCGCCCAGGCCCGCGAGCCAGCTGGACCAGCTGCTGCGGATGCTGTGCCGCGAGGGCTATCTGGCCCGGCTGGAGGACGGCTCGTACGTCGTCGGCGAGGCACTGGTGCTGCTGGGCTCCGGCGTGGACCGGGCCCGTGCGCTCCGCGAACGCCTCCAGGTCACCCTGGACGAGCTGCGGGACACGGTGGGCGCCGCCGTCTACTTCGGCCGGTACCAGGACGGAGAGGTGGAGAACGCCCAGGTCGCCGACGGCCCCACGATGCCGGCGGTCAACCAGTGGGTGGACTTCCGCTCGGCCGCGCACGCAACTGCGATCGGCAAGTGCCTGCTCAGCCAGCTCGACCACGACCGGCGCCTCGACCATCTCTCCCGCCACAAGACACCACGGCTCACCTCGCGGACGATCACCGATGAGCAGCTGCTGCTGACCGCGCTCGACCGGCAGCCGCCGACCGTACCGGTGCTCGACCTCCAGGAGTACGCCGTGGGCACGGTCTGCGCCGCGGTTCCGGTGACGGCGGGCTCCGCGGTCAGCTGTCTTGCCCTCTCGCTCCCCGTCGCCCAGGCGCACCGGCTGCGCCGAGCCGCCGAGGTGCTGAGCCAGCGGGCCGCACCGGTGATGCTGTCGCTGGCGATCTGAGGCGTCCCGTACGAAAGCGAGGGCGTCCCGCACGGAACCCGCGAAAACGCACGGAACCCAAGAAAACGACGGTGGCCCCCTTGGAAACCAAGGGAGCCACCGTCTCTGTGTACGCCGCCAGGGACTCGAACCCCGGACCCGCTGATTAAGAGTCAGCTGCTCTAACCAACTGAGCTAGCGGCGCCCGTCGCCGTTTCCGGCCGACGCCAGAAATAATACCCCCTCCGGGAGGGTGCTGATGACCGCCAGCCCGGCGGGGTGAGGCCCGCCACGAGCCCCGCCCGGCCGTGCACCTCGTACCGCGCCGCCAGCTCGATGAGGCCCGGCCCGGTCACAGGCGGTAGCCGGCGCCCGGGCCGCCGCGACGGCCTCCCCGGACGCGTCGTATGGCGTCCACCACACCGGCTCCGGGCAGCGGAAGCGGTACGGCGCAGGGCCGCGCACGACAGGGAGGTGCTGAGGGCTCCCGGGCCCTTCAGATGGGGAGGGTGAGTCCGGGCTCCCTGCGTCGGAGCGAGCCCGCCATCAGCAGCACCGCGCCGGCCAGCGCCCAGAGGGCCAGCACCAGCAGCGGGGTGCCGAGGGCGTTGCCGGAGAAGTAGACGATGTTGCGTACGGCGGTCGTTCCGGCGCCGGTCGGGATCCAGTCGCCGATGGCCCGCCAGAACGACGGGATCAGATGCTTCTGGAAGGCGCCGCCCGCGCTCGGGTTGCCGAGCACGACGAAGATCAGCACAGCGACGCCGATCCCGACGACGCCCAGGAACGCCTCCAGGGCCAGCGTGCACGCCGCCGTACCGAAGACCAGCAGCGCACCCACCCACCACAGCTCCACGAAGTGCCCCGGCAGCGCGTGCAGCACCGGGTCGACGATGATCGCCCCGCCGAGCCCGGAGAGGATCGCGTACGCCGCAGTGCCCGCCAGCCGCAGCGCACCGAGCTCCGGCCGGGCCGGGCGTGTACCGGCCAGCACGCCCATCAACGAGGCCAGCAGATAGCCGCCGACGAGCCAGCCGACGATGAGATAGAAGGCCGTCAGGCTCTCGTAGTCCTGCTGCCCCGACGGCGCGATGTCGACCACCTTCAGCTGCCGGTGCTGCTCGCCGGCCACCCGCTCGCCGACGTTGCGCAGCGCCTGGGCCTGTGGGCCGCCCGCGGCGGAGGCGACCAGCAGGGTGTCGCGGCTGCCGCGCGGGTTCAGCAGATAGCCGCCCTCGGCCTTCCGTTGCCGGATGCGTTCGCGCGCCGTCTGCTCGTCCTCGACCACGGTGACGGCCAGCGGGTCGCCCGGCAGCCGGTCGAGCCGTTCGGCGGCCTGCCCGGGTGCGACGACGGCGACCGGAATGCCCTGCGGATCGGGGTTGTGGAAGGAGCCGATGTAGGAGAGCAGGAAGCTCAGTTGGACAAGGAGCACGCCGAGGACGAGCGCGAGCGTGCCGGGAGTGAGCGCGCTGCGGGCGCCGGCGCCGGGGGTGGCATTGTGCATGGACGGCATGAAGGCGTTCCCTTATCGGTGCCCTTGTTGGTAAGAGTGTCCATCCATACCGCATGGCCCGGTTCATCCCCCGGCGTTGGGATTCCGGGCGCGCCGTGCTGCGCCATCGCGTGGCGCGGCGCGGTGCCATCGGCGAGACTCTCACCATGCCCGCACCCCTGACGCGGCCGGCCCTGAGCCGCGCCCTCCTCGCACGTCAACTCCTCGTCGAACGCGCCAAGATGCCGGTACGGGACGCGGTCGAGCACCTCGTCGGCATCCAGGCCCAGGCGCCGAAACCGCCGTACTTCGCGCTGTGGAGCAGGCTGACGGACTTCGATCCGCTGGAGCTCTCGCTGCTGCTGGAGGGCCGCGAACTGGTCCGGCTCAGCGTCATGCGCGGCACCGTGCACCTGGTCAGCGACCGCGACGCGCTCCAACTGCGGGCACTGACCCAGCCGCTGCACGAGGCCGCGGTGCGCACCGCCCCCCTCGCCGGGCAGCTCGGCGGTGAGGACCCCTGGCAGATCGCCGAGGCGGCCCGTGAACTGCTCGCCGCGCAGCCGCTGACCGGCAACGAGCTCGGCCTCCGCCTCCAGGAGCGGTGGCCCCAGGTGGAGGCCCGCGCGCTGGCGATGACGGCGCGCTATCTGCTGCCGCTGGTGCAGTTGCCGCCACGCGGACTGTGGGGGCGCTCCGGACAGCCGGTGGTGGACACCGTCGAACGGTGGCTGGGACGGCCCCCGGCGGCCGAGCCGTCCGTGGAGGCGATGGTGCTGCGCTACCTCGGCGCCTTCGGCCCGGCATCCGTACGGGACGCACAGGCGTGGTCGGGGCTGACGAGGCTCGGCGAGGTGCTGGAACGGCTCCGGCCGCAGCTGCGGGTCTTCCAGGACGAGGCGGGCCGCGAGCTGTTCGACCTGCCCGACGCGCCCCGTCCCGACCCCGAACTCCCGCTGCCGGTCCGCTTCCTGGCCGAGTACGACAACATCATCCTCTCCCACGCGGACCGCTCCCGCCTGCTGGACGAGCCGATCCGCCGCGCCCTGGTGAGCAAGAACGGGCAGGTGCCCGGCACCTTCCTGGTGGACGGCCGGGTGCGCGGCACCTGGAAGGCGGACACCAGCCGCAAGACCGCCACCCTCACCCTCACCCCCTTCGGGCGGCTGGACGACGAGGCGGAGCGGGCGCTGGCCGAGGAGGGCGAGCGGCTGCTGGCGTTCGCGACCGACGGCCGCCCGGGGCCCCACCCGGTCACCTTCGCCGCCCCCCACCCGGAGAGGCCCGCGTAGGCTGACGGCCGAAGGGCGGGATGACGGAGCCCGAAGGGCGGGGTGACGCAGCCCGGTGACAGAGCCCGGGTGAAGGAGGCCACAGGGTGCGCAGCCGGGGAAGACTCGGGGAGATCCAGGAGCGGATCAAAAGGCTGATCATCGAGGAACGGCTGCCGCCCGGCGCCCCGATGCCCACGGAGACGGAGCTGATGGAGCGGCTGGAGGTGAGCCGCAACTCCGTACGCGAGGCGCTCAAGGCGCTCCAGGCGATGGGCATCGTGGAGATCCGGCACGGCTTCGGCACCTACGTGGGCGCCATGTCCATGGCCCCCATGACCGAGGGGCTCTCCTTCCGTACCGTCGCCGGGCACTACCGCGGCGAGGACAGCCTGCTGCAACTGCTGGAGCTGCGCGAGGCGGTGGAGACAGGGCTGATGGCGCGGCTGGTCGCCGGGCCGGAGCAGCTGGCCGAACTGGAGCGGCTGGTCGGCCGGATGCGCCGGGAGGCGGACGCGGGTCGGGTACGGGCCGAGACCGACCGCGCGTTCCATTCGGCGCTCTACGCCGGGCTGGGCAACTCGCTGCTGAGCGAGGTGCTGGACGCCTTCTGGGACGCGTTCCACCGGGTGCGCACGGATCTGGCCGAACTGCACCCGGACCCACGGGTGACCTGGCAGCAGCATGCCGCGATCCTCGACGCCGTCCGGGACGGTGACATGTGGCGCGCGGAGGAGGCCGTCCGTGCCCATTTCGGCAACATCCGTGAACGGCTCCGCTCGACCGCGCCGGACGCCACCACACGGCAGCCACGGTTTGATGACTCCTCGATCACATCTGCCGCTTCCATAACGCCGCAAGGGCGTTAAACCGCCCCATCCGCTCTTGCGTTCATGTGCCAAGTTGTAGAACCTGACGTGCGATCGGTCGAACAGTGTCGCGGGGACAGGGGGCACTGAGACCGAAGTTCGCCGCGCCCGAAGCGGGGGCCAGGACGCGGATTCGGCACGAGGGCACGCCACAGATGTGCGTGCGGGGGGACAGAAGCATGACCACGCCGCGCAGGGGCGGCCCGCAGTCGCAGGGGTACGACGACCAGGACCCGACGCAGACGACGCAGTTGCGCATACCCGCACCGCCCGTAGCGGGCGGACAGCAGCCCTCGCAGCGCTTACTCGCCGGCCACCGCTCCCGTTCCCGAAGACCGTCCCAGCACCCCTGGGAACGCGCCGCGCCCCGCTACGACTACGAGCACTACAGCCGGCTGGCGGGCCCGCTCACCCGGCCCGATCCCGGCAGGCCCTACCGGGTGCGGTACCGCAGTCTGCTGGCCGACGAGCCGCACCGGTTCCGCGCGGGCTTCCTGCTGTGTCTGGCCCCGCTGCTGTCGGCCGGGCTGCTGGTCTGGCTGATGCAGCCCGACCACTGGACACGCCGCGACGCGGGCGAGGTCTCCGACCTCGTACTCAAGCTGGACGTCGTCATGCTCGTCTCGATCGGGTTGATCGAGTTGTTCCGCACGCTCAATGTGCTCTCCAACGCGCACGCCACCCTGGTGGCCCGTGACCCGATACCCGTGGTGCCCGAGGCCGGCACCCGCGTCGCCTTCCTCACCTCGTTCGTGCCCGGTAAGGAACCGATCGAGATGGTCACCAGGACCCTGGAGGCGGCCGTACGGGTACGGCACCGCGGCACCATGCACGTATGGCTGCTCGACGAGGGTGACGACCCCGAGGTCAAGGAGGTCTGCCGGCGGCTGGGAGTGCACCACTTCTCCCGTAAGGGTGTCGCCGGGTGGAACACGGCCAAGGGCGCCTTCCGTGCCAAGACCAAGCACGGCAACTACAACGCCTGGCTGGACGCGCACGGTGACGACTACGACTTCTTCGCCGGCGTCGACACCGACCACGTACCGCTGGCGAACTATCTGGAGCGGATGCTCGGTTACTTCCGCGACCCGGATGTCGGCTTCGTCATCGGCCCGCAGGTCTACGGCAACTACGACAACTTCGTCACCAAGGCGGCCGAGAGCCAGCAGTTCCTCTTCCACGCCCTCATCCAGCGCGCAGGCAACCGCTACGACGCTCCGATGTTCGTCGGCACGAGCAACGCGGTGCGCATCAAGGCGCTGAAGGCCATCGGCGGCCTCTACGACTCCATCACGGAGGACATGGCCACCGGCTTCGAGATGCACCGGCACCGCAACCCGGTCACCGGCAACAAGTGGCGCTCCGTCTACACCCCCGACGTGCTGGCGGTCGGCGAGGGCCCCAACGCCTGGACGGACTTCTTCACCCAGCAGTTGCGCTGGTCCCGCGGCACGTACGAGACGATCCTCAAGCAGTACTGGCGCGGTCTGGGCAGCATGCCGCCCGGCAAGCTGTTCAACTACTCGCTGCTGATGCTCTTCTACCCGGCCTCGGCGCTCAACTGGATCCTGGCCGCACTCTCCTGCGCCCTCTTCCTCGGCATGGGCGCCTCCGGTGTGCAGATCGACCCGACCATCTGGATGGCGCTGTACGGCAACGCCACCGCGCTCCAGGTCGGGCTGTACATCTGGAACCGGCGGCACAACGTCTCCCCGCACGAGCCGGAGGGCTCCGGCGGGCTGGCCGGGATGCTGATGTCCGCGCTGTCGGCGCCGATCTACGCGCGCTCCCTCTTCGACACGGTGCTGCGGCGCAAGAGCAAGTTCGTCGTCACCCCCAAGGGCGACTCGGCCAGCCCGGACACGCTGTTCGGCACGTTCCGGGTGCATCTGTTCTTCATCGCGGTCTTCGGCGGCTCGCTCGTCGGCTCCCTCTTCCTGGGCCACGACCACCCGGCGATGCTCACCTGGGCCGCGCTCGCGCTGCTGATCACGGCGGCGCCGATCGTCGGGTGGCGGTCCACCGTGCGGGCGGAGAAGCGGCGCCGAATGCGCAGGGGACGCCGGAGGAGGTCCGGGTCCGCATCTCCCGCATCCGCGGCCTCGCCCTCGCCCGCGCCCCCTGAGTCCCCGCCCTCGCCCGCACCTTCGTACGACCAGCACATGCAGCACACCGCGCTTGGGGGACACGAACGATGACAACCCGACGGAGCCGCCGCCGTGCAGCCGGGGCCAGGAAGCGGCGGGTCCGGCGCATAGCCATCGGTACGGCAGTCGTTCTGCTCATCGCCGGGTTCAACGGCCCGGCGCTGTACGGCTTCGCGTCGGCGAAATACCACGACTACGCGATCAACCAGCCCGAGTACAAGGCGGAGAAGGGCCACTGGCAGATCGTCGGGATCCCCGAGAAGTACCGGATCAACACCATCCACGCGGCGCTGCTGCACACCGGAAAGGTGCTGCTGGTGGCGGGCTCGGGCAACGACGCGACGAACTTCAAGGCCAAGAGCTTCCGCACCGTGCTGTGGGACCCCACGAAGAACACCTTCAAGAACATCCCCACCCCCAACGACCTGTTCTGCTCGGGGCACAACCAGCTCCCCGACGGGAAACTGCTGGTCGCGGGCGGCACCCAGCGTTACGAGACGCTGAAGGGCGATGTGAAGAAGGCCGGCGGGCTGATGTTCCTCTACAACGAGAACCCGGACCGCGGGAAGACGATCAAGAAGGGCACCCGCTTCACCGGACGGAAGAGCGGCAAGACGTTCGTCGCACAGCACAACGTCCTCCTCCCCCGTGCCAAGAAGGTGCAGGACCCGAAGACCGGCAAGGTCGAGGTGGTCCACAGCGTCAGCCGGGTCTACGCCGAGGCGGCGAAGAAGGGCCGGAAGCACCAGACAGGCACCGAGGACAAGTACACGGTCAGCGGCCTGAAGGGCGCGTGGAAGCGGAACGTCTACGGCGTCGCCCAGAAGATGTCCTTCGACAAGAAGGACTTCCAGGGCATCAAGGACGCCTACGAGTTCGACCCGGTAGCCGAGCGCTACATCACAGTGGACCCGATGAAGGAGGCCCGCTGGTACCCCACCCAGCTCACCCTCCAGGACGGCAGGGTGCTGGCCGTCTCCGGGCTCGACGACATCGGCCAGGTCGTCCCCGGCAAGAACGAGATCTACAACCCGAGGACCAAGAAGTGGCACTACATGCCCAGGACGCGCTTCTTCCCCACCTACCCCGGGCTTCATCTGATCGGTGAGAACCGGGTCTTCTACAGCGGCACCACCGCCGGCTACGGCCCCGCCGACAAGGGCCGCGTCCCCGGCATCTGGAATCTGCGGACAAACAGGTTCACCAAGATCCCCGGCATGAGCGACCCGGACATCCTGGAAACGGCAATGTCCGTACCGCTGCCGCCCACCCAGTCCCGGAAGTTCATCGTCGAGGGCGGCGGCGGGGTCGGCGAGTCCGACAAGACGACGGACAAGACCCGCATCGTGGACCTCAACTCCGACACTCCGCGCTTCCACGACGGCCCCAGGCTGTACGACAAGGTCCGCTACCCCAGCAGCGTGATCCTGCCGGACGACACCGTGCTGACGACCAACGGCTCCGGCCGGTACCGCGGCAAGAGCGACAGCAACGTGCTGAAGGCCGGGATCTACCACCCGAAGAGCAACACGTTCAAGGAGGCCGCCGCCCCTCTCGTCGGCCGCAACTACCACTTCGGCGGACTGCTGCTGCCCGACGGCCGGGTGATGACCTTCGGCTCGGACTCGCTGTACGCGGACAAGGCCGACACCAAGCCGGGGCAGTTCGACCAGCGCATCGAGATCTACACACCGCCGTATCTCCACAAGGGAAAGCAGCAGCCGGAGCTGCGGAAGGCCGACAGCA
This sequence comes from Streptomyces sp. 3N207, assembly GCF_052246355.1. Lineage (NCBI taxonomy): Bacteria > Bacillati > Actinomycetota > Actinomycetes > Kitasatosporales > Streptomycetaceae > Streptomyces > Streptomyces sp. 3N207. The sequence continues at coordinate 164,591 of NZ_JBQQBV010000006.1, read as the reverse complement.
GCCCTCGGACGCTGGCGCCCGGCGCGCGTATCTCCCTCAAGAGCAAGGACGCCGCCTCGCTGAAGAAGCTCCGGCTGGTACGGCCCGGCTCCTTCACCCACGTCACCAACGTGGAGCAGTCGTCCGTGGCACTGAAGATGAAGAAGTCCCCTGATGGGACGGTCACCACCACCATCCCGGACGACCCGTCACTGGTGACGCCGGGTTGGTGGATGGTCTTCGGCGTGGACGGGAACGGCGTCCCTTCCAAGGCCCAGTGGGTCAAGGTGAGCGTCGACCCCGATGCGGCCCACCCTCCGGTGACCGCGGGCAACCCGAAGTAGGGCGACGCGCCCCGAAGGGGCGCGGGGAACTGCGCGAGCAACGAGAACGCACCCGCAGCCTGCAACCGACAGCCAGGGGCAGCCCCTCCCCAGCACAGGGCGGGAGGGCTACCCCTTGGCGTTGCGGGCCAACTCCAGCGCGTAGGACGGCCACCAAGTACCCGGCGCAGGACCCCCACGGCACTGGCCGTCCGACTCCCCGGGGCGCTTGATCCACAGATAGGCGTCCACCGCCTTGTTCCCCGTCCTGGTGGTGGGCGCCTCGCCCAGCGCCCGCCCGGGCGGGTTGCACCAGCCCTCGTGCCCGCCACCGCGCAGCGGCCCGTTGCCGTTCCGGCTGGTGTCGACGACGAACGGCTTGTCGCCGACCATCGAGGACAACCGCTTGCCGTACGCCACGTTCGAGGTGGTCGTCTGGAAGTTGGAGACGTTCAGCGCGAACCCGTCGGCCGCGCCGATCCCCGCCCGGTTGAGCGGTTCGACCAGCCCGCCCGGATCGCGGACCCAGTCCGGGTTGCCGGCGTCCAGATAGACCTTCGTACGGGGGAGTTTTCCGAGCCGGGTGACGGTGTCGTGGAGGAGCTGGTAACGCTCCTCGCGCTGCTGTGGCGCGGCGCAGTCGCCGGAGACCGTGTGGGCCAGGGCGTCCGGCTCCACGATCACCGTGGCCGTCCGGTTCCCGATGCCCTCCGCGACCCCGTCCAGCCAACTGCGGTACGCCGCCGCGTCCTTCGCGCCGCCCTTGCTGTACTGCCCGCAGTCGCGGTGCGGGATGTTGTAGAGGACGAGCAGCGCGGCGCGGTCAGCGGCGGCAGCGGCCTTGGTGACGCGGGCGGTGTGGCCGCGGGGGTCCTTCGCGTCGATCCACTCCGCCACCGGCTGCCGGGCAATCTTCGCGAGCTGCCTGGCCCGTGCGGAACTGCCGTCCTTCGCATAGGCGCGGGCCTGCCGTGCGGCGCTGCCCTGGGGGTTCACCCAGTACGGGGCAACGGACTTGGGGCGCTGCCGAACCGTCGAATCCGCCGACTGCTCACCGTCGTCCGAACCGCCGTCCGACGACGAGCAGCCGGCCAGCAGCAGGGCCGCTGCCAGGGCGCTTCCCGCGACGACTCGGGCGCGGGCACCCAACGTGTGCGCCGTACGCGAGCATCGGGCGCCGTTTCTGGCGCTGCCGTACATCCACTCCCCCTCGGGTGTACTCCGGCCGCCGACCGGACCGCGACCGGCCGTCTGCCGGACCGCTGACGGGCCTTGACGTCGCCCCATCGTGTCACAGGGCCCCCGCCGCGCGGCCGGGTTCCGCACCCGGTGTGACGGAGCCCTTATTGACAGTGCGCATGACAGGCTGGGAGTCTCCCGGACGGCACACTTCCATATTGAGGCGACAGAGCTCAGGAACCCGGTGCAACTCCGGGACGGTCCCGCCACTGTGTCCGCAGCCGCCCCCGACGGCTGCGGGAGTCAGGAACTGGCCTGTCGCTTCTCCACCGATGGGGCGTGGAAACCCCAGGAGGAGGCATGCGGATGTCCCCGCACACCGTCGGCACGACCGTCGCACCCGAGAGCGCCGCCGCACACCCGGCGACCGTCAGGACCCGCGACTGGCTCATCGTCGCCGCCGCCGCGATCGTCGCACTGATCGCGCTGTACGCCGTCTTCGTCGACAACGGCAACCTCGTCTCCGCCACCGGCTCCTATCTGCACGAGTTCTCGCACGACGGCCGTCATCTGTTCGGCGCCCCCTGCCACTGACCGATCGGGGGTCGCTCGTCATGTCCGTCTCCGCACAGCCAACTCCCTACCCCCTGCTGTCCCTTCTCGGCCGCGGCCTCGCGGCCGGCGGGGTCGCGGGGCTGGCCTCGGGACTGTTCTCGCTGCTGCTCGCCGAGCCCGTGATGGACCGGGCCATCCGGCTCGAGGAGAAACGCTCGGCGGCGGAAGCCGCCGCACACACGCACGCGGGCCACGGTGGGCACAGCCATGCCGCCGAGGCCGAGGAGCTCTTCAGCCGGGGCACCCAGCACTTCGGACTGGTGGTCACCGCCGTGGTGGCGGGGCTGGCGATCGGGGTGTTCTTCACCCTGGCCTACGCCTTGTCCCCCAGCCTCCGGCCGGGAGGTGCCCCCAACCGCTCGGCGGCCCGGAACGACGGCCGCGACTGGCAGCGCGCCATGGGCCTGGCCGGTGCGGGGTTCCTCGCGCTGTCCCTGCTCCCGGCGCTGCGCTACCCGGCCAACCCGCCGGGTGTCGGTGACGGCGGCACCGTCGCCGAACGGCAGGGCCTGTGGGTGGCCGCGCTGGTCATCGGCGTACTGGGAATGGTGCTGGCGCGTCAGGTGCACCAGCGGCTCGGACAGGCCGGGCACGGCCTCCCGGTACGCCAGTTGGGAGCCGCGGTGGCTGTCGTCGCCACCCTGGCGGCGCTCTTCCTGCTGCCGGACAACCCGGACCAGGTCCCGGTGCCCGCCACCCTGCTGTGGGACTTCCGGGTGCTCTCACTGGGCGGGCACCTGGTCCTGTGGGCCGTGCTCGGCGCCGTGTTCGCGGCCCCGGCACTGCGTCGGCAGCCGTCCGCAGAGCGGGAGGACCGGTCCGAGCCGGCGTCCGCCTCGGCGGTCTCCTGAGGTCGGCAGCGGGCCGAGAGCTCGTCAGCAGCGGACGAGCTCTCGGCTTCAGACCCGGTCGACGAGGTCCGCGATCGAGTCGACGACGCGGGAAGGGCGGTACGGGTAGCGCTCGACCTCGTCGGGCCTGGTCAGCCCGGTCAGCACCAGGAAGGTCTCCAGGCCCGCCTCCATACCGGCCCGGACGTCGGTGTCCATCCGGTCGCCGATCATCGCGCTGGTCTCGGAGTGGGCGCCGATCGCATTGAGCCCGGCGCGCATCATCAGCGGGTTGGGCTTGCCGACGAAGTAGGGGTGCTGCCCTGTGGCCTTGGTGATGAGGGCGGCGACCGAGCCGGTTGCGGGCAGCGCGCCCTCGGCCGAGGGGCCGGTCTCGTCGGGGTTGGTGGCGATGAAGCGGGCGCCGTCGTTGATGAGGCGGATGGCGCGGGTCAGCGCCTCGAAGCTGTAGGTGCGGGTCTCGCCGAGGACGACGTAGTCGGGGTCGGCGTCCGAGAGGACGTATCCGATGTCGTGCAGAGCCGTCGTCAGCCCGGCCTCCCCTATGACGTACGCGGTGCCGCCGGGGCGCTGGTCGTCCAGGAACTGCGCGGTGGCCAGCGCGGAGGTCCAGATGTTCTCCGTCGGCACGTTCAGTCCGATACGGGAGAGCCGGGCGTGCAGATCCCGAGGGGTGTACATGGAGTTGTTGGTGAGCACCAGGAACGGCCGCCCCGACTCCTTGAGCCGCTTGATGAACGAGTCGGCGCCGGGGACGGGGATCCCCTCGTGCATCAGCACACCGTCCATGTCGGTGAGCCAGGACTCGATGGGCTTGCGCTCTGCCACGGAGGGACTCCTGCCAGGTCGTGGTGGTCCGGCCGGCGGGGATGTGCCCGCGGGGAGCGAGGCACGGAACCGGCCGCCGCGCTCAGCGTAACGGCAGCGGCCGGTGCTGGTCAGCCGGGACGTATGCCGTCGAGTGCGTCAGGTGCCCGGACGCGACGGTCCGACTCGTTACCGCTGCGTAGCGCTCCGGCGGAGGCAGCCTCTCGCGCACGTCCACGCGCGGACGTCGAGCCGCTCTCCCCCCTGAGAGCGGGGTATCCGCGGAGGAGACAAAATGAACCGCATGGACACCACCGTCACGCCGCTCCGCGTCGGGCTGCTCGGCTTCGGCCTGGCCGGATCGGTCTTTCACGCCCCGCTGATCGCCACCACACCGGGGCTCGCCCTGGACACCGTCGTCACCTCCGACCCGGAGCGCCAGAAGCGCGCCCGGGAGGCCGGCGGCCCGGACGGTGAGGTGCGGACGGTCGCGTCGGCGGACGAACTGTTCGCGGACGCGGACAGTTTCGACCTGGTGGTGGTCGCCACCCCGAACCGCACCCATGTACCGCTGGCCCACCGCGCACTGGACGCGGGGCTGCCGGTGGTGGTGGACAAGCCGCTGGCGGCGACCGCCGCCGAGGCCCGGGAACTGGCGGCGAAGGCCGAGTCACGCGGGCTGCTGCTGGCGCCGTTCCAGAACCGCCGCTGGGACAACGACTTCCTCACCCTGCGCTCGCTGCTGGGCCAGGACTCGCTGGGCGAGGTGTTCCGCTTCGAGTCGCGGTTCGAGCGCTGGCGGCCCCGGCTCAAGGGCGGCTGGCGGGAGTCGGGCGACCCGGAGGAGGTGGGCGGGCTCCTCTACGACCTGGGCAGCCATCTGGTGGACCAGGCGCTGACCCTGTTCGGTCCGGCCGCCTCCGTCTATGCGGAGTCCGACGTACGGCGCGCGGGAGCCGAGGCCGACGACGACAGTTTCATCGCCATCACCCACGAGAACGGTGTCCGCTCCCATCTGTGGATGAGCGCCACCGCGGCCCAGCTCGGCCCCCGTTTCCGGGTGCTGGGCAGCCGGGCCGCGTACGTGAAGTACGGCCTCGATCCGCAGGAGAACGCCCTCCGCGCGGGTGCCCGCCCCGCCGAGGGGGTGCCCTGGGGCGTGGAGCCCCAGGACGCGTGGGGCACCCTCGGCGCCCAGGACGCGCCCGACGAACTCCGTACGGTGCCCACGCTGGACGGTGACTATCCCGCGTTCTACGACGCCATCGCCTGCGCCCTCCGCGACAGCACGCCCCCGCCGGTCACCGCGCGCGAAGCTGCCGCCACCCTCCAGGTGTTGGAGGCAGCCCGCTCCTTTGCGCGGAGCGCCTAGCGCTGCGCAGGCGGAGCCCTCTCAGGCGCAGGGCAGGCAGGGCCCTCTCAGGCCGGCTTCATGACTTGGCGTTGGCGGCCCAGCCCCGCGATTTCCAGCTCCACGACATCGCCGTCCCGCAGATACGGCTTGGGTTCGGGCATGCCCATGGCGACGCCGGCGGGGGTGCCGGTGGACACCACGTCGCCCGGATACAGCGTCATGAAGTGGCTGAGGTAGCACACCACTTCGGCGACGGGGAAGATCTGGTCGGCGGTGGTGCCGTCCTGCCGCAACTCGCCGTTGACCCACAGCCGCAGGGCGAGCGCCTGCGGGTCGGGCACCTCGTCGGCCGTCACCAGCCAGGGGCCCAGCGGGTTGAAGGTCTCGCAGTTCTTGCCCTTGTCCCACTGGCCGCCGCGCTCGATCTGGAAGGCCCGCTCGGAGACGTCGTTGGCGACCGCGTACCCGGCGACATGGGCCAGCGCCTCCTCGTGGGAGGTCAGACAGCGAGCTGTGCGGCCGATGACGACGGCGAGTTCGACCTCCCAGTCGGTCTTCTCGCTGCCGCGCGGAATCAGCACGGTGTCGTTGGGACCGACGACGGTGTCGGGCGCCTTCATGAAGACGATGGGCTCCTCGGGCACCGCGGCCCCGGTCTCCCGGGCGTGATCGTGGAAGTTCAGCCCGATGCACACGATCTTGCCGATCCGGGCCAGCGGCGGCCCGGTCCGCAGCCCCTCGGGCTCGCCGTCCGCCGCCATCTCGGGCAGCCTCGCGGCGGCGGCCGCCTCCCGTACCCGGCCGAGCGCGACGCTGTCGGCGAGCAGGTCAGGGTCGATGTCCGGGACGATCCCCGACAGATCGCGCAGGGTTCCGTCCTCGTCCAGCAGCGCGGGGCGCTCGGCTCCCGCGGGTCCGACGCGGAGCAGTTTCACGTGACTCTCCCTCCCAGGCGAATCAGCTGATCCTCCAAGAGGGCGTTCAGAACCACAAGAGAGCGTTCACGTACTGGACCGTAGCTTTCGGGCCACGGAACCGCGGTGGGACTCACACTCCGAACAGCCGGGCCACCGTGTAGATCGCCAGCCCGGCCAGCGAGCCGACCACCGTGCCGTTGATCCGGATGAACTGGAGGTCCCGGCCGATATGGGCCTCGATCTTCTTCGAGGTGTGCTCGGCGTCCCAGCCGGCGACCGTCTCCGAGATCAGCGAGGTGATCTCCTCCCGGTAGGTGGTCACCAGATACACCGCGGCGCCCTCGATCCAGCCGTCCACCTTGGACCGCAACCGCCCGTCGGCCGCCAGCCGGCCGCCCAGCGACAGCAGTGCGGCCCGGGCCCGGATCCGCAGTTCGCTGCGCTCGTCCTCGGCGGCAGCCACCAGCATGTCCCGTACGGCACCCCACACCGAGGCGATCAGGTCCTGCACCTCGTCGCGGGCCAGCGTCTCGTTCTTCAGCCGCTCCACCCGGGCGCGGGTGTCCGGGTCGGACTGGAGGTCGGCGGCGAAGTCGGTCAGGAAACGGTCGACGGCGCCCCGCGCGGGGTGGTCGGGCATGTCCCGCATCTCGGTGACGAAGCGCAGCAGTTCGCGGTAGACCCGCTCGCCGACCTTCCGGTCCACGAACTTCGGCGTCCAGCCCGGTGCACCCCCCGCGACCGCGCCCATGACCGAGTCGCCGTGCTCACGCAGCCACTCGGCGGCCCGGGTGCACACCAGGTCGACGACCCGGCGGTGGCCGCCGTCCGTGACGATCTTCTCCAGCAGCGTGCCGAGCCCCGGCGCCACCTCCTTGGCGGTGGCCCGGCGGGTGATCGCCTCGCTGACGACGGCCTGGACGTCCGAGTCCCGCAGTACGGTGAGCGCGCCGCGCAGCGCGGTGGACAGTTCCGCCGTCACCCGGTCGGCGTGCTCGGGCTGAGCCAGCCAGCTGCCGAGCCTGCTGCTGATGCCGACGGCACGCAGCCGGTCGCGTACGACGCCGGCGGAGAGGAAGTTCTCCCCGACGAAGTCCCCGAGACTCTGCCCTAGTTGGTCCTTCTTGGTCGGGATGATCGCGGTGTGCGGGATCGGCAGCCCCATCGGATGCCGGAAGAGCGCCGTGACCGCGAACCAGTCGGCCAGCGCGCCCACCATCCCGGCCTCGGCGGCAGCCGCGACGTAACCGGTCCAGGGTCCCGCACCCGCGTGCTCCGCCCACTTGGTCAGCGCGAAGACGGTGGCCATCAGCAACAGCGCGCCGGTGGCGATCGTCTTCATCCGCCGCACCCCGCGCCGGCGTTCCTCGTCCGCGGGGGTGAAGCCGCCGACACCACCCGGCCCGCGCGGCGCCGAACCCCCGGAGGCACCGGAGGCACCCCCCGCGCCGCCCGCACCGCCGGCGCCGCCCGCAGCACCGGAAGCACCCGCGGTATCCGCGGCACCCTCGGCGCCTCCGGCACCCGAGTGGCCCAATGATCCGTCCCCGGTTCCGGTGAGTTGCCGCGATGCGGCACCGGCGCGTGTGATCGCTCTCACGTGGGCATCCTCACGTGCGGGCCGCTCGCCCTCGGTAGTCCGTTCCATCCGCTCCCACCCTCCCCCTGAATCGCCCCTGGCCACGCCCTGGATACCGACGGAATTCGCGGGGCCCTCGACAACCGGTGGCGCCGGACCCGCCCCCGACCGCCGACGAGTACGGGGAGGGACATTCTCCCTCCCCCGGCATCAAGTGGAACGGACCGAGGGTCTTCCGCGTCTGTGTGAGCGGCAGCAGAGAAACAACATGAGCAAGGACCAGGTGCCGGGGGAACCACCCACCGACTGCCCGTCCGGCGTACGGCCCCCGCAAGGGCGCCGTGCCCAGATCGTGGGATCATGGCACCGCAGACCACCCGGAGCCGCGGGCTCCGTGCAGCCCGAGGAGAACCATCGCGCGTGACCAGGAACATGGGCTATGCCCTGCTCGCCGGACTGGCGGCGATCGTGGTCCTCGTCTCGACCGCGATATTCATCGGAGCGGGCAACAACGGCAACGGGCTGGACGAGGACTCGCCCCAGGCGCGTAACTCGGCGGCGCCCGCCTCCTCGGGCAACTGGGTCGGCACCTGGTCGGCGGCGCCCGCGGCAGCCGAACCGCACACCAGGGACGGCTTCGCGAACATGTCGATAAGGAACGTCGTCCACACCTCGGTGGGCGGCACGGGCGCCCGCGTCCAGCTCTCCAACCTGTTCGGCAACCGCCCGCTGACCATCACCCACGCGAGCGTCGCCCTCGCCGCGGCCCCCAGCAATCCCACGGCCGCGGCCGGCAGCATGCGCCGCCTCACCTTCGGCAACAAGCCCTCGGTCACCATCCCGGCCGGCGGCGAGGTCACCAGCGACGCGGTACGGCTCAACGTGCCGCACGCCGCAGACCTGCTGGTCACCACCTACTCGCCCACCCCCTCCGGGCCTGTGACCTATCACCCGTACGCACGGCAGACCAGCTATGTGGCCGACGGGGACCGCGCCGAGGACACCTCGGGCACCGCCTTCAACCAGCAGAGCCCGTACTGGCGTTACCTCTCCGCGGTGGACGTGTGGAGCTCCGAGACCCAGGGCGCGGTGGCGGTGCTGGGCGACTCGATCACCGACGGCATCACCTCCAGCCCCGGCGCCAACCGGCGCTGGACCGACTTCCTCGCCGAGCGGCTGCGCACCGAGCGGGACGCGCCCCGGCTGAGCGTCGTCAACTCGGGCATCAGCGGCAACCGCGTCCTGGTCGACGGCAGTAAGTTCTCGCCCAACAACGGGCCGAGCGGGCTGACGCGGATGAGCCGGGACGTGCTCTCCCGCACCGGGGTGAAGGTCGTCGTCGTGGAGATGGGCCTCAACGACATCATCAAGCCGCCCCGGCAGCGCGATCCCAAGCGGATAGTGAACGGCCTGCGGGACATCGTGCGCCAGGCGCACACCCGGGGGCTGCGCGTCGTCGGCGCCACGCTCACCCCCTTCGGCGGGCACCGCGGCTACACCCCGCGGATGGAAGCCGTCCGACAGGCCGTCAACGCCGAGATCCGGAAGGGGAAGGTGTACGACGACGTGGTCGACTTCGACGCAGCGCTGCGGGATCCCGCGCACCCCGAGCGGCTGCGCGCGGCGTACGACTCGGGCGACCATCTGCACCCGAGCGACAACGGGTTCCAGGCGATGGCGCAGGCCCTCGATCTGAAGACGCTGAAGGGCGCACGCCCCGCCAAGCTGTGAGGGGCCGGCGGTTCAGCCCGCGTACATGCGGGCGATGACGTCCTCGATGTCCGGTTCACGGATGGACAGATCCACCAGCGGGTACTCCGCCGCCAGCTGGGAGACCAGCGGGGCTGCGCTGGCGGAGGCCGGGAAGGCCAGCCACTGGCGCGGCCCCTCCGTACGGACCGTGCGGGCGCCCGCGACGCCCTCGATGGGCGGCAGCTCCCGCTCCAGGTCGACCACCAGGGTGCGCTCGCCGCGGCCCACCTCGTGGAGGCCCGCGAGGGGGCCGTCGTACATGAGGCGGCCGTGGTCGATGACCACCACCCGCTTGCACAGCTGCTCGATGTCGCTCAGGTCATGGGTGGTCAGCAGCACGGTGGTGCCCTGTTCGGAGTTGAGGTCCAGCAGGAATCTGCGCACCCGGGCCTTGCTGACGACGTCCAGGCCGATCGTGGGCTCGTCCAGATAGAGCACGTCCGGATCGTGCAGCAGCGCTGCGGTGATGTCGCCGCGCATCCGCTGCCCCAGCGAGAGCTGCCGTACCGGCACGTCCAGCAGATCACCCAGCTCCAGCAGCTCCACGCAGCGCTCCAGGTTCTCCTCGAAGCGGGCCCGCGGGATGCGGTACATCCGGCGGACCAGCCCGTAGGAGTCGCGCAGCGGCAGGTCCCACCACAGGGTGGTGCGCTGGCCGAAGACGACGCCGATACGCCGCACCAGCGTGGTGCGTTCCTTCCACGGGTCCACCCCGGCGACCCGCAGGCTTCCATCGGTCGGGGTGAGGATGCCGGTGAGCATCTTGATGGTGGTCGACTTTCCGGCACCGTTGGGCCCGATGAACCCGGTCATCTCGCCGCGGCGCAGGGTGAAGGAGATGCCGTCGACCGCTCGCACCTGAGTGGCCGTTCGGCGTAGCAGGCCGCTTCTGCGGCGCACGGTGAAGGTCTTGGTCAGGTCCCGTACGTCGATGAACCCGCCGTCCGCGTCGCCCACTGCTGCTGCGTCCTTTCTGTCGTTCAGCTTCCTGTGCTGCGGTACGCGCGCAGCCCCGCCCGCCACACCAGGCCCGTCACGGCGCAGCACAGCACCGCGACGGCGGGTGCGGCGAAGTCGGCCCAGCCCGGCAGGCCCAGTGGATCGTCCCGGCCCAGCACATGCAGCGCCGGCAGCCAGTTGACGAAGGCCAGCGGCACCACGAACGTCACGCCGCGCACCAGTTCCTTGCCGAAGACGGTGGGCGGGTACTGGAGCAGCGTCGTACCCCCGTAGGTGAAGGCGTTCTGCACCTCGGAGGCGTCCTGCGCCCAGAACTGGAAGGCGCCGCCGAGGACGAACATGCAGCCGAATATGGCGGCACCGCACAGCACCATGGAGCACACCAGCGCGATCCTGCCCGGCGTCCACTCCAGCTCCAGCCGGGCCACGGACCAGCCCAGCACCAGCGAACCCTGGGTGACCCGGCCCAGCCTGCGCAGCGCAAAGCGGTCGGCTGCGAGCTGGCTGAGGACGGGGACGGGCCGGGTCAGCAGCACGTCCATGGTGCCGTCCCGCACCCGGCGGCCGACCCGCTCCGCCGTGCCCAGCAGCAGGTCGGACAGGCCGAAGGCGACGCAGGAGGTGCCGTAGAGGAAGGCGACCTCGGGCAGCGCGAAGCCGCCCAGCGCGTCCACCTGCGCGAACATGATCATGATGGCGGCGAAGTCGAGAGACGTCGTCGCGAAGTTGGCCGCCAACATCATCACGAACGAGGCCCGGTACGTCATCGTCGAGCGCACCCACATCGCCGCGATGAAGCCGTAGGCCCGCACCCCCCACGCCATCCGGCCCAGCGCGGCGCGGGACCGCGGCAGTACGTCAGCCACCCTGGACCACCACCTTGCGGGTCGCGACGGTCTGGAGCAGCCGCCCCGCGAACAGCAGCACCAGCGCCCACCCCGCCTGGAAGGCGAGCCCCACCGCCGCCCCGCCGGGGTGGGTGCCCAGCAGCACATCGACGGGCACCTGGAGCGTCGCGGACCACGGCAGCAGGCGCGCCGCATCGCCGAAGGCGCCGGGGAAGACCGTCAGCGGTAGCAGCATCCCGGAGAAGAACAGGCTCAGCAGGGTGGACAGGGCGTTGAGACCGGTCGCGTCCAGCAGCCAGAAGCCGCACAGCGCGAACAGATAGCGCAGCGCGAAGCTGACCACGATGGCCAGCAGGACGGCGAGCAGGAACAGCAGCCATGCCCAGGGGGATAGCGGCAGCGCCAGATCGAAGGCGAGGGCACCGACGGCAAGCGGCGCCAGTCCGCGTCCCAGCAGCTGGAAGGCGGCCCGCCCCAGGTCGGCGGCGAGCCACCACAGCTGGAGGTCGACCGGCCGGTAGAGGTCGATGGCGACGTCGCCGTTCCGTATCCGTTCCTGGAACTCGTCCTGGAAACCGCCGCCCATCAGCGCCGCGGCGGCCAGCATCGCCTGCCCGATCCACACGAAGGTCAGCGCCTGACTCTGGTCGTAGCCGCCGAGGTGGGGACGCTCGTGCCACAAGGCGATGAACGTATAGGCGAGAATGAAGCCGAAGACGGTGTTGGTGAAGACGCCGGCCGCCGTGGCGACGCGGTAGGTGGCGTAGCGCCGGAAGCCGCTGACGGCTACGGCGAAATTGAGACGGAGCAGATGCATCCTTTCGAGCCTCTCTACCGTCTTCCCAGTAGCACTTCCGTGCGAGCACCGCGCGCGAGCGAAGCCAGCGAGCCTAGCTCACGGGCCTGGTGGGCGACCACCGAATATCCACCGGGCCGGGCTACGGCCCCGAGGGCGTTCTCCGGCACGGAGGGTGCGACAGTGTTCTACGGGGCGGACCAGCATCGCCCGCCATTGGACGAGGAGTCCCTGCAAACATGAGTGACGAGCCGAACAGCGACGCCGAAGGCCGGGAGCCGGAGTCGGACGGCCCGCCAGAGCAGCCCCCCACGGGGAAGCCCGCTTCGGCCCCCCGGGAAAACGCGGGGGCGCCGGAGGAGAGCGCGGGGACTCCCGGGAAGAGTACGGAGAGAACGGGGGCCGCCGGACAGCGCGCCGGGTCCACCGAGCAGGACTCCGCGGAGGGGAACAGCTCTCCGGAGCAGAACGCCGCACGGGAGGGGAACGGCCCCCGCGAGGGAGACGGCTCCCGCGAGGGGAACGGCTCCCGCGAGGGGAACGCCTCACGGGAGGGAAACGGCTCCCCCGAGCGGCCTGCCGCGCCGAGTGAGCCGGGGGCGGCCGGTACCCCCAGCGCGCCGAGTGCCCCGAGCGCCCCCGGCGAGCGCTCCATATCGGCGCCGAAGCAGCCCGCGCCGAGCGAGCCGCCCACCGCGCCCGACCAGCCCGCGCCGAGCGAGCCGCAGGCGTCATCGCCGCAGCCGTCATCGGAGAAGCCCGCGTCCAGCGGGAAGCCCGCACCCACCCCGCCCCAGCAGCCAACCCCGCCACCACCGGCCGGACCGGCCGCGACTGCCGCCATACCCGTGGGGCAGGCCCCGGCGGGGGGCAGCCCCCCACCCGAGGAGAGCGGCAGCCTCATGGAGAACAGCCCCGCCGCGGCCGACGGCAAGAAGGCCAAGAAGTCCAAGGCGGACAAGAAGGCCGCGAAGGCCCTCAAGAAGCAGAAGCGCCGCCGAACCGGCTGGCGCCGGCTGCTGCCCACCTGGCGGATGGTGCTGGGCGGCCTCCTGCTGATCGTCCTGCTGGTCTCGGGCGCACTGGTCGCCGGCTATCTGCTGGTGAGCATCCCGGCTCCGAACGACGCCGCGGCGGCGCAGACCAACGTCTTCCTGTACGCGGACGGCACCCAGATCGCCCGGGACGGCGAGATCAACCGCGAGAACATCACGCTCGGCCAGGTGCCGAAGGAGACACAGCACGCCGTGCTGGCCGCCGAGGACCGCGACTTCTACAACGAGTCCGCGGTCGACCCGCAGGCCATGGCCCGCGCCGGCTGGAACATGGTCACCGGCGGGGAGCGTCAGTCGGGTTCGACGATCACCCAGCAGTATGTGAAGAACTACTACCTGAGCCAGGACCAGACGGTCACCCGTAAGGCCAGGGAGTTCTTCATCGCGTTGAAGCTGGACAACGAGGTCAGCAAGAACGACATCCTTCAGGGCTACCTCAACACCAGCTACTTCGGCCGGAACGCCTACGGCATCCAGTCGGCGGCGCACGCCTACTACGGCAAGGACGTCAGCAAGCTGACCCCGTCCGAGGGCGCGTACCTCGCCGCGCTGGTCAACTCGCCCAACGCGTACGACACCCGTGCCCACCCGGAGAACAAGGAGCGCGCCGTCGCCCGCTGGAACTATGTGCTGGACGGCATGGTCAAGGAGGGCTGGCTCAGCGAGAGCGACCGCGCGGAGATGAAGTTCCCCGAGCCGGACCGGGTCAAGCCGCCGCGGAACATGTCAGGCGAGCGCGGCTATCTGGTCGAGGCGGTCAAGAACCACCTCATCAACAACAAGATCATCGATGAGCAGCGGCTGGCGGCCGGCGGGTTCCGGATCACCACGACGTTCCAGCCGAAGAAGCAGAAGGCCATGCGCGACGCGGTCGACAAGCAGCTGATGTCCCAGTTGGACAAGAAGAACCGCAAGGTCGACAAGTACGTCCGCGCGGGCGGCGCCTCGGTGGACCCGAAGACCGGCAAGGTCGTCGCGATGTACGGCGGCATCGGCTACACCAAGCAGTACACGAACAACGCCACGCGCCGGGACTACCAGGTCGGCTCGACCTTCAAGCCGTTCCTGTTCACCGCGGCCATCCAGCACAAGTCCACCACCCAGGGCGGTCAGCCGATCCGCGCGAACACCATCTACGACGGCAGCAACAAGCGCGAGGTGGTGAGCAACGGCCAGGGCACCGGCTACGCGCCCGCCAACGAGGACCAGCGCTCCTACGGGAAGATTCCCGTCTCGACCGCCATGGACAAGTCGGTCAACAGCGTCTTCGCGCAGATGGGAATCGACGTCGGCCCCAAGAAGGTCAAGGAGACCGCCGTCGATCTGGGCGTGCCCGAGAGTGTTCCCAACTTCACCCCGGACGGCTCCATCGGGCTCGGCGTCACCACGGCTTCGACGCTCGATATGGCCGAGGCGTACGCCACGCTCGCCAACCACGGCAAGCACGGCCACTACAGCCTGGTGCAGAAGGCCACCCGCGGCGGTGAGGTCGTCAACCTGCCCGACGAGGAGGCCAAGCAGGCCGTCACCCGCGCCGCCGCCGACTCCACCACGGCCACGCTGCGCAGCGTCGTCCAGGGCGGCACCGGTACGGCGGCGCAGTCCGCCGGCCGTCCGGCGGCCGGCAAGACCGGTACCGCCGAGGAGGACAAGGCCGCCTGGTTCGCGGGCTACACACCGGACCTGGCCACCGTCATCTCGGTGATGGGCCAGAACCCGAAGACGGCCGTCCAGGAGCCGCTGTACGGGGCGGGCGGCCAGCCGCGCGTCAACGGTGGCGGCTACCCGGCGGAGATCTGGGGCGCCTACACGAAGAAGGCGCTGGAGGGCCGCCCGGTCAAGGACTTCAACCTGGACACGGCGGGCAACGGCAATGTGCCGGGCACCCAGCCGCCGAGCTCGACGCCGACGACGGAGCCGCCGTCGGACGAGCCGAGCGAGGAGCCGTCCGAGACCGAGCAGCCGAGCGACGAGCCCTCGACGCCGCAGCCGCCGACCAGCCTGCCGCCGTCCACACCGGGGCCGAGCATCCCGGAGATCGGCGGGGTGGACGGGGGCGACCCGGGCGGTGACCCGGGCGGCGATCCCGGCGGTGCCAACGGTGATCCGGGCGGCAGCCCCAGCGGTGACCCAGGCAGCGGCTGGAACGGCGGAGCCCAGGCAGTCCGCCGCTGGTGAACCGAGGGGGCGCCCTGGGCGGCGCCCCCTCTCGCCAATGCGCCCTCCTCTCCGCCGCGACGGCGGAAAGGAGGGCGGCTCGATGAAGGTGCGCTACAGGTACAGGCCCGTCGAGTCGGCGGTGTCCTGAAGGCGCTCCGCCGCGACCGCGTGGAGGTCGCGCTCGCGCATCAGGACGTATGCGACGCCCCGTACCTCGACCTCGGCGCGGTCCTCCGGGTCGTACAGCACCCGGTCTCCGGGCTCCACCGTCCGGACGTTCTGGCCGACGGCGACCACCTCGGCCCAGTCCAGCCTGCGTCCTACGGCCGCGGTGGCGGGGATCACGATGCCGCCGGAGGAGCGGCGCTCGCCCTCGCTGGTGTCGGTCCGTACGAGCACGCGGTCGTGCAGCATGCGGATCGGCAGCTTGTCATCGTGTGCGGAGGCAGGGGTCTTTGGGCTCACCGGAAGACCGTATCTCAGTGCCTCAGTGGTGGCGGCGGCGAGCCCGGCGACGGCCGGCGGGCCTGCGCCGGGAGGTGAGCGCGAGGGCACCCACCAGAGCGACGGCCACCACTGCGGCGGGCACGACCCGTTCCAGCCGGGGGGCGCCGTCCTCGCCGACGAACTGGGCCCGCACATCGGAGACCGTACGGTTGGCGACGACGTATGCGCGCCCCGCGGTGCGGTCCACCGCGGCGGCCGCCTTCGCCCTGGCGTCCCCGATGATGGTCTTCGGATGAACGCGTACGGCGATCTCGTCCAGCGCGGCGGCGAGGTCCTGCCGCCTGCGGATGATGTCCGCCTCGATGTCCGCGGGGGTCCTGGCTTCCGGCACCGAGCTGCCTCCGTCGCTGTCAGTCCTGCGTCCTACCGTGTGTGTCAGCGGCCATCCTGTCAGCTTGCCGGTGCCGCCGCCCTGTGGCACCCCCGATCGGCGGCCGTTGGCTACGCTCGGGCAGGTTCGGCCCCGCCGCACTTCGGAGTGGGTCCACCACGGATCCACTACGGACAAGTACAGCACTCCGGCGCGTACCGCGGCGGCCATCGGAGGAAACACACGGCACCGAAGGAGCCCTCATGAGCCCACGACTCGCACCCGGCGACGCCGCCCCCGACTTCACGCTGTCCGACGCCGACGGCAAGGATGTCTCGCTGTCCGGCCTGCGGGGCCGCAAAGTGATCGTCTACTTCTACCCGGCGGCCCTGACCCCTGGCTGCACGAAGCAGGCGTGCGACTTCACGGACAACCTCGAACTGCTGGCCGGACAGGGCTACGACGTCATCGGCGTCTCCCCCGACAAGCCGGAGAAGCTGGCGAAGTTCCGCGAGAAGGAGTCGCTGAAGGTCACCCTCGTCGGCGACCCGAGCAAGGAGACGATGGAGGCGTACGGCGCCTTCGGCGAGAAGAAGCTGTACGGCAAGACCGTCACCGGCGTCATCCGCTCCACGGTGATCGTGGACGAGGAGGGCAAGGTCGAGCGGGCGCTCTACAACGTGAAGGCGACCGGGCATGTGGCCAAGCTCATCAAGGATCTTGGGCTGGTTTCGCGGTGATCCTGCGATGGCTTGTGGAGGACGAGGTGGATTACCTGAAGAGGCCAAATGCGAGTAGTGGGGCGGGTGTTACGCATGGGGGATGAACAACGAGGTTCAGCAGCCCCACGACGATGACCCGGCTGCGCACAAGCGGAATGATGAAGTCCGCCGTAGCGACATCACGGTCACGGACGAGGCGACGGTCAAGCGCGCCACCAGGGCCGCTGCTGTAGGCAACGCCATGGAATGGTTCGACTTCGGGATCTATGCGTATCTCGCGGTCACTATCGGAAAGGTCTTCTTCCCGGGGGACGGCAGCACTCAGCTCCTGGCCTCCTTCACCGCCTTCGCCGCCTCTTTCCTGATCCGGCCGCTGGGCGGGATGGTCTTCGGCCCGCTCGGCGACCGCCTCGGCCGAAAACAAGTGCTGGCGTTGACCATGGTGCTGATGGCGGCAGGCACCTTCTGTATCGGCCTGATCCCCTCCTACGACTCGATCGGCATCGCCGCTCCCGCCCTGCTGCTGCTCTGCCGCATGGTTCAGGGCTTCTCCACCGGCGGCGAGTACGGAGGGGCTGCCACCTTCATCGCCGAGTACGCGCCGGACAAGCGACGCGGCTACTTCGGCAGCTTCCTGGAGTTGGGCACCCTGATCGGCTACACCGGAGCCGCCGGTCTGATCCTGGTGCTGAACACCACGCTGGGCGAAGATGCGATGCTGGACTGGGGCTGGCGCATCCCGTTCCTGATCGGCGGACCGATCGGCGTCGTCGGTCTGTATCTGCGGACGAAGCTGGACGAGACCCCGGCCTTCCAGCAGCAGCAGGCGCAATCGGCCGAGGCGGGCACCGACGGGGCGAACGGGCCCAAGCTGTCGGAGGACATGCCGCGGAAGAAGTTCACGGCGATCTTCACCGAGCAGTGGCCCATGCTGCTCCTGTGCATCGCCCTGGTCGCGGCCTACAACATCACCGACTACATGCTCCTGTCGTACATGCCCGCCTACCTGACCGACGCCCTCGACTACAAGCACTCGATGGAACTGGTCGCGGCGATCATCGCGATGGTGGCGATGGCGGTGGTGATCCAGCGGGTCGGGAAGCTCGCCGACCGCTTCGGCCGCAAGCCGCTGCTGATGGCCGGCATGGGGGGCTTCGCCGTACTGACGATCCCCGTCTTCGTCCTCTTCCAGCAGGGCAGCTTCACGGCGGTGATCATCGGACTGCTGCTGCTGGGCGCCCCTCTGGTGTGTCTGCTGGGCACCATGTCGGCGACACTGCCCGCACTCTTCCCCACGGAAGTGCGGTACGGCTCGCTGTCCGTCGGCTACAACGTGTCCACCTCGCTCTTCGGCGGTACGGCACCGATGGTGATGGCGTACCTGGTCGACAGCACCGGCGACAAGCTGGCACCGGCCTACTACGCCTCGGGCGCGGCCGTCCTCGGCATCATCGCCGTGGCCCTCATGAAGGAGTCCGCGGGGCAGCCGCTGCCGGGCTCGCCGCCCTCGGTCAGCACCGAGGAGGAGGCCCGCGCCCTGGCCGGGGCCGAATCCAAGGAGACAACCCCCGCCTGACCCCGTCCACCCACCACCTGCCCGCACCCCGGACCATCCGGCCGGGGTGCGGGCGCAGTGCGTACGGGGCACACGCAGTGCCCCGACGGGCGCGTATGCCGAAGTGGGGCCGGTGGTACCCCTCAGGGATGAAGCACGAGGATCAGCCTCAGGACCCGGCTGCCCTCAAGCGGCACCGGCACCTCTTCCGCGCCGTCGGACGCCGACGGAAACCGAAGGTCCGTCGTAGCGACATCACGGTGACGGACGAGGCGACGGTCAAGCGCGCCACCAAGGCCGCCGCCGTCGGTAATGCCATGGAGTGGTTCGACTTCGGGATCTACGCCTATCTCGCGGTCACCATCGGCAAGGTCTTCTTCCCCGGCGGCAGCACCCAACTGCTGGCCTCCTTCACCGCCTTCGCCGCCTCGTTCCTGGTCCGGCCGCTGGGCGGGCTGTTCTTCGGTCCGCTCGGCGACCGCATCGGGCGCAAGAAGGTGCTGGCGTTGACGATGGTGCTGATGGCGGCCGGCACCTTCTGCATCGGCCTGATCCCCTCCTACAGCTCCATCGGGCCGGCCTCGCCCGTGCTGCTGCTGGTGTGCCGGCTGGTGCAGGGCTTCTCGACCGGCGGCGAGTACGGAGGGGCTGCCACCTTCATCGCCGAGTACGCGCCGGACAAGCGGCGCGGCTACTTCGGCAGCTTCCTGGAACTGGGCACGCTCATCGGATACACCGGTGCGGCCGCGCTGGTGCTGGTGCTGAACACCGCGCTGGGCGACGACATGATGCTGCGCTGGGGCTGGCGCATCCCGTTCCTGGTCGGTGGGCCCATCGGGGTCGTCGGTCTGTATCTGCGGATGCGGCTGGACGAGACCCCGGCCTTCCGGAAGCGGGCCGCGCAGCTGTCGCACTCCCCCGAGGCGAGCGCCGTGGAGGCGGACGAGCCGAGGCTGTCGGAGAACGTGCCGCAGAAGGAGCTGAGGTCGATCTTCACCGAGCAGTGGCGCACGCTGCTGCTCTGCGTCGGCCTGGTGGCCGCCTACAACGTCACGGACTACATGCTCCTGTCGTACATGCCCGCCTATCTGACCGACGCCCTCGGGTACGAGAACTCGATGGAGCTGGTCGCCGCCATCATCGCCATGGTGGCGATGGCGGCGGTGATCCAGCGGGTCGGGCACCTCAACGACCGCTTCGGCCGCAAGCCCGTGCTGATGATCGGCATGATCGGCTTCGTCGTGCTGACGATCCCCGCCTTCGCCCTCTTCCAGCAGGGCAGCTTCGGCGCGGTGCTGATCGGGCTGCTGGCGCTCGGCGCCTGTCTGGTGTGTCTGCTGGGCACCATGTCGGCGACGCTGCCCGCGCTCTTCCCCACCGACGTGCGCTACGGCTCGCTCTCCATCGGCTACAACGTGGCGACCGCGGTGTTCGGCGGTACCGCGCCGGGCGTGATGACGTATCTGGTCGACAGCACCGGCGACAAGCTGGCCCCTGCCTACTACGCCTCGGGCGCGGCCGTCCTCGGCATCGTCGCGGTGGCCTTGATGAAGGAGACGGCGCGGCAGCCGCTCGCGGGCTCACCGCCCTCGGTCAGCACCGAGGAGGAGGCCCGCGCCCTGGTCCGGGCCGAAACCAGCCGGCCCACGTTCTGACACCCGCCCGCACCGCCGCCCCCGGCCCGGCGGACCAGGGTGCGGGCGCAGTACGATACGTGCGCGCGCGAGTGCCGGAATTGGTAGACGGGACGGCTTTAGGTGCCGGTGTCTTCGGACGTGGGGGTTCGAGTCCCCCCTCGCGCACCGCGGGCGCATCCGTTGCCGGGCGCACAGAGCGGAGTCGTCGGCGAACTCCTCACCCGTCGTTCTCCGTTGCCGAGGCTTGCGGAATCCGAAGCGCAAGACACCGGGAACATCGGGGACCTCGGTGCGGGGTCAGCCGAGGGCGAGCATTTCCCGTACGGCGGGAACGAGGGCGCGGAATGCCTCACCACGGTGGCTGATTGCGTTCTTCTCCGCAGGGCTGAGCTCGGCACACGTCCTGGTCTCGCCGTCGGGCTGCAGGACCGGGTCGTAGCCGAAGCCGCCGTCGCCCGCGGGAGCGTGCCGAAGGGTGCCGCGCAGCCGACCGCTGACGACCCGTTCGGTGCCGTCGGGAAGCGCGAGGGCCGCGGCGCACTCGAAGTGCGCTCCCCGGTGTGCGGAGTCGATGTCGGCGAGCTGGGCGAGCAGCAGGTCCAGATTGGCGCCGTCGTCCCCGTGCCGTCCGGCCCAACGTGCGGAGAAGATGCCGGGCGCCCCGCCGAGCACGTCCACGCAGAGCCCGGAGTCGTCGGCGACCGCGGGCAGCGCGGTCGCCTTCGCGAGGGCGTGCGCCTTGAGGAGGGCGTTCTCCGCGAACGTCACACCCGTCTCCTTGACGTCCGGCACCTCGGGGTAGGCGTCGGCGCCCACCAGGTCCAGTTCGAGGCCCGCGTCGGCGAGGATCGCCTTCAGCTCGGTGACCTTGTGGGCGTTGCGGGTGGCCAGGATCAGGCGCTTGGTGCTCATGGCCACCAAGTATCGCGCCCGCCCGAGAGGTGACGGTCGGTGGGAGGCCCCGGGCGGGGCGACGCTCAGCCCGGGGTGCAGACCTTCGTCAGCTCGTCGGCCGCGTCGGAGACCGGCTTGGTCCGTGGTGTGCGGCCTGCCTCCACGTCAGAGCGGACGCTGTCGACCGCCTCCCGCAGCCGGGAGACGGACTTGCCGACATCCCCGTCGTCCGTCTCCTTGTCGATCTTGTTGAGGTTCTTGTCGATCCGGTCCAGCGCCTTGTCCGCCTGGGTCGGGTCCTCACCCGCGTCCGAGACGGCCTGCTGGAGATCGTCGACCGAACGGGCGACGGACGAGGCGGTGTTCGCGCAGTCCAGCGCCTTGTCGACGGCCGAGCAACTCGCCAAAATCGGTGCGATCAGTGCGACGGCCGTGATGGCTGCCGCTGTGGTGACGGTCTTGCTGCGTGGCACCTCTGCGCCCCCCTTCCTGAAACCGAGACTGGTCGGACCGCACGGTTCGACGACACGTGCGGCCCGCACCCGGATAGACGCGTAAAGCGGTGGCAAAGTTCCCCGGGCACCGACTCCGGTGCCCGCCGGCTTTCCTCTTCAGCGGCCCAGTGCTTGCCGCTTCAGCGGCCCAGTGCTGTGCGCTGCGCACCGTCGAGTTGGGCGCAGCCCGCGACGGCGAGATCGAGCAGCCCGTTGAGCTCCTCGCGGGCGAACGGTGCGCCCTCGGCGGTGCCCTGTACCTCCACGAAGTGGCCGTCACCGGTGCAGACCACGTTCATGTCCGTCTCGGCGCGGACATCTTCCTCGTACCGCAGGTCGAGCATCGGTACGCCGTCGATGATGCCGACGCTGACGGCGGCGACGGTGCCGGTCAGCGGCTGGGCCTTGGCCTTGATGAGCTTGCGCTCCTGCGCCCAGGCGACGGCGTCGGCCAGCGCGACGTACGCACCGGTGATCGCCGCGGTACGGGTACCGCCGTCCGCCTGGAGCACATCGCAGTCGATCACGATGGTGTTCTCGCCCAGCGCCTTGTGGTCCACCACGGCGCGCAGCGAGCGCCCCACGAGACGGGAGATCTCGTGGGTACGGCCGCCGATCCGGCCGCGTACGGACTCGCGGTCGCCGCGGGTGTTGGTGGCGCGCGGGAGCATGGCGTACTCCGCGGTGACCCAGCCCTCCCCACTGCCCTTGCGCCAGCGGGGCACGCCCTCCGTCAGGCTGGCGGTGCACAGGACCCGGGTGTCGCCGAAGGAGACGAGGACGGAACCCTCGGCGTGCTTGCTCCAACCGCGTTCGATGGTGACGGGTCGCAGCTCCTCGGCCTTACGGCCGTCGATACGTGACATGCGTGCGAGCGTATCCCTGGCCGGGGGCTTGGGCCGAACGTGGTGGTTGCGGTGCCTCCGCTTCCCGCCGGTCCCTCGCCGTCTCCGCTGATCACCGTTGCGGCGGGCAGGGGCACCCCTTCAGCAGAAGCAGGGCGGCGGTCACATCATGTCTTCGATCTCGGCGGCGATGGGGTCGGCGTCGGTGCCGATGACCACCTGGATCGCGGAGCCCATCTTGACGACGCCGTGGGCGCCCGCGGCCTTCAGGGCGACCTCGTCGACGAGGGAGGCGTCGTTGACCTCGGTGCGGAGGCGGGTGATACAGCCCTCGACCTCCTCGATGTTGTCGAGCCCGCCGAGTCCGGCGACGATCTTCTCAGCCTTGCTGGCCATGTCCTTCTCCTGAGTTCCCGCCCGGTGGACGCCGTGGCGCTGCTGACGCAGTGGCTTTTTGTCACGTTAGCCCACGATCAGCCCAGCTATGCGAGCGCCGGTGCACTGTCTGGCGAATGATGACGGATAGTGGCGACGTGGGTACGCCCGCCGCCGTACCGGCGAGCACGCCCGCACCGCTAATGGTCTACGCCAGTAGGCGTCAGCCGCCCGGTCGGCGGACGAGGGGCCGACCAGTCAGGAGGAGGTCGTGAGCGCCAACGCCGCAGCCGGGCCGGGGAGGAGGTGGACCTCCACCTTCTTCCAGGGCTTGCAGAAGATGGGGCGCAGCCTTCAGCTCCCCATCGCGGTGCTCCCGGCCGCCGGCATCCTCAACCGGCTCGGCCAGCCGGACATCTTCGGGGACGACGGCCTGGGCTGGACGGACGTCGCCAAGGTCTTCCAGGGCGCGGGCGGCGCGCTGCTGGACTCGGCGCTCGGACTGCCGCTGCTGTTCTGCGTGGGCGTGGCCATCGGCATGGCCAAGAAGGCGGACGGCTCGACCGCGCTGGCCGCCGTCGCCGGCTTTCTCGTCTACTACAACATCCTTCAGCAGTTCCCCACCTGCCCCTCCGGTTCCAGCTTCGACACCGAGCAGGGCACCTGTCTGGCCAAGGACGGCACCGCGGCCGGCGCGGCGGCCTTCCAGAACCCGGGCGTCTTCGGCGGGATCGTCGTCGGGCTGCTGTCGGCGTGGTTCTGGCAGCGCTTCCACCGGGTGAAGCTGGTGGACTGGCTCGGTTTCTTCAACGGGCGGCGGCTGGTGCCGATCATCATGGCCTTCGTCGCGCTGGTCTTCGCGGTGCTGTGCCAGTGGGTGTGGCCGCCGATCGGTGACGGGCTCACCAGCTTCTCGAAGTGGATGACGGACCTGGGCGCCTGGGGTGCGGGCATCTTCGGCGTCGCCAACCGGGCGCTCATCCCGATCGGCATGCACCAGTTCCTGAACACCTTCATGTGGTTCCAGTTCGGGAGCTACAAGAAGCCGGACGGCGAGGTCGTGCACGGCGACATCAACCGCTTCCTGGCGGGCGATCCGAGCGCGGGACAGTTCCTCTCGGGCTTCTTCCCGATCATGATGTTCGCGCTGCCGGCCGCCGCGCTGGCCATCACGCACGCGGCCCGCCCCGAGCGGCGCAAGGTGGTCGGCGGGCTGATGCTCTCGACCGCGCTGACCTCGTTCGTCACCGGGGTCACCGAGCCGATCGAGTTCTCGTTCCTGTTCGTCGCCCCGGTGCTGTACGTCATCCACGTACTGCTGACCGGCGTCTCGATGGCGCTGACCTGGGCGCTGGGCGTCCATGACGGGTTCAGCTTCTCGGCCGGACTGATCGACTACGTCATCAACTGGAGCCTGGCCACCAAGCCATGGCTGATCATCCCGATCGGGCTGGGCTTCGCAGTGATCTATTACGTGCTCTTCCGCGCTGTGATCTCCAAGTTCGACCTGAAGACCCCGGGCCGGGAGCCGGAGGATGTCGCGGAGGAGATCGAGGACGAGGTGACGCGGTAACCGCGCAGCCCCGCGTTCATCGACTACATCTCGGACGAGTGGGCCCAGCCCCGGACAACCGTCAGGGGGAGGGGCTCCGTCCGTTCCGGACCGGAGGGCTCAGATCTCGTACACGGCCCCCGGCCGGGCCAGCTCGACCGGCCCCGCGAACACCGCTTTGGCGTCCCGGAGATTGATCTGCGGGTCCGTCCACGGCGGTACGTGTGTGAGCACCAGCCGGGCGGCGCCGGCCCGCGCTGCGGTCTCCCCGGCCTCCCGGCCGTTGAGATGGAGACCGGGGATCTGCTCCTTGCCGTCCGTGAAGGACGCCTCGCACAGGAACAGATCGGCGTCCCGGGCAGCGAGTTCGAGCTGGGGGCACGGGCCGGTGTCACCCGAATACGTCAGGACCCGGCCGCTCTCCTTGTGCTCGACCCGGAAGGCGTACGCCTCCACCGGATGGTCGACCAGCTCCGTACGCACCCGGAACGGGCCCGCGTCGAAGCTGCCGCCGGCGGAGAGGGTGCGGAAGCTGAAGACCTCGCTCATCGACGAGTCGGACGGTGTGTCGGCGTACGCCGTGGTGAGCCGCTGCTCGGTGCCGGGCGGGCCGTGGACCGGGATGGGGCCGCAACGGCCGCCCTCGTGGCGGTAGTAGCGGGCGACGAAGTAGCCGCACATGTCGATGCAGTGGTCGGCGTGGAGATGGCTGAGCGCGATCACGTCGAGGTCGTAGAGGCCGCAGTGCCGCTGGAGCTCACCGAGCGCCCCATTGCCCATGTCCAGGAGCAACCGGAAACCGTCGGCCTCGACGAGATAGCTCGAACAGGCCGATTCCGTGGACGGAAACGACCCCGAACAGCCGACGACGGTGAGCTTCATGGAGTGGAAACCTCCGTTGACGGCCTGCTGGACGGTCCCCATGTCGTTGACGAGGGGACTTCCGAGCGTAAGCCGCGCAGGACGGGGTGGCTCCTCGATGGGGCGGTGGTGTGGGCGGAATCACCAGCCCGGGGTAGCGAAGCGCGGGGTCGGCCGACCTCCCCCGGCCGGAGGCTGGGGGAGGAAAAAGATCTCCGCAACCCGAGCGTTCGCCCTCAGGCCCAGAGCTGGCCCTGGACGGTGGCGATGGCGGCTTCGTCGGAGTCGGCGGTGTAGAGGCCCGTCGAAAGGTACTTCCAGCCGCCGTCGGCGACGAGGAAGACGATGTCGGCGCTCTCCCCGGCGCGGAGCGCCTTGCGGCCGACACCGATCGCGGCGTGCAGCGCCGCGCCCGTGGAGACGCCCGCGAAGATGCCCTCCTGCGCGAGGAGTTCCCTGGTGCGGGTGACCGCGTCCGCGGAGCCGACCGAGAAGCGGGTGGTCAGCACGGACTCGTCGTACAGCTCGGGGACGAAGCCCTCGTCCAGGTTGCGCAGCCCGTAGACCAGGTCGTCGTAGCGCGGCTCGGCGGCGACGATCTGGATGTCGGGACGGTGCTCGCGCAGATAGCGGCCCGCGCCCATCAGCGTGCCGGTGGTGCCCAGGCCCGCCACGAAGTGGGTGACCGACGGCAGGTCGGCGAGGATCTCGGGGCCGGTGGTGGCGTAGTGCGCGCCCGCGTTGTCGGGATTGCCGTACTGGTAGAGCATCACCCAGTCCGGGTGCTCGGCCGCCAGTTCCTTGGCCACCCGTACCGCCGTGTTGGAGCCGCCCGCCGCGGGGGACGCGATGATCTCCGCGCCCCACATGGCCAGCAGCTGGCGCCGCTCCTCGCTGGTGTTCTCCGGCATGACGCAGACGATGCGGTAGCCCTTGAGCCTGGCCGCCATCGCCAGCGAGATGCCGGTGTTGCCGGAGGTCGGCTCCAGGATGGTGCAGCCGGGCTGCAACCGGCCGTCCTTCTCGGCCTGTTCGACCATGTGCAGGGCCGGACGGTCCTTGACGGAGCCGGTGGGGTTGCGGTCCTCCAGCTTCGCCCAGATCCGTACGTCCTCGGAGGGCGAGAGCCTCGGGAGCCGTACGAGGGGTGTGTTGCCGACGGCGTCGAGCGGGGAGTCGTAGCGCATCAGCGCATGGCCCCAGCCATCGGAGCGCCTCCGGCAACTGCCGGAAGAATCGTCACGCTGTCGCCGTCGCTGACCTTGGTGGTGATGCCGTCCAGGAAGCGCACGTCCTCGTCGTTGAGGTAGACGTTCACGAAGCGGCGCAGCTCACCGCCGTTCACCAGGCGGTCCTGGATTCCGGTGTGGCGGCTCTCCAGGTCGGCGAAGAGCTCACCGATGGTGTCGCCACTGCCCTCGACCGCTTTCTGGCCGTCGGTGTAGGTGCGGAGGATGGTCGGAATGCGGACCTCGATGGCCATGAGAGTGCTCCCGTCGGAGAGGAAAGAGGGCTGGCTGTTCGGCGGGCTGGGTACCACCCGGCGGTGACCGGGGAAGCAGCTGCGGGCGCAGCGCGGGCCCCGTACCGCGGGCAGGGCGTACTGACGGGCCGGGCGGGCGCGCGACAGGCCACCCGAGCGGGCACGCGTCAGGCCGGTGGACAGATCGCGCTGGCGAGGCGGCACAGGTCGACGTGCAGGCGCGCCACGAGCAGCATGCCCGGGGTCTTCTCGAATGCGCTCACGTCGTGGACAACCATGGGCTCATCGTAACGATTCCTGGCGGCGGAATCGGATGTGAGTTTCATGATGCGGACCGATCCGTCTCATGGACGCCGGTCAGCGGCTCTCAGGAGCCCTGATCTCCGTAGCTCTCGACAACCTCGACCTCTTCCTCGGTCACCTTGCCGTCCACGATGCGGAACGAGCGGAAGGAGAACGGACCCTCGTCGTTGCCGCACTCGGCGGTGGAGACGAGGACGTAGTGCGCACCGGGCTCGTTGGCGTAGGAGATGTCCGTACGGGACGGGTACGCCTCGGTGGCGGTGTGCGAGTGGTAGATCACGACGGGTTCCTCGTCGCGGTCGTCCATCTCGCGGTAGAGCTTGAGCAGATCGGTCGAGTCGAACTCGTAGAAGGTGGGCGAGCGCGCCGCGTTCAGCATCGGGACGAAGCGCTCGGGCCGGCCCTCGCCGACCGGGCCCGCGATCACGCCGCACGCCTCGTCGGGGTGGTCCGCGCGGGCGTGGGCGACGATCCGGTCGTGCAGCTCCTGGGTGATGGTCAGCATGACCGCCAGGATATGCGCGCCTGCGCACACCCGTCCGCGCCCCCACCCCCGCCGCCCGTCCGGGAGCGTACGAAGGGCCGGACCGTACGCCTGAGCAGTACGGTCCGGCCCTGCTGCCCCGGCGCCCGGACCCTCCTGGGCCCGGGCCGGTGGCGGCCTCAGTCCTGGCCGGTGGCGGCCTCGGGCTCGAGCTTGCCGGCGCTCGCGGTCACCGGCGTCTTGAGCGCGGGCAGCGAGGAGCGGTGCGCGTACGCGGTCCGACGGGCGTGCAGCAGCCAGTACGCGCCCAGCAGCACGGCCCAGCCGGCGCCGACGTACAGCGAGATCCGCGCCGTCTCGTCGAGTGCCACGATCACCAGCACCATGGTGAGGAAGAGCAGCGCGACCCAAGTGAAGACGCTGCCGCCCGGTGCGGGGAACGAGGACTTCGGCAGCCGTCCCGCGACGACGGCGCGCCGGTACATCAGGTGGCTGACGAGGATCATCATCCAGGTCCAGATGCCGCACGCGGTGGCGACCGAGGTCACGTAGGCGAACGCCTTCTCCGGCACCACATAGTTGAGCACCACGCCGAGGCCCATGAGCAGCACCGAGATGGTGATGCCCGCCGCGGGGGACTGCCGCTTGTTCAGGCGCTCGAAGTAGCCGGGGGCTTCCTTGTTCTCCGCCAGGTCACGCAGCATGCGGCCGGTGGAGTACATACCGGAGTTGCAGGAGGAGAGCGCGGCGGTCAGCACGACGAAGTTGACGATGCCGGCACCGAGCGGAATGCCGATCTTGCCGAACGCGGCCACGAAGGGGCTGACGCCGTCGGAGAACTCGGTCCACTTGACCACGGACAGGATCACGACGAGCGAGCCGACGTAGAAGATGATGATGCGCCACGGCAGCGTGTTGATCGCCTTGGGCAGTGTCGTCTCCGGGTCCTGGCTCTCGCCCGCGGTGATACCGACGAGTTCCACCGCGATGTAGGCGAACATCACGCCCTGCAGCGTCATCAGGCTGGATCCGATGCCGGTCGGGAAGAAGCCGTCGTGGGCCCACAGGTTGCTGACGGCAGCGGTCTCACCGGCCTGCGAGAAGCCCAGGGTGAGCACGCCGAGACCGATCACGATCATGCCGATGATCGCGGTCACCTTGATCATCGAGAACCAGAACTCGACCTCGCCGAAGACCTTCACCGAGATCAGGTTCACCCCGAACAGCACCACCAGGAAGACCAGCGCGCTGACCCACTGCGGGATGTCCGGGAACCAGTAGTGGATGTAGATCGCCGCCGCGGTGAGCTCGGCCATGCCGGTCACGACCCACAGCAGCCAGTAGGTCCAGCCCGTCACGAAGCCGAAGAACGGCCCCAGGAACTCCCGGGCGTACTCCGCGAAACTGCCGGAGACCGGGCGGTACATCAGCAGTTCGCCGAGCGCCCGCATGATGAAGAAGATGACGACGCCCGCCAGGGCGTACATCAGGATGATGCTGGGTCCGGCCTTGGCGATGTTCGCCCCGGCTCCCATGAACAGGCCGACACCGATGGCACCGCCGATGGCGATCATCTGGACCTGGCGGCTGCCCAGCCCTCGCTGGTAGCCCTCGTCGGAAGGCCCGGCCGCGCCGCTGCTTCCGCCCGTGCTTGCGGATGCGGGTTTCCCCCTGCCGTCCGCGACCTGCTCGGAGGTCATGTGGTGCGCCTTTCTCCATTCCGATCCGGCCCTTCCGGATCGGGTCCCGATCCCCCCGGTGGAGTTGTGCGTGCCGACGATCGGCCGGCGGTGCACCGCTGTGCGGGCAGGGGTGTGCCCGGCGGACAGCGGATCCGTGCAGGTGTACCACGGAGGGCTGTCCCCGACGCGTGACTCGACTCACGGAAAGAAAGGGCAGAGAAGGACATCACGCCCGGAAGGTTCCGGACGTGATGTGTTCGTTAAGAGGATTTTGCTCTCCGATTACCGAACAACTGCACAAGCGGCGGCCGTTCGTCATCGGGACATGTCACGACATCAGCGTCTCGACCAAGGTCTCCTGAAGACCGCCCAGCCACAGATAGGCCATCACCATGGGCTTACGTTCGTCGGAGTCGGCCAGCTGGTACAGCTCGTCGTCGCTGTCGTCGCTCACCTCGAGGCGGGTACCGATGGCCAGCCGCAGATCGTTGAGAGCGCCCAGCCACTGCTTGGACTCCTGCGAGGTGAGGGTGAGCACGGCCCCCCGCTCCCCCGGCGTCAGCGCGTCCAGCGCACGCACCACGGCCAGCCCGTCCGCCCGCTTGCGGGCCCGCAGGTCGTTCTCCGTGTAGCGGCGGAACTCCGCGGACGCCGCCCGGTCGCGCTTCGCCCGCGCCGCCTCGTCGCTGTCCGCTGCCAGGTCCTCGGGAGGCGTGGTGTCCGGCCCGGGGCCGTAGGCGTCCGGGAAGAGCCGGGCCAGCGCCGGATCGGCGGGCGGCTCGCTGGGGCCGTCGGCGAACGGCGGCCAGGAGACGGCCTCGATACCCGCCAGCTCGTCCTCCAGGCTGCCGCCCTCGCCCCTCGCCGAGCCCTCGCCCGGTCCGCCGGGCCCGGCCTCCTGCGGTGGGCGCGGCTGGTCGGCGGGCTCGCTGCCGGGGCCGATCAGCTCCAGCAACTGCACCGCCAGACTGCGCAGGATCGAGATCTCCACCTCGTCCAGCGCGATGGCGGCGCCACCTTCCTCGGTCGGCTCGAAGTGCCCTGCCATCAGCGGTCCTGGGTGAGCGTGGCCCACAGTCCGTAGCCGTGCATGGCCTGCACGTCGCGCTCCATCTCCTCGCGGGTACCGCTGGAGACGATGGCGCGTCCCTTGTGGTGGACGTCGAGCATCAGCTTCTTCGCCTTCTCCTTCGAATAGCCGAAGTACGCCTGGAACACGTACGTCACATAGCTCATGAGGTTGACCGGGTCGTTGTGCACGACGGTCACCCAGGGCACATCCGGCTCGGGAACCTGTACGGGTTCCTCGGTGGTCTCCGGGCGCTCGATCTCCGTTGGGGTGGCGACACTCACAGGTCCCATGCTGCCACCCTGCGCCCGGGGCCGCCCAAACAGCACCCCCGGTCACCGTATATCGTCAAGCTGACGAGATCCGGGGTACGCTCGCAATGAGCGACCCGAACACACGAGGTGAGGCAGCAGTGCTGGATTCCCCCACAGGGCAGCCCCCGCACGACTCCCGGCAGGCGGAAGACCACAGGCAGGCCGTGGAGGACGCCCGGCAGGAACACGCCCGGCGGATGGAGACGGGGCTGCCGGTGGCCGTGCCCTCCACCGCGCTGTTCACCGACCAGTACGAGCTGACCATGCTCCAGGCCGCACTGCGCGCCGGGACGGCCGAGCGGCGCTCCGTCTTCGAGGTCTTCACCCGCCGGCTCCCCGAGGGCCGCCGCTACGGCGTCGTCGCGGGCACCGGGCGAGTGCTGGACGCGGTGGAGAACTTCCGCTTCGACGAGCAGCTGCTCGACTTCCTGCGCGAGACACGTGTGGTGGACGAGCCGACCCTTCGGTGGCTCGCCGACTACCGCTTCAAGGGCGACATCCTCGGCTACCCGGAAGGCGAGGTCTACTTCCCCGGCTCGCCCATCCTGCGGGTGGAGGGGACGTTCGCCGAGTGCGTGCTGCTGGAGACGGTGGTCCTCTCCATCCTCAACCACGACTCGGCCGTGGCAGCCGCCGCCTCCCGGATGGCCGTCGCCGCCGCAGGGCGTCCGCTGATCGAGATGGGCGCCCGGCGCACCCACGAGCTCGGCGCCGTCGCGGCGGCCCGCGCCGCCTATGTGGGCGGCTTCGACACCACCTCCGACCTGGCCGCCGGGTTCCGCTACGGCATCCCCACCGTGGGCACCAGCGCCCACGCCTTCACCCTGCTGCACGACACCGAACGGGACGCGTTCACCGCGCAGGTCGAGTCGCTGGGCAGCGGTACGACGCTGCTGGTGGACACCTACGACGTGGCCGAGGCGGTCCGTACAGCCGTGGAGGTGGCGGGCCCGGATCTCGGTGCCGTCCGTATCGACTCCGGTGACCTGCTGCTGGTTGCCCACCGGGTACGCCAGCAGCTGGACGAGCTGGGCGCGGACCGGACCCGGATCGTGGTCACCAGCGACCTGGACGAGTACGCCATCGCCTCGCTGGCCGCGGCCCCCGTGGACGCGTACGGCGTCGGCACCCAGCTGGTCACCGGCAGCGGCCACCCGACCTGCTCGATGGTCTACAAGCTGGTGGCCCGCGCCGACTCCGAAGAGCCCGGTGCCCCGCTCCGCGCGGTGGCCAAGCGCTCGACGGGCGGCAAGACCTCCATCGGCGGCGCCAAGTGGGCGGCCCGCCCGGTGGACGCGGAGGGCGTGGCCGAGGCGGAGGTGGTGGGCACCGGCGACGTACCGCCCGAGCTGGCCGGGCAGCTGCTCCAGGTGAAGCTGATCGACCGGGGCACCGTCGTCGGCCGCGAACCCCTGGACGCCGCCCGGGAGCGCCACCGCGCGGCCCGCGCCCGGCTCCCGATGTCCGCGGCCCAGCTCTCCCGCGGAGAACCCGTGCTGCCGGTCGAGCACGTGTAACCCCCGGTACGGGCCCGAGCCGCATACCGGCGTCGTTCCACTGCCGCCGGGCCCCTGAAGTGTCTAGTCTCGGACGTGACGGCGGTTTCCGGACGCTGTCCGAAGCTTCCGACGCCTGGCGCGCGACGCCCGACGCCTGCCGATGACTCGCAACGGCCGCCGGTCACGGACCGTCCTCTCCCAGCCGACCCACCAGCCGAAGGGTGTGCACCATGCACCGGGCATTGATCGTCGTGGACGTGCAGAACGACTTCTGCGAAGGCGGCAGCCTCGCCGTCGCGGGCGGCGCCGATGTCGCGGCCGCCATCACCGACCTGGTCGGGGACGCCTCCGCCGGATACCGCCATGTCGTCGCGACCCGGGACACACACATCGATCCGGGCGACCACTTCTCCGCCGATCCGGACTTCCGGCGCTCCTGGCCGCCGCACTGCGTGGCGGGCACCGAGGGCGTGGGCTTCCACCCCAACTTCACCCCCGCAGTCGCCTCGGGCTCCATCGAGGCCGTCTTCGACAAGGGCGCCTACACCGCCGCGTACAGCGGCTTCGAGGGCGCCGACGAGAACGGCGTCGCGCTGGCGGACTGGCTGCGCGAGCGGGAGGTGACCGAGGTCGACATCGTCGGCATCGCCACGGATCACTGCGTGCGCGAGACCGCCCTGGACTCCGCGCGGGAGGGCTTCCGTACGCAGGTGCTGCTGGATCTGACCGCGGGGGTCTCCGAGGAGACCGTCCAGCGCGCGCTGGACGAGCTCCGCGATGCGGGGGTCGAGCTGACCGGTAAGCCCGTGGTTGCTGCCTCCTAGCACTTCCCCCGCGCGGGGGCCTTTGGCGGAGTCCCGTCGTGGACCTTTCGTCGAGTGCCGACTACGGGTGCGGTTGTGGCTGATCGCGCAGTTCCCCGCGCCCCTTCGGGGCGCGGGGTTACGCGGGGGTGACGCGTAGCAGGGCTGCGATCGGGCGCCAGGAGTTGCGGTCGTCGTCGGGGACGGCGCGCCAGACCAGGCCCTCTGGGTGGTGCAGGACCGCCGTGACCTCGTCCGCGGTGGGCGGCTCCGTGTTGCCGCGCAGATAGATCGCACGCAGCCCGAGGTTCCGCAGCCTGGTCAGGGCGCGGGCACGGTTGCCTGCGTGCACCAGCACGCGGACGCGTTGCTCCTCACAGGGTCTGCGTACCGTCGCCTCACGCACCGTGTGCGGTTCGTCCGCGAACGCCGACCAGCGCCGCGAGGCCGGCACCAGCCCGGCGCGGCCCGCCGGGGCTGCCGCGGCGGAGCGGCGGGTGCCGGCACCGGGCACGGTGCCGTGCGGCTCGCGTGGCACCGGAAGCGTCAGCGCGACGATCACGCTGCCGTCCGGAAGCCTGACGAATCCGCCTCCTGACATGATCACCATCTCCCCCGTGAGACTCGTTCGGGTCGGTCGATACGGGGCCGCCGCGAGGCAGCCCCACGGTGCATCTAAACGCGATCGAGCGCCGATCGCCAGGGGGTAACGGATGATCATGTTTTGACCTGCAACGATGCAAACAAATTCATACCTGGGTTGCACAGCCGTCGAGCATCTGTGCCCAGCGACCCATTTGTGGATCTTCGCGGCCCCCTTACGGTCAGTAGCCGCACCGCCCTGTCACCCAGTTTCGACCCTTTTGAGCTGTTTATCCTCGGTGGTTGAAGGGCCGACCATTTTTCATGTCGCCATTGGGCCGACCGCTGGCAACCATGAAGATCGCCGCCACCGGTTGCGGAAGCGGAATCTCCAACTCCCCATCAGATAGCGGGTGCGAACATCGGTACGGGGCGCGTGTGCCGCTTGTGAGCCAGCGTTGCGCCCAGCGCCGGACGCGAGCCCCGCACGACTCGCGCAAGACCCCTCTGCTGTCCGCTAGTTGGGACAGCCGGAGCCAAGTGCGTCAGTGCGCCCCCCGTGCAACTAAGGCGTGGGTCAGCTCACGCTTGCCGCGCTTTCCGCCAGGGCATGCCGGACCGTAGAGTCGTTCGATGGCGCCCCGTTTGTACCGAGGCAACGCGTAGCGCACAACGACCTGTTCACACGTTCAGACCGTGCCCACTCCCCCGAGGACGGATCCGCCATGCCGCGTCCGAACCCTGCCCAACTGGCCTACGGCTCGGCCACCGTCGTGTGCTCCACACTCGCCATGCTGCTGCTCTCCGAGACACGTTCTGGCGGCTGGATCGCCGTGATCGCGTTCGCGGCCCTCGCACTTGGCCTGCTGGTGGCACTGACCGCCCCTTCCACCAGGCCAACACCCAAGCGGCACCGGGTGGTCGCCCGTGCCGACGCCGCAGCCGGCACTCGCTCCCCCGCCGCCCGGCCCGACCCCGTGCCCGCCCAGCACGCGGCTTCCGCCGCCCCGGCGCCCGCGGCGACGGCGGGCCTGGGAGCCCGCCACTGACGAGCCCGGCGAACGATCCTGGCGCTCCCCCGGCAACGGCGCCGGGGGAAGCGCTCGCTCATGCCCGCGGCCCCGGCGCTGTTCGTCAGTCCGCCGCGACCACCACCGTGCGCGCCGTCTTGTCGTGCAGGCACTGCTGATAGGGCTTGTCCCAGGTGCAGAAGAGCACGTTCACCAGCCAGAACAGCGAGCCCACGCAGGGCACCAGCGGCGGGATCTGGTAGACGGCAGCCCGGAGCCAGCCGGGCGCGCCCGCCGGTACGGCGCCGTTCTGCAACATGGCCACCCGGACGCGCATCAGCTTCTTGCCGACCGTCTGGCCCGAGTTCGTCAGCATCAGGCCCTCGTAGAGCAAGTAGACGAGGGTGTAACTGAGCTGAGGCCAGTAGCTGATGCCCTCGTCGGTCGAATAACCCCCTTCGACCACGCCCGCGATGATGCCGATCGGAATGGCGATCAGCAGCGCGTCGATGATGCGCGCCAGCAGCCGCTTGCCGCGGGACGCCAACGGCGGCATCCCTGCCAGCGGGTCTGCGGCACCTTCGGGACCGCCGTAGGGGTTGTCGTACGGGCTCCCGCGACCGCCGCCGTAGCCGCCGCCCGGCGCATCCCCGAAGCCGCCACCCGGCCCGCCGCCCGCGGGAGGTGGCGGAGGATTCCCGTACGGCATACCAGGACCGCCGGGCGGTGGGGACTCCCGGCCCGGCAGCTCCTGGTCGGGAGGCTCCTGGCCGGGCGCCTCTCCGCCCGCCGCAGGGCGTTCGGGCCCCTGCGGCGGCTGCGGCTCCTGCGGCTTCCGGAACGGGTCGTTCTCCGGCTGCTCCGTGCTCATGGCCCGAGTGCACAGCCCTCGTGGACCCGCCGCATCCGGGGCGGGCTGTTCGGGGTACCCGCTCGCGGGACGGCACTCCTTCGGGCGCCCGGTCCGCACACTCCGGTCGTCACGCCCCGGTCGTCCCAGTCGTTACAGCCTGATCTCGCTGTCTCCCGCGCTGCCCTTGGCGACGAACGTCCCGGCCACCTTGTCGTGCCAGCACTGCCGCCAGGGCCGGTCGAACAGGCACCACACGGCGTTGACCAGCCCGATGACCAGCAGTCCCAGCACGCCGTGCACCAGCCAGCGCAGTACGGACCTGCCGAAGGCGGGCTTCCCGTAGCCCTCGATGTTCACCACCGAGAGCCCGAACAGCTTCTTGCCGAGCGTACGGCCCCAACGGGCCGTCGGCAGGACCTCGTAGAGCAGCCCGAAGACGAGCAGTGCGCCCACGACCAGGGCCAGATAGCTGCCCGTGGTGCCGTCGATCAGCCACACCCGCTGGGTCACGCCCGCCTGCTCGACCGCCTCGATCTTGGCGTTGATGTGGTCGACGGCCTTGCCCACGAACGGGAACGCGGCACCTGCCCCCACGCCCAGGGTGAGGACCAGATCGACGAGCCGCGCGCCGAGCCGCTTGCCCAGCGCCCCGGGCCGTGCCTCCTGGCGTGCGGCCCGAGCGAACGGGTCGTCGGCGGGTGGCCGCCACGGCGTGACGGCGTCCGGACCGCCGGACTGCGGCTGTGCGGGCAGCCCCGCGGGCTGCGACCAGGAGGGACCGGCCTCCGGCCCGCCGCCGCCCTGCTGGGCCGGCAGCGGCGCCGCCTGACCGGGCCCTGGCGCCGGAGCGAACCCGGCGGGTGGCCCCTGCTCTCCTCGCTGCCCCGGCAGCCCGGCCGGTGCCGCGCCCTGTCCGGCGCCGGCAGCGGGGCGGGACACCTGCGGGCCTGACGCCACCCCGGCGGAAGCGGCCGCTGCCTGTGGCCCGGAAGCCGCGCCGCCCGCGGCGGCCGGTGCCGCGGCTCCGCCCGTCGCGGCCGGGCCCTGGTGCGTACCGCCGGGTGCCGCGCTCTGTCCGGGTCCGCCGGTGGCCTGGCCGGGCACGCGCTGAGCGGCCTGGGTGTGGCCCGGGCCCTGCGCGGGGACCGTGCCCGCGGCACCGCGCTGTCCGGGCTGGTCGCCGGGGCGCGCCGGGGGCGTTCCGGTGGCGGAGGGCTGTTCGGGGGCGCTCGGTGCCGTCGGGGCCTGGCCGGAACCGGTTGCCTGGCCCGGGACGCGCGGGCCGGGGGCGCTCCCCGGTGCGGGGGACGACGAAGACGCGGGGGACGACTGGGATGCGGGCGACGACTGGGATGCGGGGGACGGGGACGGCTGGGAGGGGACGCCTGCCTGTGGGGCCCGGTCACCGGTGCGGAGCACCTCGGAGCGGCGCAGGCCGACCGTCTTCTCGCGCCCGCCCTGGCCGGGGAGTTCCCCGGCGCCACCGGCACCGGCCGGTCCGGACTCCGCTGTGCTCGCACGCGTCGGGGTGGCGGACTCGCTTTCCGTACGGCCGGATGCCCGGCCTTCGTTGCCCCAGTCGCCCCGCGGGTCGGCCGCGGGCGGTCCGAATCCGCCCTGCGGCGTCCCGGACGGCTGCCAGCTGGGAGCGGCCGCGGCAGGTCCGGAGGCCCCGGACGACGCGGCAGGCTCCGGACCCGGGACCGGCTGCTGGAGGCCACGGGCGCGGCGCTCGCCACCTTCGCCTTCGCCGTCCTCGTCCAGGAAGACCGGGCCGGTCTCGTCCGAGGAGGAGCGCGGAGGGCTCGGCGGTCCCGCGGGGCCCTCCTGATCGGCGGTGGCCGGAGGCGCGGGAGCCGTGGCGGGCGAGGACGCCACCGGCGGCGGCGCGGGCATGGGTTCACCCTCACGTGGCTCGGGGCGGCTGGTGCCGGGCACCCAGGACGAACCGTTCCAGTAGCGGATGTATCCGGGGATGGACGGATCCGGATAGTACCCGGCACGGGGCACCTCACCATGAGTACCGGAGGGTCCCACAACCCCCAACTCCCCTCACGCACGACGCTCTTGTCCAGGCCGCTGCTGCGCGGCCTCGTGTCCCGCCGCCGACTGTGCGGCGGGATCCTCCACCTGTCCGAGAAGGACGGTAAGGAGGACAGTAACGAAGAAGACCGCGCAGGGAGGAAGCAGACGGCAGGTAAGCCCGCCTTCGAGCGACCCAGGAGCCGCCCGGCGCCCCCGGGCACCCGGCGAACAAATCCCCGGAGCGCCCGGTGAAAAACCCCGCGAACCCGTGTAAGAAACAGCGTCCAGCGGTCTCTTCCCCCGTGCGGGTCGCTCGCAGCGGCCCACGCAGAGGAACAGGGGATCAGAGGAAAGGGCGCACCGTATGCACACCGTCGTCGAACGCGAAGTGGAGGCGAGGCTCGTCCTCGCACCGGAGCGCAGCGTTGCCGTACCGGCACGGCTCAGCTACCGCCCGGACGACCCGTATGCCGTCCACATGGCCTTCCATATCCACTCCGAGACCCCCGTCCACTGGACGTTCGCGCGCGA
The DNA here is from genome assembly GCF_052246355.1 of Streptomyces sp. 3N207. Classification (NCBI taxonomy): domain Bacteria; kingdom Bacillati; phylum Actinomycetota; class Actinomycetes; order Kitasatosporales; family Streptomycetaceae; genus Streptomyces; species Streptomyces sp. 3N207. The sequence goes on along the minus strand of NZ_JBQQBV010000006.1, from coordinate 127,026 downwards.
ACTGCTGGTGGAGGGGCTGGCTCAGCCGTGCGGGGACGGCGACGTACGGGTGTGGCCGACGTGCGTGGGCGGGCGCAACGTGCTGTGCCTGGCGCTCAGCTCACCGAACGGCGACGCGCTGCTGGAGACGCCCTCCCCTGTGGTGGCGGCCTGGCTGGAGCGGACCTTGCGGGTGGTGCCGCCGGGCAGCGAGCCGGAAGTGCTGGGACTGGACGAGCAGCTGAGCGAACTGCTGGAGCGGTGAGCGGGCTGGATGCCTCAGGCGACCGGGCCGGGCTCCCCGTCCGCCGGAGGCAGGTCATGGCGCTCTCGGAACAGCAGGGCGGCCAGGGCTCCGGCCGGCATCAGCCGGCCGCGAGAAAAAACCGCGCGCCGTGAACTTTTGTGCCGGACCCGCCATCGAACCCTGCGCACAGTCCGGTACCACTTCGCTAGGAGAGACATGCGCAAGAAGTTCACGAAGCTGGCCCTCGCCGTCGCCGGCGTCGCCGCCTTCTCCGGTATGACCGCCATGAGCGCCCAGGCGAGCGACGGCCCGACCAAGCCGGACGAGACCGTCAAGACCGCGGGCGAGAAGCAGTGCATACAGTGGGGCCAAAAGCTGGAGAAGACGGACAAGTACTCCGGCTTCGCCTGCTGGCAGGACGGGGTGAACGGCCCCTGGTACCTGGACCTCTGGCTCGAACGCTGAACCCTGCGGCCGGACGTGCGGGACCAGCGCTCCGGCCGCCCTTTCGAGGGCCGGGCCGACGGACACTCCGCCGGCCCGGCCCTCGGCTGTTCAGGTCCGCCGCGCGGCCGTCAGAAGACCTTGCCCGGGTTGAGAATGCCGTTCGGGTCGAAGGCGGCTTTGACGGCCCGGTGGAGTTCCAGGCTGACCTCGCCCAATTCCTGGGCCAGCCAGTCCTTCTTCAGCACGCCGACACCGTGCTCGCCGGTGATCGTCCCGCCCAGCTTCAGGCCCAACTCCATGATCTCGTCGAAGGACTGGCGGGCGCGGCGGGACTCGTCCTCGTCGGCGGCGTCGAAGCAGACGGTGGGGTGGGTGTTGCCGTCACCCGCGTGCGCACAGACCCCGATGGTCAGTCCGTACCGCTCGGCGATCTCGGCCGTTCCGTCCAGCATGTCGGCCAGCCGGCTCCGCGGTACGCACACGTCGTCGATCATCGTGGTGCCCTTGACCGCTTCCAGCGCGGTCAGCGCGGCGCGGCGCCCTTGGAGGAGCAGTTCGGACTCCGCGGCGTCCTCGGCGGGCACCACCTCGCTCGCGCCCGCCGCCGTGCACAGTTCGCCCACCGCCTTCAGCTCCGGCGCCGGCTCGGGGGTGTCGAAGGCGGCGAGCAGCAGCGCCTCGGTGGTCTCGGGCAGGCCCATCTTCGTCATGTCGTTGACGGCCCGCAGCGTGGTGCGGTCCATCAGCTCCAGCAGCGCGGGCGTGTGGCCCGCCTCCATGATCCGGCACACGGCGTCGCAGGCAGCGGCCGTCGAGGGGAACTCGGCGGCCAGCGCGAGCTGTTGCGGCGGCTCCGCACGCAGCCCGAGGGTGGCCCGTACGACGATGCCGAGGCTGCCCTCGGAGCCGACGATCAGCCGGGTGAGGTCGTAGCCTGCGACGCCCTTGGCCGTGCGGCGGCCGGTGGACAGCAGCCGTCCGTCGGCGAGGACGACGTCGAGGCCGAGCACGTACTCGGCGGTGACGCCGTACTTCACACAGCACAGGCCGCCGGAGCCGGTGCCGATGTTGCCGCCGATGGTGCACATCTCCCAGCTGGAGGGATCGGGCGGATAGCTCAGGCCGTGCTCGGCCACCGCGCGGGAGAGCCGGGCGTTGATGACGCCCGGCTCCACGACGGCGATCCGGTCGACGGGGTTGATCTCCAGAATGCGGTCCATTCTGGTGAGGGAGAGCAGTACGCAGCCGTCCGTCGCGTTGGCCGCGCCGGAGAGGCCCGTGCGGGCGCCCTGCGGGACCACTGGGACCCGCAGGTCGTTCGCCGTCCGCATGGTGTGTTGCACCTGCTCCACGTTGCGGGGTACGACGAGTGCGGCGGGTGCCCCTGCGGGGCAGAAGCTCGCCATGTCGTTGGCGTACGACCGGAGTACGTCGGGGTCTGTCAGCACCGCCTCTGCGGGGAGTTCCTTGCGGAGCCGCGCGATGAGCTTGCTCATGCCCTCACCTTGGCAGCCGCCTCCTTTGCGGGGAAGCCTTGTCGGGGCCCGTCGCTTGTGGGGGCACGCCTCGTTTCGTTTTTGGCTGCCTGCCGGTGCTTGTGGGGGCACGCCCCCTTTGTTTTTCGGCTGCCGCCGACAGGTCGTGTCGGGGGGCTCCGCCCCCCAACGGCCCCCCGCCAGGTGGGCTTCGCCCCCCTAGAACCCCCCTTCCGCAAGACCTTGATCTATTGACGTGAGGGATCTCCGCCCGGGGGCTGCTGCCCTTTGTCTGCACGTGGCGCCCATATCTGGGGTGGGTGAGAGCGCCCAGGCTCCAACCTCGGATATGGGCGCCACCCGCAGCGAATGGGTTGGGATATCAGGTAGGGGGATCAGAGGTTGCCGCGTAGGGCTTGTTCCCTTTCGATGGCTTCGAAGAGGGCCTTGAAGTTGCCTTTGCCGAAGCCCATGGAGCCATGCCGCTCGATGAGTTCGAAGAAGACGGTCGGCCGGTCCTGAACCGGCTTGGTGAAGATCTGGAGCAAATAGCCGTCCTCGTCGCGGTCGACGAGAATCTTCAACTCCCGCAAGGTCTCGACGGGAACCCGCGTCTCGCCGGCCCACTCTCCAAGTGTGTCGTAGTACGCGTCAGGGGTGTTGAGGAACTGCACACCGGCTGCCCGCATACTCCGCACCGTGGAGACGATGTCGCCCGTGGCCAGCGCGATGTGCTGGACGCCGGCGCCGCCGTAGAACTCCAGGTACTCGTCGATCTGGGACTTCTTCTTGGCGACGGCGGGCTCGTTGATCGGGAACTTCACCTTGCGGGTGCCGTCGGCGACGACCTTCGACATCAGTGCCGAGTACTCCGTGGCGATGTCGTCGCCGACGAACTCCTTCATGTTCGTGAAGCCCATGACCTTGTTGTAGAACGCGACCCACTCGTTCATCCGGCCGAGTTCGACGTTGCCGACGCAGTGGTCGACGGCCTGGAAGAAGCGTCGCTCCGGGGGCCGGACGATGGGGTCCATGGCGACGAAGCCGGGCAGGTAGGGCCCGTCGTAGCCGGTGCGCTCGACGAGGGTGTGGCGGGTCTCGCCGTAGGTGGCGATGGCGGCCCGGACGACGACGCCGTGCTCGTCCTTGGTCTCGTACGGCTCCTCGATGCCGCGGGCGCCGTGTTCGACGGCGTACGCGTACGCGGCGCGGACGTCGGGAACTTCGATGGCCAGGTCGATGACGCCGTCGCCGTGTGCGGCGACGTGCTCGGCGAGGAAGCGGCCCCGGTCGGTGGTGGGGCGGATGACGGAGGTGAACACGAACCGGGCCGAGCCGGACTCCAGTACGTAGCTGGCCGTCTCCCGGCTGCCGTTCTCCGGGCCGGCGTAGGCCACGGCGCGCATGCCGAAGGCCGTGGAGTAGAAGTGCGCTGCCTGCTTGGCGTTGCCGACGGCGAAGACGACCGCGTCCATCCCCTTGACCGGGAAGGGGTCTGCCTGCCGTGCGGTCTGCGGGGTTGCCGCGTGTGTGGTCTCAGTCATATTCGCAGGGTCTCCCCAGGCGACAAGGTGCGCAATAGTTTGCGTTTCTCCTGGGCAGTTTGTTCAGTGGGAGGAGCGATCGGTCGGACGATGTGCGCAATCTGCGCAGCCTTTCGCCCGCCCTACGACGTCACATACGGAGAGGCAAGTCATGGGCATTGACCGGCTGGACGGACGGCTGCTCGAACTGCTCGCCGAGGAGCCCCGGATCGGGGTGCTGGAGCTGTCGCGGCGGCTCGGTGTCGCCCGCGGGACGGCGCAGGCGCGGCTGGACCGGCTCACCTCGGGCGGCGTCATCCGTGGTTTCGGGCCGCAGGTCGACCCGGCGGCGCTGGGCTATCCGGTCACCGCGTTCGCGACGCTGGAGATCAGGCAGGGCCAGGGCCCGGACGTACGGGCGCATCTGGCGACGGTGCCCGAGGTGCTGGAGCTGCACACGACCACCGGCAGCGGCGACATGCTCTGCCGTCTGGTGGTCCGCTCGAACGCCGACCTCCAGCGGGTGATCGACCGGGTCGTCGGCATCGAGGGCATCGTCCGCGCCTCCACGGCCATCGTCATGGAGAATCCGGTGCCGCTGCGCATCGTGCCGCTGGTACGGCAGGCCGCCGAGGACGACAGTGGGGCCGCCGGGTGAGCGGGCGGCCATGAGCCGCTCAGCAGCTGGGGACCTTGCCGTCCGTGCGGATCTCCTGCAGTGCGTCCAGCGCGCCCCGGAGCGAGCTGACCGGTACCAGTCGCAGCCCGGAGGGCAGCTCTGCGTTCGCCTCGCCGCACTGGGTTCGGGGCAGGAGGAAGTAGGTGGCCCCGTCCCGGCGGGCCGCCTGTGTCTTGAGCGGCACGCCGCCGACGGCCCCTACCTTGCCCTTCGCGTCGATGGTGCCTGTCCCGGCGACGGTACGGCCGCCGGTCAGTCCCCCGCCCGCGCCGTCGCCGTCCAGCTTGTCGATGATGCCGAGCGCGAAGAACAGCCCGGCGCTCGGTCCGCCGACATCCCCCAGCCGCAGCCGTACGCGCAGGTCCTTCGGTGAGCGGTGCAGCTGGCGCAGCGCGGCGGTGACGGCCTTGTGCTGCGAGTCCTTCATCTCCTTGGTGATGCGCTTCTCGGCGTCCTCGGTGTCCCCGCCCCCCGGGTATACGGCCTCACGGGGCATCACGGCCCGGTCCTCGCGGAACCAGGAGCGCACCACGTCGGGCAGCCGCACGGTGGTCTCGGGCCGGGTCGCGGCGATGGTGACGGACAGCAGTCGTCCCTTGTCGCTCCGCTGCGTCTTGGCGCCCTCGATGGCGATCACCGGCTTGCCGTCGGTGCGGCCGAGCACGTTTGCCGTCTCGCCGGGCTGGGTGAGCGAGAACGGCAGCGGGGCGAACAGCGCCACGATGAGCAGCAGGACGACGGGCAGCGCGCAGAGCGCGAGCGTACGGCGGCGGGTACGGCGCGGGCCGTCGGTCCCCGGGGCGCGGGTGCTGAATGCGGACACCCCCGCAATCTATCGACCGCGGTCGGAGGCCGTACGAAGACCCCGGCTTCCGGTCCCCTTCGTACGGTCCGCGGGGCACCCTGTCACCGCAGTGCATCGGCGACCTCGATGGCGGCGCGGACGACCCGGTGGCCGACCTGTTCCGGCACCGTCTCGGCGAGCATCACCACGCCCACGCTGCCCTCGATCCCGCTCACCCCCAGCACCGGGGCCGCGGCACCGCTGGCGCCTGCCTCCAGCTCACCGTGGGTGAGGACGAACCCGGGCCCGCGCTCGCTGTCGGGGCCCCGCCCGGCGAGTATCGCCCGGCCTGCGGCTCCCCGGTCGAGGGGATGCCGGAACCCCGTGCGGTAGGCGACGTGGTAGTCGGTCCAGCTCGGCTCGACCACCGCGACGGCCAGCGCCTCGGTGCCGTCGACGAGGGTGAGGTGCGCGGTGGCGCCCACGTCCTCGGCCAGCGAGCGCAGCGCGGGCAGCGCGGCCTCCCGGACCAGGGGGTGGACCTGCCGCCCCAGGCGCAGGACGCCGAGCCCGACCCGCGCCCGGCCGCCGAGGTCGCGACGCACGAGGGCGTGCTGCTCCAGGGTGGCGAGCAACCGGTAGACCACCGTCCGGTTGACCCCGAGCTTGTTGGACAGCTCGGTGACGGTGAGACCGTGGTCTGTGTCGGCCAGCAATTTGAGGACGCGCAGCCCTCGGTCGAGCGTCTGAGAAGTCTCCGCGGTCACGGCGGCCCCTCCCTCGGGTGAGTGACGGCAGCCGCGGGTGAACGGAGTGATACGGATCGCCACGGGCCGTGTGTCCGGGAAACGTAGCGAGCAGCACCGCTGACCGGAAGAGGCTGTCCAGAATCCGGTCAAAACCTTTTCCCGATGAAACGGCGAGGGTTGGGGGCACCTCCCGGCCGGAGGCTGGGGGAGGCATTTCGATAACCGCCACAAACCCGCACAATTGCCGAATACGGCTACTTCATCCGCGTGGCCCACTCACGCACTTTGGCAATACGAGCCTCGATCTGGCTCGCAGTAGCCTCAGCGCTGGGCGGCCCTCCGCACACCCGCCGCAGCTCGTTGTGCACGACACCGTGCGGCTTGCCGCTCTGATGGACGTAGGCACCGACCAGGCTGTTGAGCTGCTTGCGTTTCTCCAGCAGTTCCTTGTGGGTGACCACGGGACGCTTGTCGGCGGGCATCTCCAGCAGGTCGGCCTCGCTGTCCGGCTTCTTCCTGCTGTGCGCGATCTGCCGGGCCTGCCGTTTCTGGAGCAGCATCTGCACCTGGTCGGGCTCCAGCAGTCCGGGGATGCCGAGGTAGTCCTGCTCCTCCTCGCTGCCGGGGTGCGCCTGCATTCCGAACTCGGCGCCGTCGTACATCACCCGGTCGAAGACCGCGTCCGACTCCAGCGCCTCGAAGGGCAGTTGGTCCTGCTCCCCGGTGTCCTCGTCCTTCTCCTGCTCGGCCTCCTTGAGCAGCTCCGCCTCTTCGGCGTACGGATCGTCCTCGTCGCCCTTCTTGGGCTTGTCGAGGACGTGGTCGCGCTCGACCTCCATCTCGTTGGCGAAGGTCAGCAGCGTGGGGATGGTCGGCAGGAAGACGGAGGCGGTTTCCCCGCGCCGCCGGGAGCGGACGAAGCGGCCGACGGCCTGCGCGAAGAACAGCGGCGTGGAGACGGTGGTCGCGTACACCCCGACGGCCAGCCGGGGCACGTCCACGCCCTCGGAGACCATCCGGACGGCGACCATCCAGCGCCCGTCGTTGTGCCGGAAGTCCTCGATGCGCTGCGAGGCGCCGGTGTCGTCGGAGAGGACGACGGTCGGCCCGGTGCCGGTGATCTCGCGGAGCAGCTTGGCGTAGGCGCGGGCCGAGTCCTGGTCGGAGGCGATGACCAGGCCGCCCGCGTCGTGCACCGATTTGCGGACCTCCGTCAGCCGGTGGTCGGCGGCACGCAGTACGGCGGGCATCCACTCGCCGCGTGGATCGAGGGCGGTGCGCCATGCCTGGGAGACGGCGTCCTTGGTCATCGGCTCGCCGAGCTTGGCCTCGATCTCGTCCCCGGCCTTGGTGCGCCAGCGCATGTTGCCGCTGTAGGAGAGGAAGATGACGGGCCGCACCACGCCGTTGGCGAGCGCGTCGCCGTATCCGTAGGTGTAGTCGGCGACGGACCGCCGGATGCCCTCGCCGTCCTCGGCGTACTCCACGAACGGGATGGGGTTGGTGTCGGAGCGGAAGGGCGTACCGGTCAGCGCAAGGCGCCGGGTGGCGGGCTCGAACGCCTCCTGGCACGCCTCGCCCCAGGAGCGGCTGTCGCCGGCGTGATGGATCTCGTCCAGGATGACGAGGGTCTTGCGCTGTTCCACACGGTTGCGGTGCAGCATCGGCCGTACGCCCACACCCGCGTAGGTGACGGCGACCCCCTGGTACTCCTTGCTCAGGGGGCCCGCGCTGTAGTCCGGGTCCAGCTTGATCCCCACCCGGGCCGCCGCCTCGGCCCACTGTTTCTTCAGATGTTCGGTCGGCGCGACGACGGTGACCTGCTGCACGACATGGTGGTGCAGCAGCCACGAGGCCAGGGTGAGGGCGAACGTCGTCTTGCCCGCACCCGGCGTCGCGACGGCGAGGAAGTCGCGCGGCTGCCGCTCCAGGTACGCGTCCATCGCCGCCTGCTGCCAGGCCCGCAGCTTGCTGGCCGTACCCCAGGGGGCACGGCCGGGAAAGGCGGGCGACAGGTGGTGGTTGCTGCTGGGGGTGGTGGGAGTGGTAGTCACGGTCTCCGGTACGACGGGGTCAGGTACGGCGACGGCCGACCGCGGTCGGCGGCCGGCCAGGCACAGCCCCGGCAACCCTACCGGTGGCCCCACGCGCCCGGATCAGCCCGGGGACGTCCCCGGGGCGCTGTGACCAACATCCCGCCGGATCACTGGGGTCGCGCGCGTCCGAAGCGGTCGGGCTGGCCGCTGTCCCATTGGAACGTCAGCTTCTGACCGCCTTCGCTCAGTACGGCCCGCCCGTTCTCGGCCTTGCCCCCGCAGCTGCTGCTGATCCGCATGCTGCTGTTGATCGTCCCGGAGCAGCTCTTGCCGCCGCTGGCCGCCGCGGTGACGGTGAAGGAGGTTCCGTTGACGGTCATGGTGATGGCCTTGCCCCGGATGAGGAACGGGTAGTACCAGCTTCCCTGCACGCTGGTGGGCGCCGCGGCACCGCCGCCCGACGACCCGCCGGTGGACCCTGAGCCGTTGCTGTGCCGGGGAGCGGGCGCCTTGGTGGTCGGCCTGGCGGCGGGGGGCTTCGGCTTGGCCGAGGGCTTTGCCGAGGGGCTCGCGGATTTGGAAGGCCGAGTGCTGGGCGAGGCAGTGTTCTTCTTGGGGCTCGCGCTCTCGCTGCTCTGCTGCTTCGGCTTGTCGGCCGCTCCTGGATTCTTGCCGTCTTCCTCGCCGCCGCAGCCGGTCAGTATGAGGGCCAGCGCCGCGACGGCGCCGGCGACGAGTGAAGTTCTTCCCCGCACGAGAATTCCTGTCATATCTGGTGGCCGCCCCCGAAAAGGAAGCGGCCGCTCACTAGTGAATTGATCCGGGAGTTTGCCACAGCAGCCACGGCCAAACCCATCTTCCCGGAATGTTTTCTTCGGATCATTTCTACTGAACTGCGGGTGAGGAAAAAGGAGCAGGGGAACAGCCGACCTGAACCGACGGCCCGTCGGCCACGTACTGACAAGGGCCACCGCGGGTTCACCTTGTTCCCGCATCGAGGACAACCCTTCGCCCGCCTCGTAGGTCTCATGGGCGTAAGGCCATCGCACCGGTCCCGATCCGTCCCCGCAGGCCCAACATCCGCTCACCACAAGGCCGCTGAGGACCGGAGCGCGACATACAGGAGGATGAGTGCGTCACCCCGCAAAAGCCACCCCCACCACCACCGCGACTGCCACGGCCGCCCGCGTTATCGGAGTGACCGCCGTGCTGCTGGCCGGTTCCGCCTTCGCCGCCGCACAGGCGAACGCGGAGACCACGGGCCGGACCACGGCCTCCGGCGCCGCCGCGGTATCCGGCAAGGCCGCCGCGGCCCCGAAGGCCGACTTCGACGGCGACGGGTACGCCGACACCGTCGCGGGCGCGCCCAAGGCCACCGTCGCAGGCAAGCAGTACGCGGGCTATCTGACCGTGGCATACGGCTCCGCGAAGGGAGCGAGCACCACGCACCGGCAGCTCTTCAGTGCCAACTCCGCAGGGGTGCCCGGCGACCCGGAGTCCTCCGGCGGTTTCGGCAGCAGCACGGCCGCCCGCGACTTCGACGGCGACGGCGTGTCCGACCTCGCCGTCAGCAGCAGCGAGGGCGTCGTCGTGCTGTGGGGCGAGAAGGGCAAGGGCCTCACCAGCGCCACGCAGCTGGCCGAGGGCGCCCATGCCGGTGACCTCGTCGCGGGCGACTTCAACGGCGACAAGAAGCCCGACCTCGCCCTGGGCAGCGGCGACTTCGACGGCAACGGCGTGAAGGTGCTGTACGGCGGCTTCACCCGGGACGGCAAGGCCGCCAAGGTCGCCGAGTACTCGACCGGGCACGAGTTCGGGCCGACGTCACTGACGGCGGGCGATGCCACCGGCGACGGCATCGACGACCTCGTCACCACGCACGCGTTCGAGGAGATGTCCGAGAGCAGCGAGTTCTTCAAGGGCACCAAGGACGGACTCGCCGACAAGCCGGGGCGCGTGCCCGACGCGGAGAGCGGCGTCATCGCCGACGTCGACAAGGACGGCTTCGGCGATCTGGTGATCCGTACCGTCCCGGGCGGCGTCGTGGAGAACCTGCCGTACGACCACGGCACCCTGAAGGTCCTCTACGGCTCGGCCGAGGGCCCCGGCGCCAAGCGGACCGCAACGCTCACCCAGAACAGCGCGGGCGTCCCCGGCACCAACGAAGAGGGTGACGAGTTCGGCAAGGCGCTCACCGCCGGCGATGTCAACGGTGACGGCTACGCGGACATCGCCGTCGGCGTGCCCGGCGAGGACGTCGGCAGCGGCGCAGGCGGCAAGGACACCGGCGCCGTCGTCCAGCTCCTCGGCGGCAAGAACGGGCTGACCGGCACCGGTGCGAAGAACTGGGACCAGGGCAGTGCCGGCGTGCCCGGCGCCGTCGAGGCCAAGGACGGCTTCGGCTCGGCTCTGACCATGGGCGACACCGACAAGGACGGCCGGGACGACTTGGCCGCCGGCGCACCCGGTGAGGACGGCGACAGCACCGCCGTCGACGCGGGTGCGGTGTGGGTGCTGCGGGGTGCCTCCGGCGGTCTGACAGCTGAGGGCGTTGTCTCGTACGGGCCCAAGACGCTGGGTGCGCCGGAGAAGGGGTCCCAGCTGGGGAGCGCCTTCTCGCACTGATCCTTGCCAGTTGCGGGCCGGCGCCGCCGTGGTAGAGCTCCACCGCGGCGGCGCCGGCTTTTCGCCGTTGGAGCTTTGCGAGATTGCCCGCGTGCGCGTTCGTTTTGGTTGCTCGCGCAGTTCCCCGCGCCCCTTCGGGGCGCGCCAACTCTGCGGTACAGACCTGCTTCTGACTGAGCATCAAGTTATAGATGAGGTCAACTGTGAGGTGAGGGAAGGGCGTTGTCATGGCCAAACCACGTCTGTACTGTGACGCCCCAGGCGCCTGAGCTCCATCCCCCCACCACAGGAGCAGTCATGCCTTCACAGATGCATGCCCGCAGATCACGCAAGCGCACCAGGGCCACTGTCGCCATCGGCCTGGGCACGGTCCTTGCCTCCGGCGCACTGTTCGCCGGGGTCCAGTCGGCGACGGCCGGACCGAGCGAAGCACCCTCGATGAACGAGTCCTTCGACTCGGCCGCCGAGAAGTACGACGTACCGCGCGATGTGCTGGCCGCCGTCGGCTACGGCGAGACCCACTTCGACGGCCACAACGGCAAGCCCAGCCAGGCGCACGGCTTCGGAGTGATGCACCTGGTCAGCAACCCCTCCCGGCACACGCTCGAGCAGGCGGCCAAGATCACCGGCAAGTCCGCATCGGAGCTGCGCAAGGACACCGACGCCAACATCCACGGCGGGGCCGCGGTGCTGCGCGCCTACGCCGACAAGCTCGGGCTGAGCGCAGCCGAGCGCAATGACGTGGACAAGTGGTACCCGGCCGTCGCCGACTACAGCGGCGCCAAGGGCGTCACGGCGCGGATGTACGCCGACAGCGTCTACGAGTTCCTGGAAGAGGGCGTCCGCGGCACCGCGCCGGACGGCGAGGACGTCAAGATCGCCCGCCATGACGTCCACCCGGACAAGAGCAAGGTGAGCACGGCCGGGGTGGGCGCGAAGGCCCCGGGCTATCCCGGCGCGAAGTGGGTCCCGGCCAACAGTGCCAACTACCGCAAGGGACGCTCCGCGAAGGTCGACAAGATCGTCGTCCATGTGACGCAGGGCTCGTACGCGGGCACCATCAACTGGTTCCAGAACCCGTCGGCCAAGGTCAGCGCCCACTATGTGGTGCGTTCCAAGGACGGGGAAGTCACCCAGATGGTGAAGAACGTGGACACCGCATACCACGTCGGAAACGCGAACCCCTCCACGCTGGGCATCGAGCACGAGGGGTACGTCGACGACGCCTCCTGGTTCACCGACTCGATGTACCGCTCCTCGGCGAAGCTGACCCGCCACCTGGCCAAGCTGCACAACGTGCCGCTCGACCGCAAGCACATCGTCGGCCACGTCGAGGTTCCCGGGAACGACCACACCGACCCCGGGAAGCACTGGAACTGGAACAAGTACATGCAGCTGGTCAAGGGCTGACGCCCGGAAGGCCATGAGCACCTCATGACCGAGGACCGCTCATGACCTAGGACCAACGGCCGAGCTGTCTCAGCAACCACGGTAGGTGTCGCCCATCACAGGTGGCGCTTACCGTGGTTGTCATGGCAGCGACCGGGACCTCCCAGCCCGAAAGACCGTCGGCGCTCGGCGCCGAGTCCGTGCTCAGCAGCGCGTACCGGCCGCTGACGTTCGGCATCGTCTCCGTCGTCCTCCTCATAGCCTTCGAGGCGACCGCGGTCGGTACGGCCATGCCGCTGGCCGCCGACGAGCTGGACGGCATCTCCCTCTACGCGTACGCCTTCTCCGCGTTCTTCACCACCTCCGTGGTCGGCATGGTCGCCTCGGGGCAGTGGTGCGACCGGAGAGGACCGCTCCCCCCGCTGGCAACCGGCATCGTGCTGTTCGCCGGTGGCCTCCTGCTGTCCGGCACCGCCGTGGCCATGTGGGTCTTCGTGCTGGGCCGCGCCGTGCAGGGCATCGGTGGCGGGCTGGTGATCGTCGCGCTGTACGTCACCGTCAGCCGCGCCTTTCCCGAACGCCTGCGGCCCACCGTGATGGCCGCGTTCGCCGCGTCCTGGGTGGTGCCCTCCATCGTCGGCCCGCTGATCTCCGGCACCGTCGCCGAACAGCTCGGCTGGCGCTGGGTGTTCCTCGGGATACCCGTGCTCGTGGTGCTGCCGCTGCTGGTGATGCTGCCGCCGCTCAAGCGCCGGGCCTCCGGGCCGCCGGAGGGCGCCGCCGCGCCTGGGACCGGGGACAGGAGCGGGCGGCGCATCCGGCTCGCGGTCGCCGTCGCGCTGGGCGCCGGACTGCTCCAGTACGCCGGCCAGGACCTGCGCTGGTTCGCGCTGCTGCCCGCCGCAGCCGGGGTCGCGCTGCTGGCCTTCGCGCTCCGGGTGCTGCTGCCCCGCGGGACCGTACGGGCAGCGCGCGGACTGCCCTCCGTCGTACTGCTCCGTGGCATGGCGGCCGGCTCCTACGTCGTCGCCGAGAGCTTCGTCCCGCTGATGCTGGTGACCCAGCGCGGGCTGTCGGTCACCCTGGCGGGGCTCACCCTCGCCGCCGGCGGCGTGACGTGGGCGCTGGGCTCCTTCACCCAGTCGCGGACCCGGTTCGAACCGCACCGCGAACGGCTCGTCCGGACCGGTATGGCGCTGGTCGCCTTCGCCATCGGCTGCTCGCCACTGGTGCTGGTGGAGTCGGTACCCGTGTGGACGCTCGCCCTGGCAATGGCCGTCGGCTGCTTCGGTATGGGCCTGACCATCTCCTCGCTGAGCGTGCTGCTGCTCGGGCTCTCGGCGCCCGAGGAGGCCGGACGCAACTCCGCGGCCCTCCAGTTGAGCGACGGGCTGTCCAACGTTCTGCTGCTCGCCCTGACCGGGACCCTCTTCGCCGCCCTCGGCGGCGGCTCCGTCACCGTCACCGGGGCCGACGGCGGGACCGGAGGCGCGGGCCTCGGCCCGGACGGCGCGCAGCCGGCGGCGTTCACGGCCGTGTACGCCGTCTCGGCCGTCGTCGCGGTCGCGGGCGTATGGGTGGCGGGGCGGCTGCGCCCGAAGCCGGGAGCCGACGAACCGGCCGCGGCTACGGAACCCGACACGGCAGCGACTGCTGAGGCAGTTGTGAAAGCAGAGTGATCCAGAAGCAGCACCCCGCCGACTGCCATGTGACCCCAAATTCTGCTTATGGTTCTGCCATGTTCGACTCGCGGCACATCCAGACCTTCCACGAAGTGGTGCGAGCCGGCTCCTACTCCGCAGCGGCCCGCGCCCTGGGCTACACCCAGCCCGCGATCACCCAGCAGATGAAGGCCCTGGAGCGGTCCGTCGGTACCCCGCTGTTCATCCGCGTCGGCCGCCGGATGCGGCTCACCGAGGCCGGGGAGGCGCTGGCCCGGCACTCCGAGGTGATCCTGGAGAGCATCAGTACGGCCCGGCAGCAGATGGAGTCCCTCACCAGACTGCGGGCCGGAAAGGTCACCGTCTGCGCCTTCCCCAGCGCGGGCGCCACCCTGGTGCCCGAGGCCCTCGCCGAGCTGGCCGCCGAGCACCCCGGCATCCGGGTCGGGCTCCAGGAGGACGAACCGCCCGAGTCACTGCGCCGGGTGGTGCGCGGCGAGTGCGACATCACCCTCGCCTTCACCTACCCGGGCCTGCGCGAACAGGTGCCCGAGGAGCTGGTGGAGATCCCGCTGCTGGAGGACCAGCTCACCGTGCTGCTGCCGACCGGGCACCCGATGGCGCGGCGCCGCGCCGTGCGGCTGCAGGAACTGGCGGACGAACGCTGGATCGCGGGCTGTCTGCGCTGCCGGGCCAACTTCCTGCACGAGTGCGCGGAGTTGGGCTTCGCCCCCGAGATCGCCTTCACCACCGACGACAACCTGGTGGTGCAGAGCCTGGTCGCGGAGGGGCTGGGCGTCGCCATGGTGCCGGGGCTGGTCCTCTCCTTCCTCGTCCACAAGAAGGTGACGGGACGCGCCCTGGACCCCGCCTCCCGCCGCCAGGTTTCGGCGTACGTACTCCGCGAGCACCTGGAGATACCGGCGACCGCCCGCGTCCTGGAGGCGCTGCGCGCCACGGCGGAGCGCCGCGTGGGCTGCTGAGACCGTCCCCCATCCATAAGCAGAATTGAGAGCGCCCCCAACGAACCGTCGTTGGACGTGATACGTGCGCGCCGCGACGCTGCCCGTATGACAGCGACGACGACCACTCCTTCCGCCGCGAGGACGACGGGGCGTATGCGCGCCCTCATCGAGGACGTGCGCGAGGCCGTCGGCAGGGGGCTGCCGCCAGACGTGACCGCGTATCTGGTCGGGGAGAAGCTGACACCGCACCTGGGCGCCGACGATCTGCTGACCGGCGCCCAGTGCGAGCCCGACCCGGAGCGCTACCGCCAGCACGTGCTGCACGCCGAGAGCGACGGCAGCTTCTCCCTCGTCGCCCTGGTGTGGCTGCCCGGTCAGGGCACCTCCGTCCACGACCACGTCTCCTGGTGCGTCACCGGCGTCCACCAGGGCGAGGAGCACGAGCGCCGCTACCGGCTGCTGCCCGCCGAGGCCGGCGGCGGAACCGCGCGGCTCGTCGCCACCGAGGACGTGGTCAACCCGTTGGGCGCGGTATGCGGCTTCGCGCCGCCCGGCGATATCCACCGGGTGTGGAACGGCTGCGACGACGTGGCCGTCTCCCTGCACATCTACGGTGCCGACATCTCGCGGCTGGGCAGCAGCGTCCGCCGGGTCTACGACCTTCCTGCCGACGCCTGATGGCCCTGCTGGGGGACCGCACACGGACAGCTCCTGCCGCCGCCGCAGCTCCTGCCGCCGCAGCAGCCCGTGCCGCCGCCGCAGCTCCTGCCGCCGCCGCAGCCTCCGCGCCCTCCCGGAAGCCGAGCCGGCTGCCGGGGCTGGCGCTCGCCGCGCTCGGCGTCGTCGTCGCGTCGACGGTGCATCTGCTCGTTCCCGCCGTCCCGATGCTCACGGCGGCCGTGGGGCTCGGGATCGCTGTGGCGCATCTGCCCGGACTGCGCAGCCTGGTACGCGGGGCCGCGCGTCCCGGACTGACGCTGGCGGGCAAACGGCTGATGCGGCTCGGCATCGTGCTGCTCGGGCTGAAGCTCGCGCTGAGCGATGTGCTGGGGCTGGGGTGGGCGACGGTGGCGATGGTGGTGTGCGTGGTCGCCGCCACGTTCTTCGGCACCGTATGGCTCGGCCGCAAGCTCGGGCTACGCGGCGACCAGCCGGTGCTCGTCGCGACCGGCTACTCGATCTGCGGGGCCTCCGCGATCGGTGCCGTCAGCGAGGTGCGGGGCAGCGAGGAGGAGGACGTTGCGACCTCGGTCGCGCTGGTGACGCTGTGCGGGACGCTGGCCATCGTCGTACTGCCGCTGCTCCAGGGGCCGTTGGGTCTGGATGCCGGGCAGTTCGGGCGGTGGGTCGGTGCCGGGGTCCACGATGTGGGGCAGGTCGTCGCCACAGCGCAGACCGGTGGCCCGGAGGCTCTCGGTCAGGCCGTGCTGGTGAAGCTTCTTCGCGTGCTGATGCTGGCGCCGGTCGTCGCGGCAATGGTTCTGGCCGTACGTCGGCGTGCTGCCGGCTCGCGCGTCGCGGGGAGGCGGCCCCCATTGGTGCCGCTGTTCGTGTTGGGCTTTCTCGGCATGGTTGCCCTGCGCACCACCGGGTGGGTGCCCGGCGCTGTTTTGGGTGGGGCCGCGCGGGTGCAGGAGATTCTGCTGGCCGCCGCGCTTTTTGGGCTTGGCAGCGCGGTGCACGTTCCTTCTTTGAGCCGTACGGGGTTGCGGGTTGCCGCCCTTGGGGTGTTTTCGTGGTTCGTTGTTGCGGGGGTGTCTTATGGGGGTGTCCTGTTGGTCGCTTGATGTCGCTTGTGGGGGCACGCCCTTGAGGGCCGTCGCTTGTGGGGGCACGCCTCCTTTGTTTTTCGGCTGCCTGCCGGTGCTTGTGGGGGCACGCCCCCTTTGTTTTTCGGCTGCCGCCGACAGGTCGTGTCGGGGGGCTCCGCCCCCCAACGGCCCCCCGCCAGGTGGGCTTCGCCCCCCTAGAACCCCCCTTCCGCAACCGCGGAAGCCATTGACGTGAGGGATCTCCGCCCGAGGGCTGCTGCCCTTTGTCTGCGGGTGGCGCCCATATCTGGGGTGGGTGAGAGCGTCCAGGTTCCAACCTCAGATATGGGCGCCACCCGCAGCGGATGGTCCTGGAGCAGGGGCGGAGGACTAATTGTCCAGAGGGCCGATATGGGCCGGAGGGGCTCCTAGGGGGGCGGAGCCCCCGTAGCGGGGGGCAGTTGGGGGGCGGAGCCGCCCCAACGCCTGTCCGGCGAGGACCGGGGGCTTGGGGGCGGAGCCCCCAACAGAGAGAGGGGCCCAAGGCGGGGCCCTCAAGCAATGGCAGCGGCCCCCACCCACCCGTCAGAGGGCGGGGCCCTCACGCATTGGCGGCGGCCCACCCGGGCGGAGCCCTCAGGTGGGGGTGACGGCGGCTTGGGGGCGGATCGGCATGCGGTTGACGGGCCGGCCCGTCGCGGCCCGCACGGCGGCGGCCACGGCGGACGGCGTCACGACAACGGGCGCCGAAGAAGCCGCCTTCGCCCCGAACGGTGCCACTACGTCCCGTTCTTCGATCAGCTTGACGATGCGGATGTCCGGCGCGTCCAGCGCCGTCGGCAAGGCGTAAGCCGTGAAGTCGGCGTGCCGGACAACGCCCTTGGCCACCCGCAGATGCTCCGTCAGAGCCGTGCCGATGCCCTGGGTGACGCCCGCCTCCAGCCGGGCCCGCAACTGGCGGGGGTTGAGAACGGCGCCGACATCCTGGGCGAGGGCGACCTCGACCACCCGCACCGACCCCAGCTCGATGTCGACGTCCACAACGGCGCGCACCGCGGCGAAGGCGAGACCGACGAAGGCGTCACCCTGCCCCCACTCGTCCAGCGGCTCGGTGGGATGGGGGCGGCACTGCGCGGTCGCCCACAGCTCCTTGCCCTCCAGCGCCTCGGCCACCGTCGTGGAGAGCACCCCGTCATAGGAGGTGATCTTGCCGTCGGCGATGGTCAACAGCTCGGTGGACATCCCGAACTTGGCCGCGAGCGGCTGGAGCAGCTGCGTCCGCACCATCTTCGCGGCGCGCTCCACCGCACCGCCCGAGACCCAGGTGTGGCGCCCGCGCCCGCTGGCGCCGGACGGCGGCTGGTCGGTGTCGACGGAGGCGACGTGCACCTCCTCGATGCCGAGCGTCTCCTGCACGATCTGCCGGGCCAGCGTGTCGAAGCCCTGCCCTGACTCGACGGCCGCGCACATCACAGTGGCGACGGGGCCGTTGACCTTGACCGTGGCGGTGGACACCTCGTCGGTGCCCTCCGCGCCGAGCATATGCACCATGCCGAGCGCGTAGCCGACCCCCCGGCGCACCGCCGCGGGATCGCCGGCGCCCTCGGGTCCGCCGGGCAGCAGCCAGTCCTCCTCGGGCGCGTCCTTGGGCAGCAGGGGCAGCGGCGCCTCGTGCACGGCCTCCAGCAGTTCGGCCACCGGCGCCGGGCAGGTGACCGTCTGGCCGGTGGGCAGCAGATCGCCGGTCGCCATCACGTTGCGCATCCGCACCTCGACCGGGTCGAGGCCGAGCCGCTCGGCGAGCTTGTCCAGCTGGCCCTCGTACGCGGCACACACCTGCAGGGCGCCCTCGCCGCGTACATGTCCGGAGGGCGGGTTGTTGGTGCGTACGACCCAGCCGTCGATCACCGCGTGCGGCACCACGTAGGGCCCGCACGCGAACGAGACCGCGGCGGCCAGCGCGTCGGACGAGGTATCCGCGTACGCGCCGCCGTCCAGCAGGATCTGCGCCTCGACCTTGACCAGCTTGCCCTCGCTGTCCGCGTGGTGGCGGTAGCGCAGCAGGGTGGGGTGGCGGTGTCCGTGGCCGAGGAAGGACTCCTCGCGGTTCAGCGCGATCTTGACGGGGCAGCCGGTGCGCATCGCCAGCAGGCCCAACGGCACCTGAAGCGCCGCGTCCTCACGGTCACCCATCGCGCCGGGCACCCCGGTGACGACGATCTTGACCTGCTCGGCGGGCAGTCCGAAGCAGGCAGCGGCCAGCTCGCGGTCGGTGTGCGGGTCGGTGGAGGCGGTGTAGATCTCCACGCCGCCGTCCGGACGCGGCACGGCCAGCGCCGCCTCCGCGCCGATGGGTGCCGGGTCCTGCCGTCCGACGCGGTAGAGCCCTTCGACCACGACGTCGCCGGTCACGTCCGGGTCGCCGTAGCGCAGCGGGATGTGGCGCAGCAGATTGCCGTCCGGGTGCAGCGGTTCGGCCTCGAACGACTTCTCCGGGTCGGTGACCGGCTCCAGCACCTCGTACTCGACGGCGATGGCTGCTGCGGCCAGCCGTGCGGTGTCCGGGTGGTCCGCTGCGACGGCGGCGATCGGCTCGCCGTAGTAGCGCACCACATCGCGGGCGAACGCGGGCTGGTCGGCGATCTTGCGCCCGTGCGCGGAGTCGCCTGGTACGTCCTCGTGCGTGATGACCGCCTGGACGCCGGGCATCTTCGAGGCTTCCTCGGTGTCGATGGAGAGGATGCGCGCGTGCGGGTGCGGCGAGCGGTGCACCGCCGCCCACAGCAGCCCCTCGGCCCACAGGTCCGCGGCGTAGGGGAAGGTGCCCTGCGCCTTGGCGTAGGAGTCGGTGGGCAGGACGGAGACGCCCAGGCCGTGCGGCTCCGGCTCGCTGCGGGCGCCCGGCAGCGGGGTACCGCCGGACGCCGCCACCGCGGCACCCGGCCCGCCCGTGCCGGGTCCGGCGCCGGTGTGACCGTCAGTCGTTTCCGTCATGCCGCCGCCTTTCTGTGCTTGCGTGCGTGGCGCCCGCCGGTGCGGAGTGTGCTGGTGCGAGGTGCGCTGGTGCGGGAAGCGCTGTTGCGGGAGCCGCGCGCATCAGGACTCGCCGCCGTTCTCGGAGTGCCGGGTCTGGTGCGGGATGTGCGCGCCATAGGTGCCGTCGTCGTATGTGCCGTTGGCGCTGTAGGCGCCGGGGGCTTCGGGGGTGTGCGCCTGCGCCGCCGGGTCGTAGTCGTAACCGCCGCCCTGCGGACCGCCGTAGGCGTCGGGTCCGTAGCCGCCCTGCTCGTAGGGCACCCCGCCGTAGGCGGCACCCTCCTCGTACCCGCCGGGCCCGTAACCGCCGCCCTGCTCGTAGCTGCCCTGTTCGTACGCACCCGGCTGCTGTTCGTACGTGCCCGACTGCTGTTCGTACCCGTCGGCCTGCTGCTCGTACCCGCCGTGGCCGTAGCCGCCCTGCGGGTCGTAACCGCCCTGGCCGTAGTCGGCTCGGCCGGACGGCTGCCGGCCGGTGGCCGCCTGTGCCTCCGCCTCGGCGGCGTCGCGCTCGGCCTGCGCTGTGCGCTGCTCGACGACCGTACGGACCGCGTCCAGCACCCCGCGGTAGCCGGAGCACCGGCACAGGTTGCCGCTGATCGCCTTGCGGGTCTCCAGCTCGGTGGGCGCGTGGTTGCCCTCCAGCAGGTCGTGCACGGTCATCGCGAGCCCCGGCACGCAGAACCCGCACTGCACCGACCCGCTCTCGGCGAGCGCGCACTGTACGTCGGAGGGGGTGCCGTCGGCCGACAGGCCCTCGACGGTACGCACTTCGCTTCCGGCGGCGGTGGCGGCGGGCACCAGGCACGCGGCCACCAGCCGCCCGTCCACCTGCACCGAGCAGGCCCCGCACTCCCCCTGCGCACAGCCGTCCTTGGCCCCGGCGAGCCCCAACCGCTCCCGGAGCACGTACAGCAGCGACTCCCCGATCCAGGCGCTGGCGACCGGGCGTTCGACGCCGTTGACCCGCAGGACGTACGAGACGTGCGGGTGCTCGTCCTCCGTGTCGACGGCTTCGGGCAGCGGCGTCGCGTCGCCGTCCGCTTCGGGACCGGTCCCGGAGGCGCCCTCGGAACCGGCCTCCGGCGCCGCGTCGGTCCCGGGCTCCGTAACGGTGTCGGTGGCGGTGTCGGTGCCGGCCCCGGTGTCGTCAGCGGCGTGCTCCGCCTGCCCGGTCTCGGCGGCCCCGCCCTCCGGCGCGGCGTCCGGCTGCGCGGCGGTGCCGGGGGCGGGCTCAGTCGACTGCGGGGCGGGCGCGGGTGCCGGGGCGGCCTCGGCCAGCGAGGTCACCTCGGAGTCCGTTTGGCTCTCCGGCCCGGCGGGCGGGGCGGGCGGCTCGCCGGCGACGATCCCCGCCTCGGCCCCGGGCTGTACTTCGGGCCGCTGCGTCTCTTCGGAGGGGGCGGGGGCCTGGTCGGCGGAGGGCCCGCCGGGGAAGCCGTACGCGGGTGCCGGGCCGCCCGGTGCGCCCTCGAACGGCCACTCGGCGCTGCCCGGTTCCTGCTGGGGCAGCGGTCCGGGACCGGCCCCGCGCGGGGTGCCGCCGGGAGCCGTACGGTCCCAGTGCGGCGCCGCCGTCGGCGACGAGGGCGCCCAGGCACGCGCGGGCTCCCTCTCCTGACCGCCGGGCGCGGGCGTGCCGGAAGCGGTTGGAGCAGAGGGACCGGGTGAAGCGGGAGAACCGGCAGAAGCGGGGGAACCGGGTGCGGACGGGGCGGACTTCTCGTCGGCGTTCGCCGCACGGGCGACGCCGGTGCCGAGCGGACGGCGGCCGGTACGCGCCTCGTGCGAGCCCGCGAGCGCGGCGGCAGCGCCCTGCCCCAGCGCACCGCCGGCACCGTGGTCACCCGGCCCGCCCTGACCGCCCAGCGTGTCCTGCGGGCCCGGAGCGGCCTGGCCGGGTTCGGGTGCTCCGGCACCGCCCCCGTCCCCGGACTGGTCGTATCCCCAGGAGTGACCGTATTGCGCGGACTGTCCGTACAGTTCCGGCTGGCCGGGTCCACCGGCGCCCTGCTCGGCGTTCTCCGGAGCGAACGGCATCACCCAGTGCCCGGAGGCTCCGCCGGCTGCCTGGTCGGCGCCACCGGCGGGAGGCTGCGAGGCGTAGGCCGAGCCGTCGTCCGCGCCGGGCCGGGACGCTGCGGACCCGAGCGTTCCGGACCCGGGTGTTCCGGGCTGGGACGACGGGTCGATGGGCGGCGGGGTGTAGCCGCCCTGGCCCGTGCCGGGCGCGGCCAGCGGCGCGTCCTCCGCGAAGTCGAAACCACCGCTGGGCAACTGGACGAAGGCGGTGGCATCCGCGTCGTACTCGCCACCGCCCCAACTCCGGGGCACATGCTGCCCGTGCGGGGCGTAGGGGTCGCTGCCGTACTGTTCGGCGCCGCCCGCTCCGTTTCCGTGCCCGTCTGTGCCCGTGTGCGCGTTCACGTGTCCGTGCGGGTCCGCACCCGCGTGCGGCCCCGCGCCCCCGTTCCGGTTTCCGTTCCCGTTGTCGTGTGGTGCCTGTGGTGTACCGCTCATGCGAGAGCCCTCCCGAGTCCTCGGCGGGCCAGTGTCGCCACCGTACGCCGCAAGTGCAGCGCCGCGGGCGGAAGCTGGGGTACGGCGCCGGGGGTACCGTCGGGGCCCTCCTCGGGGACCGGGTCGGGGATGCACGCCATCGCGACGTACTCCCCGAAAGCGGACAGCGCCTCGGGCGCCAGCGACCGCGCGCCGTCCCAGTCGATGAGCGAGGCGATCCACTGCTCGGCCTCCAGCGGGCGCAGCGGCATCGGCGCGACGGCACCCACCGCGCAGCGCACCCCGCGCCGCATCGGATCGAGCACGACGGCGACGGAGGCCAGCGCGCGGCTCGGCCCGGTACGGCTGGTGGCTTTGAGGAACGTCTGCGGCGCGTGCAGCAGCGGGACTTTCACATAGCCGACGACCTCGCTGGGCTGCAGCATGTCCATCCCCGCGAGCAGATGGCTGACCGGCAGCTCGCGGCGCGCCCCCTCCGGGCCCGCGATGGAGAGCGTCGCCTCCAGCGCGGCCAGCACGGGCAACGCGTCCCCGGTGGGCGAGGCACTGACGACGTTGCCGCCGAGCGTCCCCACGTTCCGGATCTGCGGGGGCCCCGCGGCGCGTGCTGCGGCGGCGAGCGCCGGGATGAGCGCGGCGAAGTCGGGGCGGCCCATCCGCGCGTGGGTGAGGCCGGCGCCCAGTACGGCGAACCCGTCCTGGTACGACCAGCCGCGGATCTCGCTGATCCGGCCGAGGCCGACGAGCGCGGCGGGGCGGAGCTGGCCGGAGTTGACGTCCGCCATCAGATCGGTGCCGCCGGCGACCGGTACGGCGGCCGGTACGGCGGAGAGTGCCGAGACGGCCTCGTCCAGGGTGGTCGGCAGCATGACAGCAGGGGGCACAGCCTGCGCGGCTCGTTCGCCGTCTGGTGCATGCCGTACGTGCGTGCTCAACCTGCTGCCCCTTCCCCGACATACCGGGCTCCCGGCTGCACTGCCGTACGGTACGTGCTCACAGCCCGGACGAGGCAACTCTGGCATATCTCGGCCCGCGCCCGACACGAGGGCCAGGGATGGGCCCTTTCGCACCATTTGACGAACGCCCCGCCCCATTACCTGCCGCGTTGATCGCGTTGGGGGTCAGGTGGCCAAGGGGCGCTGGGCGTGCTTCCAGCGAAGGGCTGGTTCCTCCCCGATCCAGTAGGTGTGTGCCTCGATGGTGACCTCCATACGGACAGAGGTGATGTCGGGTTCGCCCGCTTGCCGCCAGCCGGTCACCGCGCTTTCGATGGCGTCCCAGACAGCGACCGGCCCGCCTTGCCGGACGTTCCACTGCTCGCCGTCGGCGGTGAGGGTCGCGAACGCTTCACGATCGGCATCGAAGAGATACACCGTCTCCCGGCCGTCACTGACGGCGCGGACAAGCTGGACTCCAGGCGCGGCGAGCTGGGCCAGGAACGCGGGCATCATCCAGTCGTCGGGACGGGTCACGTTCGGGGCTCCTGCACCTCCTCCCGGGGGGCGTTGGCCGCAGTCGTCGGTACGCCTGGGGCATTGCGTCGCCGCATACGCTCCAGGAGTTCTTCGCGGCGGGCGGTCTGCGCCGCCGCTGAGTGACGGTCCTTGTCCGCGATGCTGCCGCCGCGCAGGTTGCCTGCCGGGCGGCGGAGGTGGTGGGGCTTGCTCATGGGCTTGTCCTTCCAGGTCCTGAGGGTCGCGGGTTGGGCTCCTCCTGTGCCGGGGACGACCGTGGACCGCCGCCGTGGCCGGGGTGGCGACGGAGCAACACCCGGCAGTCCACGGCCTGCGATGCGTCCCCCGCCGCTTCGGCCTCGGCCAGCCGTGACTTCAGGGCCTGACACGTCGGGCACGTCGCATGGATGGCGGTCATTTCTTGGGCTCCCGTCGCTCCCGTTTGTGGGGGTGTCCTGCCATGACGGCGTTGCAGCTCCGGACGATCAGCGCCTGATCCAGGGAGCGGGCCTTCTCACGGTCCTGGGCCAGCAGTTCGCATACGTCGCAGCCGGGCACCGGGACGGGCTCCAGCTCACGCCCCGCCGGAGGCGCCAAACCCGCTTCTGCTGGCCATTTTTGGGCGTGCGTGCCCATGACGACCCTCTCCTCTGTCACTCTGTGCGGTGGGCCGATCACAAGAGTGCGGCAACGACCGGCCCCCGGGGAGGGGTTTCAGCGCCCGACCTGCGGGTTGGTCACCGGTGCATATGCATCGCCGGTTCGTACACGGAAAGCCCGACCGTTGGAGAAGCCTGACCAGAGGGGTGGTCAAGGGGAGTTATGGCCGAAGTAACCGTCGAAACGAAGGGCACGGAGGGCGCCGAGGATCCACGGCGCGTCTTCGCGGAGGAATGCCGTAGCGCTCGCGAGCTGTACCCGCCCGGGCCGCTGTCCCAGACCGAGTTGGCCCGGATGACCCGGACCTCCAAGAGCACCATTTCGCGGGTCGAGACCTGCCACGGCCCCATCCCGGCGGACCTCCCGGCCCTCCTGGATCAGGTCTTCAAGACGGACGGGCTCTTCAAGCGGCTGTATGAGGAGATCACCGCTCAGTCCTTCCCGCAGCGCTACCGGAAACGGATCGAACTGGAAACGCGTGCAATCGCTATCTCCGAGTGGTCGCCCACGGTTGTTCCAGGTCTCCTCCAGACACCGCAATACGCGTGGGAACTGTTCCGCGAGGGCAATCCTCGGGCTGGCCAGGCAGAGCTGACGAGCCTCGTCAACAACCGGATGGCCCGGCAGGAGATCCTGAGAAGCGGATCACCGCCTGATTTCTCAGTCGTCATCTGCGAGTCGGTCGTCCGGCGACGAGTCGGCGCCCCTGCGGCGATGCGAGAGCAACTGGCCGCGCTGCTTGAACACATGAAGCGGCCGACCACACTGCTCCAAGTGCTTTCCCTCGACGCAGGCACGCATGGCTTGATGGACGGACCTATGTCGATCCTGACGACCGCGGAGGGGACCGCGGTCTATACCGAAGGCATCCGTTCGGGCGCGGTCATCGAGGAAGCGGCGGACGTGCGGCGTCTGGCACGGTTCTACGATGTCCTCACGGCTTCCGCTCTCTCGCGCGACGCCTCCGCACAGTTGATCAAAAAGCATCTGGAGGCACTGTGAACCCGCCCACGAACCCCTCCTGGGTCAAGTCCAGCTACAGCAACCAGGACGGCGGCAACTGCCTGGAATGGTCCCCCACCACGGCCGCAAGCACCGGCACGATCCCCGTACGCGACAGCAAGACCCCCAACGGACCCGTCCTGTCCTTCCCCACCGACTCGTTCACCCGATTCGTCGCAGCCGTCAAAGCCGGAGAGCTCTCACGCTGACGGCCCCACGTCGTCCGCTGAGGCATGCCGATGCTCCGCGGCGGCCCGCCGTACGGCGCGGCACCAGGAGCCTCATCGTGACGGGTCGCCCGCCTTTGTCAGGGTGCAGACGCCATCCTCGCAGCTGCGTTGCAGGCGGCCGCGGGAGATGGTCTGTGCCAGGCCGACCACCCAGCAGGTCGGGCAGCCGCGGAAGGCCACCAGTGCCAGGGGGGCGGCCAGCAGTGCGGCGGGGCCGGCGGAGGGCATCAGAGCGATCGCGCCGGTGATCAAGCCGAAGCCGAGAGCGCCGCGCAGTAGATGCCGCGGGACAGAGGTGCTGGCGAAGTCTGCTTCTGGGCGGGCAGGCTGACCAGCTTCAACGGTGTTCATGGTGACGCCTCCCCTCCGGTTGCTTCATCGGTTCCTGCCAGGGCTTGCCGCAAGGCGGTCCGGGCCCGGTGGAGCCTCGACTTCATGGCCGCGTTGCTCAGGCCGAGCGACCGGGCGACGAGAGGGCCCGGGTATCCCTGGAGGTCTCTCATGATCAGCACCTGCCGCTGGTCGCGGGGCAGACCGCTGACCGCGGCGGCGACCCGTTGGGCCTCCAGCCTTCGCAGGACCGACTCCTCTGCGGAGGGTGCAGCTGCCTCATCACCGGCCTGAGCGGTGACGGTGGCGGAGGTCAGCAGCCGTAGGTGCCGCAGGCATTCGTTCCGTACGATGCGGAACATCCAGGAGGCCAGGGCGCCGGTGGCGCGGAGCGTGCCGATCCTCCGGTAGAGGATGATCAGTGCTTCCTGGGCCGCGTCTTCCGCGTCCTGCGGTGTGGCGCACAGCGACAGTGCGAACCTGCGCACGTGGGGCTGCGACTCCAGGACCACGGCGGTCAGCGCGGTGGTATCGCCGTCCTGAGCAGCCTTGACCAGCCGCTTGTCCGGCCAACGGTGGCGTGAGCTCATGGGCGCTGCCCGTCGCCTGTGAGGTGCTGCCGCAGTGACTGGTGCAGGTCAACCACGGCGGCGGTTCCTCCGCTTGAGCAGCGTCATGGTGCAGATGCAGACCAGCACTCCACCAGCCACGGCAGTGATCGCGACCATCATGTGTTGTTCCCTCCCGGCATCCGCCGACCCTTGCGGCCGGTCCAGTGACAGGAGACGGCGGGGGCGGAAAAGGATTCACCTCGCTTCCTGGCCTGGTGATCCAACCTTGCCGGACGGGAACCTGCGGCGACCCGAGATGACTGACCAGATCGTTCCGCCATGGGCCCCGATCGTGTCTGTCGGCGAAGCCTTTCCGCTGGCCAGACTGACGGATATGAACAGAGCGCTGCTTGTCATCGATGTCCAGGAGTCCTTCCGCTCCCGCCCCGACTCCTGGGCCACCATCGCCGACCCGGACATCGCCGAACCGGTCAACAGGCTGGTCCGGCTCGCCCGCGCCGCCGGGGACCGCGTCATCTGGATCCTGCACACCGAGCCCGGCTCGGGCGGCGTATTCGACCCGGAGCAGGGTCATGTACGGCTGCTGCCCGAGCTCGACCAGCCGCTCCCCGGCGAGCCCGTACTGCGCAAGACCTCGCACAATGCGTTCACCACCACCAACCTCCAGCAGCTGCTGACGGAGGCGGGCGTCACCGAGCTCGTCGTCAGCGGCATCCGCACCGAACAGTGCGTCGAGACCACCACCCGGATCGGCAGCGACCTCGGCTATCGCGTCACCTTCCCCGTCGACGCCACCACCACGAACCCCGTCGGCGGCCTGAGCGCCGAAGCCATCGTCGAACGGACGGTCGCAGTGCTCCGCGACCGCTTCGCGCGGATCACCACGGTCGCCGAACTGGAGGCGGAGCGGGAGGGAGAGCTGGAGGGAGAACTGGAGGGGGAGTCGGCGCAGCTGGCACCATCCACGGCGTGACCCACGTCGTCCTCGTCCTCACCCCGGGCGTCCACCTCCTCGACCTCGCCGGCCCCGCCCAGGTCTTCAGCACCGCGGCGGGGCTCGGCCGGCCCTACCGGCTCAGCTACGTCGGCGAACGGGAACGGATCGACAGCGCGCAGGGGCTGCCGGTGCACGCACAGACCGAGTGGCCCCGGGAACTGGACCCGGGCGACCTGCTCGTCGTACCCGGCTGGCGCTCCCCGCGCCCGACGCTGCCTCCCCCCTTCAGCCAGGAAACCCTCGCCCGCATCGCCGCACACCACGCCGCCGGCGGCACGGTCGCCAGCGTCTGCTCGGGGGCGCAGGCGCTCGGCGAGGCGGGGTTGCTGGACGGCCGCCGCTGCACCACACACCACGAGCTGCAGGACGAACTCGCCCACCGCTTCCCGCGGGCGAAGGTCGTCCGCGATGTCCTGTTCACCACCGACGACCGGGTCATCACCTCCGCGGGCATCGCCAGCGGTATCGATCTGTCCCTGCATCTGCTGGCCGTACGCCACGGTCCGGCGCAGGCCGCACAAGTGGCCCGCAACATGGTCGTCTACGTCCGCCGGAACGGGGACGAGCCGCAGGCCAGCGCCGTACTGCGGTACCGCTCGCACCTCGACGACACCGTGCACCGGGTCCAGGACCTCATCGACACCCGCTTCGCCGAACCCCTCACCCTGGACCACCTGGCCGCCACCGCGGGCGTCAGCGCCCGCACCCTGACCCGTCTCTTCACCCGCGCCACCGGCGGTCTGACGCCCCTGCGCTACCAGCAGACCCTCCGCCTCGAACGCGCCGAGCACCTCATCGCCCACGGCGCCACCACCGAAACCGCCGCCCATGAGGTCGGTTTCACCGACCCCCGCATGCTCCGCCGCCTCCGCTCCCGCGCCCTACCCTGACCCGGTGACCATACGGAGCTACCGCTACGTGGGCCCCGCCGACCTCGCAGCCCACGCCGACGCCGCGACAATGGGCCACGCCATCCGCACCGCCCCCGACTTCGCCGCCTGGGCCGCCCGCCGCACAACGGCAGAGCTTGCCGAACCCTTCACCTTCGTCGTCGACTTGACCGGCCTGCTCCGCCTGGCACCCCGCCGCACCGAACACGTCGCCTGCGCGGGCGGCGCGCGTGTCCTTGCCGCCGGGGAGATCGCCTTCGCCCACGACGCCGCCTCCCCGTGCGGCTGGCGGGTCACCGAGGTGACCAACCACTCCACCGGCTACTGCCCCGAACCCACCTGCTGGCCCGCGGTCTCCCGGTCCCTCCACCGCGCAGCCCTCCCCCACCCCGCCTCCTTCACCCACGCCCTCACCTTCCGCCGCTGCGCGCACTGCCACCAGCCCAACATCGTCCGCGAAGACGACTGGTACTGCGCCTTCTGCGACACCGAACTCCCCCGCCACTGGAACGTGGACCCGAGCGCATAGCTGGTCATCAGGGCTCAATACGGCTTGCGTTCGTACGGTCGCGTACAGATACGGTGTTCGACTGGCGTGATCGAATGTCAGGGGGACAGGGGAATGGGTGACCACGGCGGGCCGGTGCTGCCCGGCGAGAAGCTCACGGATGAGCTGGCGTACAAGGGGCAGTTGCAGGTCCCGAAGGAGACCGTCAACCAGCTGACCAAGGGCATCAGGGGCGCGCTGGATGAGCTGCGCGAGGTCGGCACGGACGTGGATGCCGCGCAGGGCAGCGGTTTCGAGGAGATGTCGCTGTCCAAGATGGAGGTCGGTGACGATGCGCTGTCCCAGTCGTTCGAGGGGACCGCCTCGTCGCGGAAACCGACTTCGACGGCCGCACCCAGCACTACGCACTCGACGCCGCAGGTCAGTTGGCCGCCCGCACGACGCCGCTCGGCGACACGATCGCCTACGAACGCGACCTGCTCGGACGGCTGACGGCAAAGGACGCGGCAGGCACGCTGACGACGTACGCATACGACCCGGCAGGCTGCCTGGTCGAAGCCCGCAACCCGGATGCGGAGCTGCTGCGCCAGTACGACCGGGCGGGACGGGTGAAGACGGAGGCCGTCAACGGCCGTGCCCTCACCTTCACGTACGACGCGCTGGGCCGCCCGGTACGCCGCACCACGCCCACCGGCTCCGTGACGCGCTACGCGTACGACGAGGCAGGCAACCGCACCGCGGTCGTCGCCGACGGCCACACACTGACGTCGGCGTACGACGCGGCAGGCCGCGAACGGCAACGGGACATCAACGGGAGGGCGTCCCTCTCCTGGACGTGGGACCCGGCGGGCCGCCTCACCGACCAAGCCCTTACAGGGGCGACGGCAGACTCGACGTGGCACCGCTCCTACACATACCGACCGGACGGTCACCTGATCGCGGTGGACGACTCCCGCGAGGGCACCAGCCGCTTCGCGCTCGACGCGGGCGGCCGGGTATCGCGGGTGAGGGCCCGCGACTGGACGGAGACCTACGCCTACGACGAGGCCGGCAACCAGACGACCGCCGACTGGCCCGCGACCCACGCGAGCCCCGAGGCCCGCGGCCCCCGCACCTACACCGGCACCCGCATCCGCACGGCGGGCCGCCTGCGCTACGAACACGACGCCGCCGGCCGCGTCGTCAGCCGCCAGAAGAAGAACCTCTCCCGGCGGCCGGACACCTGGCACTACGAGTGGGACGCGGAAGACCGCCTGACACGGGTCACCACCCCGGACGGGGCGGAATGGCATTACGCCTACGACCCGTTGGGCCGCCGCGTAAGTAAGAAATCGGTCTCCGAACGGGTGGACTTCACCTGGGACGGCCCCACTCTCATAGAACAAACCACATCAGGGGAAGCCCCCCACCCGGTAACCCTCACCTGGAACCACCAGGGCCTCCACCCGATCTCCCAGACGGAACGCATCACCGACGAAACCACCCAACGGGAAATAGACACCCGCTTCTTCGCCATAGTCACCGACCTCATCGGCACCCCAACCGCCCTCATCACCGACTCCGGCGAAACGGCCTGGCACACCCAACAAACCCTCTGGGGCACCACCACCTGGAACACCGACGCCACCACCTACACCCCCCTCCGCTTCCCCGGCCAATACTTCGGCCCCGAAACCGCCCTACACTACAACCACTTCCGCCACTACGACCCCGAAACCGCCCGCTATCTGTCCCCGGACCCACTGGGGTTGGAGCCGGCACCCAACCCGGTGGCGTATGTGGGGAACCCGCATTCTGCTGTGGATCCACTGGGGCTTGCTCCTGAAGGCTGCCCTCAGAAGGCCGAAGGGAACCGGCAGTTCCACACAGTGCAGGACCGCATCAATGCAGCGCGTTTGCGAGAAGACGGGACCCCCTGGCCGAATGAGAACACCGGGCACACCTAGGCAAGGGGGTCTATTCTTGGGGATCACGAGAGGACGCGGAGCGTTACGCAAAATTGATGCGAGAACGGAGAGGGCTGGAAGTCGAAATAATGACCTTCCGAGTCAAGGAAAAAGATATCGGTGCGATGAAGCAGGCACACGTTAGCTCAATGCCCGAAACGGAGATGGACGCGTTTATTGACAAACACGGTAGGCTCTACGGAAGAGGAGAACCCCACGACTTCGATTACATAACGAGACCGACAAACATGGGGACGGAGCATTTCTTCAGCCATCGAGTATTCGACAAACTAATTTTTGAGTAGTGCTTCACGCGCTCAACTCGCCAACCTAGGACACCGGAAGACCTCATGGGAAACACCTACACGTACAAGAAGCGCATCGGCCCCTGGGGTCTTGTCGCCACCATAAACGCCAATTTCACCGTAAGTGACCAGCTTCCAGCGGACGCAAAGCTTATCGAAGGGTTCAATGTCGCAGTAGTTCTACCGGACGCGACAACGGCGGAAGACAGCGCGTACTTGTCGTTTGGTGTTCGAATGGTCGCCGACCAATTGCACACGCTATCCGAAGGGATATTCTCCGTGGTGCGGGTGCAACAATTCGATGCCCCGGTTCTTACCGACTACCAACCGGAGGCCGCTGCAGCGGCCATGCTGGAGTGGCTGATTCGGAACCTTGGACTCAGACGCCCCGAGTACGAAGTGGAGTTCGATCGGGAAAAAAACAGGTACGTCTTCCATTGGGGAAGTCTTCCCGAGAGGTTGTAACACTCTCGCGTGCCGGTCCCCCTGTATAGCGAACAGGTAGACGGCGGCGGCAAGTTATTCGACTCCGTTCTCGTGGCCGAGTCTGGGTCTTGCCTGGGCTGAGGCCCGCAGTGGCGGGTGCCGTACCGGCTCGGGGATCGTCCAGCCCCGGAGCTATCCTGGCCCCCTGACCATGCGTTCATTTGAACATCACGCAGGGTCAGCCCGCACACGGCAATCCCGCCCCTTCCGCGTCAGCTCACTGGAGGACACCGCCCCATGGCCAAGCGGTCCCCGCATCTGCCGGCTCCGCCGCCCAATCCGTACGGGGCGCATCCGGGGGCGGGTTGGGCGCCGCCGCGGGTGGGGCGGCGGAAGATGAGCAGCGGGCAGATCATTGCGACGTGCGTCGGCAGTGTGTTGGCGTTCTTCTACGTCGTACTGCCGGTCTGTTCCTGGCTCTTCTCCTGACGCCGCACCACGGTAGAGGTCGAGTACGAGATCGAGGTCAAGGTCACATGTGGAAGCGCACGGGGGCGGGGGAGCAGCCGGCAACGGCTGCGGCGGCGCCGGCTTGGGCGGAGGCGCCCAGCCAGGTGGAGCAGCGGCTGTACGAGGCGAAGTGCCGTCATGACTGGGCCGCGTATCTGGACGTACTGGCGGGCCAGTATCTCTATCGGCTGGCTTCCAGGCCGTGGCTGGATGCCAATCCGGGCCGGGTGCCGGCGCGGATGCAGCCCGTATGGCGTCCGGAGGTGCAGGGCTGGTGTGCGGCCGTGTACACGGAGGCGATGTTGCCGGCGCCGATAGAGGATCCGGTCTTCATCTCGGAGAGCCTCGGCGAGTACGCGCGTGGCTGGTCGCAGCAGGACCCGCCGTGGCTGGCGGTGAACCCGGGCTCGCCCTGCGAGGCGTACTTCCCGGCCAGCCAGTCCCTGTGCGCGCTGTGGCAGCAGCACGCGGACCGCGTCTCGGAAGTCTCGCCCAATCTGACGCTCCGCACGCTGTGGATGGGCGGCCCCCGTACCGGCGCCGTCGCGCGGGGGCTGGCCTGCGGGGCGTTGCTGTCGGTGAAGAACGGCCAGTACTGGAACTCCGTGAGCCACGGGCTGGGCTACAACGACGAGCGGCGGCTCCTCGAACGCTGGTGGGGCGTCACGACGCGCCAGAAGTGGCAGCAGTACCAGGAGGAGCTGCTGACCAACGAGATGAGCAGCCCGGTATGGGAGTTCACACTGGGGCTGCGGCACAGTCTGGCCCAGGACTTCGGCGGGCAGGTGGAGCCCGCACACTGGCGACAGGCCGCGGAGCGAGTACTGCGCAAGCGGGTCGCGACGGCCACCATCGAGCTGACGCCGGACGGGGTGACGCGGTCGGAGGGCCCCACCGAGGAAGAGGTGGAGTGGCAGATCGACGGGGTGAAGCGGCTGATCGGCCGCATCACCCGGTACGAGGCCCGGTTCCGCGCCGACGGACTGCTGCCGGAGGGCCGGTTCGTCCGCTCGGTCGCCGCCTGGGACTACGGCCGCGCCTCCAACATGGCCCGCTTCGGACTGGCGGCCCGCTTCTGCACGTTGGAGGAGGCCGAGGGCGCCGTCCTGCGCGCCGGGCGGGTCAGCACGGTCGGCTACCGCTCGTGGGAGGACTTCTCCGCCGCGTATGTGCTGGGCCGCTGTCTGCACTTCGACGAGGAGGAGTTCGGGCCGTGGTACGAGGAGATGCTGACGGCCCACCGGATTCTGACGACGGAGCCGGAGAGCCCCTGGCTCACCATCCCGTTCCGCGCCGGGGGCGGCGAGTAGCCACCGACCCCGGCCGGCAGGGGCCCAAGTGCGGCTAGCAGTACGGGGCCTGCCCCGTGAGCGCGTAGGCGACGCCCATGAAGACACCGAAGAGGCGGAAGAGCGCGGGCAGGTCGCCGCTGACCCGTACCGCACGGTCGTGGGCCGGGTCCGTACCCGTACGGGTGACGCCCGGGATGCCCTCCAACTGCTGGGCGACCGACGCCGACTGCCAGCGCACGGTGAGGGCGTGCTCGGCGGTGTCGGGCGCCGGGCGGGTACGGGACGGGGCCTCGCGCACGCCCTCCCGTACGGCTTCCTCGATCGCGCCGCGTGCCTCCTCGGCGGGACGGAGCCGGGCGGCGAACCGGTCCCGCGCGTACTTGACCGGCGCCGTACGGACTTCCGCGTCCCAGTCGGCCACCTCCGCACACGCCACATCGCAGCCTGAGAGCGCCACGACGGGCACGCCGAGCGCCGTGGCCGTCGCGTACGCGAATCCGATCTCACCCATCGGGCGGTCGTCGTCCAGCCACATGTCCTCGATCTCGTGGCCCATAAAGCTGTGGCTGAGCACCCCGAGCGCACCGGCCCGCGCGTGGTAGCCGACGAACACGGCAGCGTCGAAGGTGGAGTCGAGGTCCTGGAGCATGCCCATCGGCTTGGGCTTCCCGCGGACCAGGGAAGCGGCCGGGTGCAGGTCTTCGACCAGCAGATTCCGCATGGTGCTGTGCGTGTCGTTGACGACGACCTCGCGGGCGCCGGCCGCCACGGCGCCCCGCACCGCCGCGTTGACGTCCTCCGTCATCATCACGCGCCCGCGCTCGTAGTCCCGGCCGCCCATCTGTACGTCGTCGGCCCCGACGAGCCCGGTGACGCCCTCCATGTCCGCGCTGATGTACACCTTCATCCGCTGCCCCGTTCCGTAGGCTCACTTCCCACTGGTCACATCAGCGTCGAGTCTCCCAGTCAGACGCGAGTGCCGGATGCCGTACAGGAAGTAGCAGGCGAGGCCCGCGGCCATCCAGCCGCCGAAGACGGCCCAGGTGACGGCGGGCAGGCTGAACATCATCCAGACGCAGAAGCCGAAGCCGAGCAGCGGCGTGAGCGGGAACAGCGCCACCCGGAAGGTCCGGTTCATGGTGGGCCGGGTGTAGCGCAGGATGATGACGGCGACGTTGACCAGGGCGAACGCGAAGAGGGTGCCGATGCTGGTGGCGTTGGCGAGTTCGCCGAGCGGAACGGTGGCGGCCAGGGCTCCGCAGAAGGCAGCGACGAGGACGGTGTTGGCGCGCGGCGTACCCGTCCGCTGGTTCACCTTGGCGAACACCTGCGGTACGAGGCCGTCCCGGGCCATGGCGAAGAGGATGCGGGTCTGGCCGTAGAGCACGGCGAAGACGACGCTCGCGATGGCGACGACGGCACCGGCGGCCAGTACGACGCTCCACAGGCCCATGCCGGTGACGTTCTCCATGATTCGCGCGAGTGCGGCGTCGGTGCCCTCGAAGTCCTGCCAGGGCATGGCGCCCACGGCGACCAGCGCGACGACGCAGTAGAGGACAGTGACGATCAGCAGCGACAGCATGATCGCCCGGGGCAGGTCCCGCTTGGCGTTCTTGGCCTCCTCGCCCGCGGTGGAGGCGGCGTCGAAGCCGATGTAGGAGAAGAAGAGCGTCGCGGCGGCGGCGCTGACGCCGGTGGCCCCGAGCGGGGCGAGCGGCGCGTAGTTGCCGGCCTTGATGCCGAAGAAGCCGATACCGCAGAAGAGCAGCAGCGTCACGATCTTGATGACGACCATGATGGTGTTGATCCGGGCGCTCTCCTTCGCACCGCCCATCAGAAAGACCATCGCGAGCAGAATCACCGCGAGCGCGGGCAGGTTGATGAGGCCGCCCTCGCCGAGCGGTGCGGAGACCGCATCGGGGATCGTCACGCCGAGGGTGCCGCCGAGGAGCTCGTCGAGGTACTGCCCCCAGCCGACGGCCACGGCCGCCACCGAGATGCCGTACTCCAGCACCAGACACCAGCCGCAGATCCAGGCGACGAATTCGCCCATGGTCGCGTAGGCGTACGAGTACGAGGAGCCGGAGACCGGGATGGAGCCGGCCAGCTCCGCGTAGGACAGTGCGGAGAACAGGGCGGTCAGGCCCGCGAGGACGAACGAGATCGCGACGGCGGGCCCGGCGAGCGGGGTGGCCTCGCCGAGTACGACGAAGATTCCGGTGCCCAGCGTGGCGCCGATGCTGATCATCGTCAGCTGCCACATCGAGAGGGACCGGCGGAGCGCTCCCCCCTCTCCCTGCCCGCCCTCGGCAATCAGCTGTTCGACGGGCTTGCGCCGCAGCAGTCGGCCACCGCCGCGTACGGGGATCGCCGCAGAGCCCACCCCGGAGCCCGGCGGGGAACTCGGCGGAGGACTCGGCTGGGAATTCGGCTGGGAACTCGGCTGGGAAGCTGCCTCGGCCGAGGGTGGCGCGGTGCTGTGTTCCGGCGGCATCGGCGGCATGTCGGACTCCTTGTCGCTGCGGGTCGGCGGGGACCAGTGGCAGGCGACGGCCCGCGAGCATGACACATCACGCCGGCAGGGAGCTCCCGTGCACCGGTGAGGGGGCCGCCGAGCTGGCGGTCACCGCCACGCCTGGCACGGGGCATGAGCCTACGAGCCCGCAGCTCACGGCAGGAATGCACGGCTGTTGCGCATCCGCGGATGATCGTTGCGTACTTCGGGCGGCGAACGGGGAATCGTTGCGCGAACCGCCGCGGGCGCTACCGGCGCGCCGACCGGCCCCGCCCGCGCCGGCTGAAGCGCCGCGCTAGTTGATGGACTGGATCTCCTGAACGGTGACGTTCTGCTGGCTGCCGAACTCGCCGGTGGGCAGATCGTTGGCGCCCGCGCCGCCGCTGCCTTCCCACGACGCGTTCCACTTCAGCGTCGACCGCAAGGTGTAGGTACCGTCGCCCTGCGTCGCCCGCAGATACGTCACCCCGCACGGCGGCGCCTTCTTCCCGCTGCCCTTCTTGTACGGGGTGCCGATGCTGCCGTCGTCCTTGATCGCGCACTCACCGGACGCCGGGTGCACCGTCGCGCTCTCCGTGCCCGGACTCAGCGTGAGGGAGTCGGGCTCCACCGTCGTCCTCGCCCAGATCTCCTGACCCCCGCCGAGGTCGACGGACGCCTTCACCGACAGCGACTTGTACGTGCCCTTGTCCAACCAGACCCACGTCGGCAGATTGACCGTCTGCTTGTCCTTCGGGTTCAGCTCGACCTTTGTCTCCGGCACCGTGATCTGCGCATACGCCAGCTTGGACAGAATCTCCGGGCTGATCGCATTCTCAACCTTCGGCTGCTCACCGTTCTTCACCCAGAACGGCAACCTCGTACACGACTCGCGCTTCGCCGCGTCCTTTTCGTTCGGATTCGGCACCGCCGCCCAGAACTTACCCTCGCTCTGCTTCTTGAGGTTGAAGTTCTTGTACTCCCCCTCCGAGTACATCTTCCGAATGTCGCGGTCCGTCTCCTCCTTCACGTACTTGTTGTTGGGATCCCGCCCGGTGAGCGAGTACGGCGACGCGTCCACTTTCCCTTTCAGCTGCTTCGGCGTATACGCGGGCGCGTACCAACAAGGAGGCGGCGCCCAATCCCCCGCAGGCACAGCTAAATTCCCGCCGCCACCTTTGTTTCCGCCGGAACCGTTGCCGGAGTAGTTGATCTCCTTGCTACCTCCGGCCCTGGCTGTGGCCTTGTTGTCTTTGAAGCCGCCGAGAGTAGATCCCCTGCTCTTCTCATCCGCGCTGACGGCAGCAGCAGGAGCGATGACAACTGTCAGGCAGAAGCTTGCTACGAGTACTCGCCTCGGGGTCAGCCCATGCATGTCTTCTTACCCTCCCCCTTGAATACGAAGGTCCGCGCCTTCCACATCTGCCCAGCCTTGTCAGGCTTCTGCATCACCAATGAAAGACGCAGGTAACTCTCTTCGCTCTCCTCGGTGCGCAGGACTTTCCCAGTCTTGATCTCCTTGCTGAAGGTATCCTTCTGATTCATACAGAAGGAGACTTCAACAAGTCGCCCGTCCACGACGTCGCCGACCCGTTCATGAGAGAAGCGCTCCGTCCCAGTAACTGTGTAGCCATCCTTGACGTCAGCCTTGACCTTCTTGGTCGCGGCCTCTTCTGCTGTCTGCAACGGCACCACATGCTTCGCCAGCACGGGATCCTTCGGGTCTTGCTTCACGGTTCCGTGGTCCATAGCCCGCATGTAGTCCGCCGCCCCATCCAACGCTGCGGCCTTGTCCGGATCGGACGGCTGCTCCCAGTCGAAGACGAGCTTCACATCGTCGGGCAGCTTGATATCGGAGGTGCGGAAGTCGCCGGGCTTCTCCTTGGCACCGCCCTCACCCTTGCTCGGAGCCGTCGACTTGCCCTTCGAACTGTCCGCGCCCTCGATCTTGTCGCTCTTGGAGTCGGCGTCGTCGCTTCCGCCGCACCCGGCGAGGAGCAGCGCGGCGGCGGCTGTGGCGGCGGCCAGCGAGGCGGCGGGGCGGGTGAGGTGCACGGCGGGCTCCCTGTTGCGTCAGGTGACTGTCGTGCACCTGACGGTAGCAGCGTGGCCAACTCCGCACCCGGTGACTTCAGGAGCGGCACGAACGGAACAACGCAGTCCAGCAGGCTGGCTCGCCTTCTTCTACTTCAGCGACGAGGAAGAAGTGGTCGAGGCGAGTGACCCCGAATCCTGGGCCGGTGCCCGGGTGCTCCATCTGCCGCCGCATTACGGGGAGTTGCCGGAGCGCTCCGCTCCGGGGGACCTGGAGCCGTACGACACGGTGCCGTTGACGGTCGAGGTGGCGCCGACCGTGCCCGGCGGCGACACCCCGGCACTGTCACGTACGTTCGGGTTCTCGGACTGGTCCGAGTACTCCAAGCACCCGGTCGGCAGCGGGCCCTTCAACGCCGAGCTGGACAAGGTGCGGAGGTTCTACAGCCATCAGGTCCTCGGTAATCCGCACAGTATCCAGGGCCCTGTCGAGTTGGAGGTGGCCCATGGCGCGTTGGGCGCCCGCGAAGTGGGCTGGAACGATCCGCGGGTCTTCGAGGAGGCGCAGCGGTGGGTGCTGCTCGCACAGTTCGACCGCGACGGGGATGCGGGCATGGCCTGGGGCGACTGCGGCGTCCTCTACTGGCTGATCCGCCCCGAGGACCTGGCCGAGAACCGCTTCGAGAAGGCGATGTTCACCTGGCAGTGCTGCTGAGCCCTGCTGCTGCGAACAGCAGGCCGCGGACAGCACACAACACCGCCTCGCCCGTACGGGGTACGGGCGAGGCGGCGGTATGCAGTACGCGTGCGCGGGGGCGCTGAGCTCGAACGCGTGGGGGGGCTACTTCTTGTCGCCGCCCTTGCCGTCCTTGCCGTTCTTGTCCCCGCCGGGACCCATCGTCTCGTAGATCTCCTTGCACATCGGGCAGACGGGGTACTTCTTCGGGTCGCGACCCGGGACCCAGACCTTCCC
The DNA here is from genome assembly GCF_052246355.1 of Streptomyces sp. 3N207. Taxonomy (NCBI): domain Bacteria; kingdom Bacillati; phylum Actinomycetota; class Actinomycetes; order Kitasatosporales; family Streptomycetaceae; genus Streptomyces; species Streptomyces sp. 3N207. The sequence continues at coordinate 88,537 of NZ_JBQQBV010000006.1, read as the reverse complement.
GCAGAGTGCGACGACGGGCGTCCCGTCCATCGCGCTCGCCATGATCTTGTCCTTCTGGACATAGTGGGCGAACCGCTCGTGGTCGCCGTCACCGTGCGATGTCTGCGGGGTCGGTTCGACGAGTGTGCCGGTGCCCGCCCCGCGCTCGGGCTCAAGAGTGCTCATGCAGTCCAAGGGTACTCATGCGACCGGAACACGTCAGGCATGGGCAGTGGCCCGCGTCACCCGTCGGGAGTGCCGCACATAACCCCGTTCGTCCACCTCGGGGCTCCGGCCGGGCCGGCGCGGCCCTCAGTTCAGCGACGGGTCGTCCGGATACGTCGCCACCAGCGCCAACTCGCTCCGCTGTCTGCGCAGTACGGACCGCCACAACCGCTCGGGGGCGGGGGAGGAGACATCGCCGGGCTCGGACTCGACGACGTACCACGCACCCTCCGACAGCTCCTTCTCCAGCTGGCCCGGCCCCCAGCCCGCGTACCCGGCGAAGATCCGTAGCGAGCCCAGCTCGGCAGCGAGCAGCTCGGGCGGCGCCTCCAGATCGACGAGGCCGATGGCACCGTGCACCCGGCGCCAGCCGAGCGGCCCGTCGGTGTCGAGGACGGTGTCCGTGCCCATGTCCGTGCCGGTGCCGGTGCCGGTGTCGGCATCGGTGCCCGTGCCCGTACCCGTGCCGGTGCCGGTGCCGGTGCCCGCTTCCGGGTCGACTGCGTCGGCGGCATCCGCGTCGGCTGGTGCAGCACCCTCACCTGCCGCGTCGGCCCCACCGGCGGCGCTCCCACGCTCCGCGCCGGCCCTCTCACGATCGGCGGCGCTCCCGCGACCCGTCGGGCCCCCGCGAGCGGCGGCGCTCCCGATCTCCGCGGCGCCCGAGCCGTCCGGCTCCGCGGACCGGGTTCCGGGCCCGGTGCCGGACCCGGTGCCGGTGCCGGTGCCGGTGCCGGTGCCGGTGCCGGTGCCGGTCCCGTCGGTCGCGCGGTCCAGGGCCCCATCGGTCTCCCGGGCGGGGCCCCCATCGGTCTTCCGGGCGGGGCCCCCGTCGGTCGCGCGGGCGGGGCCGCCGTCCGTGCGGTCGCCTCTGCCGGAGGGGACCACGGCAACGCCCAGCGCGGCGTCCAGCGAGACAGGTCCGCCCTGGAAGACGACGCCGGGCTCGCCGGTGAGCGCGGCCCACGGCTCCAGGATGTCGCTGACGTCCACCGGGGTGGGACGGTTGAGGACCACGCCCAGTGAGCCCTCCTCGTCATGGTCGAGGAGGAGCACCACAGCGCGGTCGAAGTTCGGATCGGCCAGCACCGGTGTGGCGACGAGCAGTCGTCCGGTGAGCGAGGACACCTCGGTCATACAGCAATGATCCCGCACCTGCGCCGTTCGCGGGACCCAATGGCCGGAACGGAGACCGCGCAGACCGGGTTCCCGTGCGGCGCGGGGCGTGCGCGGGCTGGTCCGGACGGGCGGGCCGGGCCTTCACCCGCAGCACGGCAGGTAACGGGCAAAGCACCCTCCGTGTTATTGCCGAGCTGTGACAGTCGCCCACCCCCCTCGGGCCTGGGTCCGCACCGGACGGGGCCATTACGCTTGCCTGTTGTCCCATCCCGTCTCGCGGAATCGCGGAGATCCATGACCGACAGCCCAGCCGACGTACTCCTCGTCCACGGTGGTGCCCCGCTCGAGGGCGAGATCCGGGTGCGGGGTGCGAAGAACCTCGTCCCCAAGGCCATGGTCGCCGCGCTGCTGGGCAGTGAACCGAGCCGACTGCGCAACGTGCCGGACATCCGGGATGTCCGGGTCGTCCGCGGTCTGCTCCAGTTGCACGGCGTCACCGTTCGAACCGGTGACGAGTCCGGCGAGCTGGTGCTCGACCCCTCCCATGTGGAGAGCGCCAACGTCGCGGACATCGACGCGCACGCGGGCTCCTCGCGTATCCCGATCCTCTTCTGCGGGCCGCTGCTGCACCGGCTGGGGCACGCTTTCATCCCGGGTCTGGGCGGCTGTGACATCGGCGGGCGTCCGGTGGACTTCCACTTCGACGTGCTGCGGAAGTTCGGCGCGACGATCGAGAAGCGCGCCGACGGGCAGTATCTGGAGGCCCCGCAGCGGCTGCGCGGCACCAAGATCCGGCTGCCGTACCCGTCGGTCGGTTCCACGGAGCAGGTGCTGCTGACGGCGGTGCTGGCGGACGGCGTCACCGAGCTGTCGAACGCGGCGGTCGAGCCGGAGATCGAGGACCTGATCTGCGTACTGCAGAAAATGGGCGCGATCATCTCGATGGACACCGACCGCACGATCCGGATCACGGGCGTCGACAAGCTGGGCGGCTACACCCATCGCGCCCTGCCCGACCGGCTGGAGGCGGCCTCCTGGGCGAGCGCGGCGCTGGCGACCGAGGGCAGCGTTCTCGTACGCGGCGCCGAGCAGAAGTCGATGATCGCGTTCCTCAACACCTTCCGGAGGGTGGGCGGCGCGTTCGAGATCGATGACGAGGGCATCCGCTTCTGGCACCCGGGCGGCCCGTTGAACGCCATCGCGCTGGAGACGGACGTACACCCCGGCTTCCAGACGGACTGGCAGCAGCCGCTGGTGGTGGCGCTGACGCAGGCATCGGGGCTGTCGATCGTGCACGAGACGGTGTACGAGTCGCGGCTCGGCTTCACCTCGGCGCTCAACCAGATGGGGGCGCACATCCAGCTCTACCGCGAGTGCCTGGGCGGGATGCCCTGCCGCTTCGGGCAGCGCAACTTCCTGCACTCGGCCGTCGTTTCCGGGCCGACCCGGCTCCAGGGCAGCGACCTGATCATCCCCGACCTGCGCGGCGGCTTCTCCTATCTGATCGCCGCGCTCGCCGCGCAGGGCACCTCCCGGGTGCACGGCATCGACCTGATCAACCGCGGCTACGAGAACTTCCAGGAGAAGCTGATGGAGCTCGGCGCCAAGGTGGACCGCCCCTAGGGCGAGTCCGGCGGACCTTGCGTACCCGGCATCGAGGGCTGCGCCCCGTAAGGGGCACCCTTCTTACCGGACCTCCGTGGTGGTCGCCCCCGTGGCGGTCTCCTCCACCAGTACGGGGTTCTCGTGCGGGGTGAGCGTGCAGCGTGCGCCGGGGGTCAGTGCGCCGGCCTCCCAGCTGGGCAGGTCGGCCTTGGCCTCGGCGCCGGAGTCGGTGGTCAGCAACAGGCGGGTGAGGCCGCCGAGGAAGGTGGCGACGCGGACGGTCGCCCCCTCGCCGGGGCCCTCCTCGCCCACCGCCACCTTCAGCCCCTCCGGGCGCAGCAGTACGTCCACCTCGCGCCCCGCCGCGGGGCAGTCCCCGTGCACCGGCAGCCGGCGCCCGAGCACCTCGACGGTGCCGCTCTCGCGTACGACGCCGGGAAGCCGGTTCATCGTGCCGACGAACTCCGCGACGAACGGCGTCGCAGGCCGCTCGTACAGCTCGTTCGGCGGGGCGCACTGCTCCAGGCGGCCGTCCTTCATCACGGCGACGCGGTCGGCCATCGACAGCGCCTCCTCCTGGTCGTGGGTGACGAAGACGGTGGTGATGCCCAACTCCAACTGGAGGCGGCGGATCTCCTCGCGCAGCTGGAGCCGCACCTTGGCGTCGAGCGCGGACAGCGGCTCGTCCAGCAGCAGTATCCGGGGGCGGACGGCCAGCGCGCGGGCGAGCGCCACACGCTGCTGCTGGCCGCCGGAGAGCTGGTGCGGGTAGTGCTTCTCACGCCCCGGCAGCCCCACCAGCTCCAGCAGTTCACCGGCCCGCGCTGCCCGTTCCGCCTTGGGCACTTTGCGAACGCGCAGCCCGTAGGCGACGTTCTCGGCGGCGGTCATGGTGGGGAAGAGGCTGTAGGACTGGAAGACCATGCCGATGTCCCGCCGGTTGGCGGGTACGGCGGTCATCTCCTCGCCGCCGATCAGCAGTTCGCCGGTGTCGGCGGTCTCGAACCCGGCGATGATGCGCAGCGCGGTGGTCTTGCCGCAGCCTGAGGGGCCGAGCAGGGCGAGGAGTTCGCCGGGCGCGACGTCCAGGTCGAGCCCGTCGAGCGCGGTGCCGGCACCGAAAGAGCGCCGCAGGTCGCGCAGGACCAGCCCGACGCCGCCTTCGCCACGCGGTGCTGCCGTCGGCTGCTTCACGGTCGTAGCGGTGGTGGTCATACGGTCGTCTTCCTCCGGTCGCGGACCCGCCGGCCGCGGGTACGCCCGCCGGCGAGGTTGGTGAGCAGGAGCAGCAGCCCCCAGGTGATGAGCAGGCTGAGCATGGCGGCGGCGACGGAGAGCTGAGCCTCGTACTCGCCGACGTGCACCATCCATACGGAGAACGGCTCGAATCCGAGCACGTTCGCGACGGTGAACTCCCCCAGCACCATGGCCAGGCTCAGCACGGCGCCGCTGACGATGGCGGGCCGCAGATTGGGCACGACGACCCGGCACAGCGTGCCCAGCCGCGAGGCGCCCAGGCTGCGGGAGGCTTCCACCAGGGTCTTCAGGTCGACGGCGCGCAGTCCCCCGTCCAGCGAGCGGTAGAGGAACGGCAGCGACATGACCGTGTAGACGAGGACGAGGACCAGCGGGAAGCTCTGGTTGTGCAGCGCCTGGAAGGTGCCCCACAGCGGGGTGTCCGCCAGGTCCTGCTCCCAGGAGAGCACCGTGCTGACCCCGGCCACGAGCGCAACCGGCGGCACGATGAGCGGCACCATGCACAGCACCTCGACCACGCGCCGCAGCCGGGGCAGCCGCAGCGCGACCACCACCATGGTCGGCACCATCAGCGCCAGGCCGAGCGCCACGGTCGCCAGGCCGAGCCGTATCGACAGGGCGAGGCTGGTGGCCATGGAGTCGTCGCGCAGGCCCTTGGCGTACGCGCCGAAGGTGAGGCCCTCGGCGGGGTCGTCGACGGTGAACCAGAGCGAGGCGGCGACGGGCGCGAGGAAGTAGAGCGCGGCCAGCAGCAGCACCAGGGCACTGCCCCACGGGCGCCTGCGCGCTGGCGGCGTTGCGGTCATCCCAGCCATCGGTTGCTCCGTCGTTGCAGCGGGATCTGTACGGCCATCACGAGCAGGGCGATCACCACCATGTTGAGGCTCATGGCGAGGGCGAGGTTCTCCTGGCCGACGAGCACGTTGCCGGAGAGTGCGTTGGCGATCTGGATGGTGATCAGCGGCACCGAACTGCCCGTCATCACGGCAGCGGTGGCGTGCGAGGCGAACGCGGTGCCGAACATCAGCACGGCGCCGCCCAGCAGCGAGGGCATCAGCAGCGGCAGGCCCACGTGCCGCCAGAACTGCGACTTGGTCGCCCCGCAGGAGGCGGCGGCCTCCCGCCACTGGGCGCGGACGCCGTCCAGTGCGGGCAGGATGGTGACGACCATCAGCGGCACCATGAAGTACAGATAGGCCAGCACCAGTCCGGTGAAGGTGTAGAGACTGAACCCGGTGCTCTTCAGCTGCAGCAGCCGCGTCACGGTGCCGGTGGTGCCGAGGGTGGCGATGAAGGCGAAGGCCAGCGGTGCGCCGCTGAAGTTGGCGAAGACGCCGGACGCCGAGACGACCGCCTTGCGCAGCGCGCTGCTGCGCGAGCCCAGCAGCGCCTGGGCGATGACGGTGCCGAGGACGGTGGCCAGTACCGCGCTGAGCAGCGAGAGTTTCACGCTGCCTGCCAGCCCGGTGGCGTACGCGCCGGACAGCGAGTGCCGCACGTTGTCCAGGCTGTAGTGGCTCGCGCCGGTGCCCGGGTCGACGACGGTGAACGCGTTGTAGGCCAGGGTGCAGGCGGGCAGGCCGAAGCAGAGGGCCATGAAGGTGAAGAACGGTACGACGGCGGGCCAGCGCCACCGGCGCGCGCCGCCGCCGGACCGGCGTTTCGCCGCGGTCCGGGCGGCGCCGTCGGCGGCCGGGGAGTCGGCCCGGGAGGGCGTCTGCACAGCCATCAGCTGACCGCCGCCCCCCAGCCCTCGCTGACGGCTTTCTGCGCCCACTTCTCCTGCGCGGGCGTGGGGAACTTCGGCACCCCGTCCACCTCGGGAAGCTTGGCGGCGGCCTTCTTGTCGGCGGTGCCGTCCTTCTTCATCTTCTCCAGCAGCGCGGGCCGCGAGTAGCCCTTGAGCCAGATGTTCTGGCCCTCGGGGCTGTAGAGGAACTCCAGCCACAGCCGCGCTGCGGCCGGGTGCGGGGCGTACTTGTTGACGCCCTGGTTGTAGTACTGCGAGTACTGGCCGTCCTTGGGGACGTCGACCTTCCAGTCGACGCCCTTGGACTTCAGCTCCTGGCCGTAGCCGAGGTTGAGGTAGTCCCAGTCGATCGAGATGGGCGTCTCGCCCTTCTGGATCGTGGCCTTGGTGGACTCGACGGGCACGTAGTTGCCGCTCTTCTTGAGCTTCTTGAAGAAGTCGAGACCGGGCCCCACGTCGTCGAAGCTGCCGCCGTTGGCGAGCGAGGCGGCGATGACGGAGGAGAAGGCCGAGGAGGACTCGTTGGGGTTGCCGTTGAGGGCGACCTTGTTCTTGTACTGCGGCTTGAGCAGGTCCTTGAAGGTCTTCGGGCACTCCTTGACGGCCTTGGCGTCGCAGCCGATCGAGATGTAGCCGCCGTAGTTGTTCATGAAGGAGCCGTCGGGCTGCTTCTGCGACGCGGGGATCGCTTCCCAGCCCTTGACCTTGTAGGGGGCGAGCAGCTTCTTGGCCTTGGCCTGCTGCATGAAGGCGGTGCCCAGGTCGAGGGCGTCGACGGCGCGGTCCTGGCCCTTGCGCTTGGCCGCGGCGTTCAGCGCGCCCTGGCTGCTGCCGCCGGGGTCCTCGTTGTGGACCTCGATGCCGTACTTCTTCTCGAAGGTTTTGATCATCTGGCCGTAGTTGGCCCAGGTCGGCGCGAGGGCGTAGACGTTCAGCTCGCCTTCCTTCTTCGCCGCCTTCACCAGTTCGTCCATGCCGCCCAGGTCCGCGGCCGAATCTGCCTTGCCCGCCTTGCTGTCCGAGCCCTGTGCCGGTGCGGAGCCGCACCCGGTGGCCACGGCGGAGAGGGTGACGGCCGCGGCTGCGGCGGCCAACAGACGGCTCCTACGGCTGTGATGGTGTGCCTTCACGTCTGAAACTCCTGGGGGTCGCGCCCGTCACCTGTATGGACAAGCTCGATTCACTGAGCCAGGGCAAGCTAACAGCCCCCAGCCCGTGCCGCCAAGCCTGGAACTCCCCCAAATCCCCAGCTCAAAGCGTTATTTGCGAACAGGTTTAGCGACGTTCACCGTGGATACAAGTAACCGACCAGGCTGGCGAGTGTGCGCACGACTGCGCACAGATGGCATGATCGGGCGCACCCCCGCGCAGCCGGAGAAGCCCCGCGCTGCCGGAGAAGCGCAGCACTTCGAGGAGCCGCCCCATGCCCGAGCCCGCCCCCGACGACCGCCACCGGGCCGCCGGTCGCACGCCGTCGCGCCCTGCGGATGCACAGCGCGGCCGCACGGGTGCGCACAATCGCCGCACGGATGCGCGTGGCGGCCGTACGGATGCGCCCGACGGCCGTACGGAGCCGCGGCACGAGGTGATCGCCCACGAGCTCCGCCGCGCCATCGCGGACGGGCGCTACCCGGTCGGGGCGACCCTCCCCTCCGAGGCCGAGCTCGCCACCGCGCACGGCGCCTCCCGGGGCACCGTGCGGCAGGCCGTCTCCGCACTGCTCGCCGAGGGCCTCATCGGATCCCGGCAGGGCGCACGCCGCGTCGTCCTGTCGACCACGCCCAGCCAGAGCTTCACCGAGCTGCGCAGCTTCGCCCAGTGGGCGCGCGCGGGCGGCCGTACGGCGGGCGGACTGGTGCTGGCCTCCTCCTGGGACACCGCCCGCGCCGAGGAGGCCGGGCTGCTGCAGGTACGGCACGGGGCGCCGGTGCTGCGGGTGTTGCGGGTGCGCACGCTGGACGAGGAGCCCGTGCTGCTGGAGCGCACCGTCTACGCGGAGTGGATCGGCACCGCCGTCGAGGCACTGCCGGCCGACTGCGAGTCGGTCACCCAGCGGCTCTACGACGACACCGGGCTCGTCTTCGCGCACGGCGAGCACCACATCGACGCGGTGGCCGCCGGCACGGCGGACGCCGAGCACCTGAGCGTGCGCCGGGGCAGCCCGCTGCTGCGGGTCCGCCGTACGACCACGACCGCCGACGGCCGCCCCGTGGAGACCTCGGACGACCGCTACCGCCCCGGCTCCGTCGTCTTCACCGTCCGCAACTCCACCCAGACCAACCCGCTGGCGCGCACCCGCGCGTGAGCAGCAGCCCTCCATCGATGAAAGTGCGAGCCCGCATTGCCCACTCCCCTGCCCTCACCCTGCCCCTCGCCCAGCACACGGCCCGGCGCCTCGATGCCCGCGGCGCTGCTCTGCGACATGGACGGGACCCTCGTCGACACGGAACGTGACTGGCTGGCATCCCTGGCCCAGCTGCTGGCCGAGCACGGTGCGGCCTGCGACGAGGCCGCCCTGGCACCCTTCGCCGGGCTGCCGCTGGACAGTGCGGCCGAGCTGGTCGCCCGCCGGTCGGGACTGGCCGCCGAGACGGCACTGGCCCGGCTGGACGCGTCCTTCACGGCCCGGGTACGCGCTGGGGTGACGGTGCAGCCCGGGGCATCGGCGCTGCTCGACAGCGCGCGGCGGCTGGAGATCCCTGTAGCACTCGTCACGGCATCCGAGCGGCCCGTCGCCGATCTGGTGCTGGCCACGCTGGGCCCGCACCGCTTCACCTGCTCGGTCGCGCACGGCGAGACCCCGCGCGGCAAGCCGCACCCGGACCCGTATCTGGCCGCCGCGCGCCTCCTGGGCGCCCCCGCGACCGCGTGCCTGGCCCTGGAGGACACCCCCACCGGCACGGCCTCGGCGCGTGCCGCGGGCTGCCGGGTGATCGCCGTACCCACCGTGGACGGCATCGAGGAGGCCCCGGAGACCCTTGTGCTGCCCTCTCTCCGGGAGGTGGACCTGAGGGCGCTCCCGCTCTCCTTCGCGGGTTCCGACGCGTAGGACGAAGCGTAGGACGAAGCGCAGGACAGCACATGCCGCGGACAGCGCACGCCGCGCACGAAAAAGGGCGGCCCCCCACCTGGGGGGCCGCCCTTTCTTCAGAATTTCAGAGCTTCAGGTCTCCTGGGCTTACTTGCCCTTCGCCGCTTCCTTGAGCTTGGAGCCCGCCGAAACCTTGACGCTGTACCCGGCCGGGATCTGGATCGGGTCGCCGGTCTGCGGGTTGCGCGCGGTGCGCGCCGCCCGGTGGGTGCGCTCGAAGGTGAGGAAGCCGGGGATGGTGACCTTCTCGTCGCCCTTGGCGACGATCTCGCCGACGGTCTCGGCGAACGCCGACAGGATCGCGTCGGCGTCCTTACGGGTCACCTCGGCACGCTCGGACAGAGCGGCCACCAGCTCACTGCGGTTCATAATTCGTACTCCCGTGTTCTTCTTGCCGATGAGGCGTGAGATCGAAGCCGATGCTGCCAGGGCCCTCCGACAGTCCCCGGACCCGGGTCCGCCTTCGGGCCCGCGCGCCCCGTGGGGGTATCCCCCGGACAAGGTCCGTGTCGGGGTCTCCCCCCTCGGACGAAGTCCTTGAGGATGCATCCTGCCCCTACCTGCGGCGGGAAAGCCAATCCGGCGTCATCCGGCGTCCTCGCGTCCCCGCAACACTAGAGGGCCCGCCCGAGTGAACCCCCACCCGACGCGCCGACGCTGCCCTGCGCAGCCCTCACGTGCGGGAGGGCTCGCGGGTGGCTTCGCCCTCGGCGACGGCCGCGCTGCGGACGGCACCGGCGACGGCACCCGAAACCTTCTCGTTGAAGACGCTGGGAATGATGTAGTTCGGGTTCAACTCGTCCTCGCCGACCACATCGGCGAGGGCCCGCGCAGCGGCCAGCATCATCGTGTCGTCGACGGTCCGCGACTGCGCGTCCAGGAGCCCGCGGAAGACGCCGGGGAAGACCAGCACGTTGTTGATCTGGTTCGGGAAGTCGGACCGCCCGGTGGCCACGACGGCCGCTGTCTCGCGGGCCGCGGCCGGGTCCACCTCGGGGTCGGGGTTGGCGAGCGCGAACACGATGGCACCGTCCGCCATCTTCGCGATGTCGGCCCCGTCCAGCACGTTGGGTGCGGAGACGCCGATGAAGACGTCGGCGCCGACCACGATCTCCTTGAGCGTGCCGGTGTGCCCCTCGGGGTTGGTGTTGTCGGCGACCCACCGCATCGGCGAGCCCTCCTCCGCGTCCGCGAGGTCCTTGCGGCCCGCGTGTACGACGCCGTGGATGTCGGCGACGACGGCGTGCTTGACGCCCGCCTCCAGCAGCAGCTTCAGGATGGCCGTACCGGCGGCACCGGCGCCGGACATCACGACGCGGACGTCCTCGATCCGCTTGTCCACCACCCGCAGCGCGTTGTAGAGCGCGGAGAGCACGACGATGGCGGTTCCGTGCTGGTCGTCGTGGAAGACGGGGATGTCGACGGCCTCCCGCAGCCGGGCCTCGATCTCGAAGCAGCGGGGCGCGGAGATGTCCTCCAGGTTGATGCCGGCGAAGCCGGGCGCCAGCGCCTTGACGACCTGCACGATCTCGTCGGTGTCCTGGGTGTCCAGGCAGATCGGCCAGGCGTCGATCCCGGCGAAGCGCTTGAAGAGGGCCGCCTTGCCCTCCATGACCGGCAGCGCGGCCTGCGGGCCGATGTTGCCCAGGCCCAGCACGGCGGAGCCGTCGGTGACGACGGCGACGCTGTTGCGCTTGATCGTCAGACGGCGCGCGTCCTCGGGGTGTTCGGCGATCTGCGTACAGACGCGGGCCACACCGGGGGTGTAGATCATCGAGAGATCGTCGCGGTTGCGAATGGGGTGTTTGGCGGACATCTCGATCTTGCCGCCGAGGTGCATCAGGAAGGTTCGGTCCGAGACCTTGCCGATGGTGACGCCCTCGATGGTGCGCAGCTGGTCGACGATCTCGTCGGCGTGCGCTGTGGAGCTGGCCGCGATCGTCACGTCGATCCGCAGCCGTTCGTGGCCCGACGCCGTCACGTCGAGGCCCGTGACCGAGCCGCCGGACGACTCGACGACGGTGGTGAGCTGACTGACCGCCGTCCCGCCCGCGGGGACCTCCAGACGGACCGTCATCGAGTAGGAGACGCTTGGCGCCATTGCCGAATTCCCTCAGCTTTCCCTTGTCACGTTGTTCGCGTGCGCACGCGTGGCCGCAGTTCTTACGGCCTACAACGCGTCACGTCAACAGATCGTCCCACCTACCCCCCGGTACGTGGTAACGCGTCCCTTGTTTCGGAAATCGTATTCCACTATCCGAGATGATGTCACCCGCAAGAGGCCCGCTTCTCCGCCACTTCCTCGTAAGAAAAACGGCTTCAATTCCCCTGAAACAGCATGAAACCGACTTAAGATCGGCCCGCACACTGCCTCTGCATCACAGGAGACCAGCAACATGGCTCAGGGCACGGTCAAGTGGTTCAACGCCGAGAAGGGCTACGGCTTCATCGCACAGGAAGGCGGCGGGCCGGACGTCTTCGTGCACTACAGCTCGATCGACAGTGAGGGATACCGCAGCCTGGAGGACGCACAGCGCGTCGAGTTCGAGATCACCCAGGGCCGCAAGGGCCCGCAGGCCGACGGTGTCCGAGTGGTCGGCTGACCACCCGGACACACACGGAAAGAGGGCTCCCGCCGGACCGGCGGGAGCCCTCTTTCTCACGTATGAGAACTCCGTATGAGCGACACCGACCCGCCAGCTCGCCTCGCGGCAAGTGGGCGCTCGAAGCGCCGATGGTTGGGCCCGGGGGCATGGATCGGGCCGGTGCCACACCCAGGCTAACAAACCACCCGCACCCGTGATTCCCCTACGGAGGAGGCCGCTGAGCGCTCAGTCCCGCAGCAGGTCAGGGACCCCATCCGGGTCCGGGAGGTCCGCCGCGGCACTCAGCACCAGCAGCCGCTGCGTCGCCCTCGTGAGGGCCACGTACAGCACGCGCAGCCCCGCGGGCGACTCGTCCGCGATCGCCGCGGGCGAGACGACGAGCGCCGCGTCGTACTCCAGCCCCTTCGCCTCCAGGCTCCCCAGCGCGACGACCCGCTCCCCCAGTCCCGCCAGCCACTGCCGCACCTCCTGCCGGCGCCGCATCGCGACCACGACACCCACCGTGCCCTCGACCTCCGCAAGGAGTTGCGCGGCGGCCTGACGCACCGAGGCCCCCAGGTCGTCGCCCACGACGGTGAAGGAGGGTTCGATGCCGGTGGAGCGTACGGCGCGGGGCGGGGCGACGCCGGGCATGGCCAGCGCGAGCACCCGGTCGGCGAGGACGGCGAGCTCGGCGGGGTTGCGGTAGTTGACGGTCAGTTCGAAGCGGCGTCGGGGCCGCTTGCCCAGCGCCTCGTCGCGCGCCGCAGCGGCTTCGTCGGGGTCGGTCCAGGAGGACTGGGCCGGGTCGCCGACGACGGTCCAGGTGGCGTGCCGGCCGCGGCGGCCGACCATGCGCCACTGCATGGGCGTGAGGTCCTGCGCCTCGTCGACGATGACGTGCGCATACTCCGTACGTTCCGGTGCCTGGCGCTCGCGGCGTCCTGCGCCCTCCCGGTCGGCGGCGGTGGTCAGCTCCTCCAGCCCGGTGAGCTGCTCCAGCGGATCGAGCTCCCGCTTCTTGGGGCGTGCGGGGGTGCCCAGCAGGGTGCGCAGCTCGTCCAGGAGCGCGATGTCGTGCGCCGACAGCGGGCCGTCGCCCTGCGGGGAGAGGCGCGCGGCGAGGGCGCGCGCCAGCGTGCGTACTTCGCCGGGCCGCAACACGCGCCGCGACCAGCGGGCCAGCCGCCCCTCGTCCGTCATGGCGCCCAGCACCTCCCGCGGGCTGAGCTCCGGCCACCAGGCGTCGAGGAAGGCGAGGAAATCGTCCTCGGTCGCGATGTCCTCGTCGAAGCCCTGCCGCGCCTCGGCGGCCAGTTCGGGGTCCTCGTACCGGCGGCGCGCCCCGGACTTCTCCCACAGCGCGTCCAGCAGCAGTTTCCGCGCGCGGGGGCGCATCAGGTTGACCGGCGCCGTGCCGCCGAGGACCTGCTGGCGTACGGCGGCCAGCTCGTCCGCGTCCAGTTCGACGCGCCGGCCGAAGGCGACCACCCGCAGCAGCCGGGGCACCGGCGAACGCAGTCCCAGGTCGAGCGCTCCGCGGGCTGCCTTGCGCAGCACCTTCAGCATCCGCGCCGAGCCCTTGACGCGGGCGACGTTCTGCTCGTCGTACGTCGTCGCCTGGGCACCCGTCGTCTCCTCGGCCAGCGCGCCGAGCGCCCGGATGGCCACTTGCCCCTCCTCTCCCAGCGACGGAAGTACTCCTTCCGTGTACGAGACGAGCAGCGGGGTCGGCGAGACGATCAGGATGCCGCCCGCGTAGCGGCGCCGGTCCTGGTAGAGGAGATAGGCGGCACGGTGCAGCGCGACGGCCGTCTTGCCGGTGCCGGGACCGCCCTCGACCTCGGTGACGGAGGCGGCGGGAGCGCGGATGACCTCGTCCTGTTCGGCCTGGATGGAGGAGACGATGTCCCGCATGGTGTGGCTGCGGGCCTGGCCGAGCGCGGCCATCAGCGCCCCGTCGCCGACCACGGCCAGCTCTTCGGCGTCCAGCCGGGCCTTCAGCTCGGGGCGCAGCAGATCGTCCTCGACGCTGAGCACCCTGCGCCCCTTGCTGCGGATGACGCGGCGGCGTACGACACGGCCGGGGGCCACCGGGGTGGAGCGGTAGAAGGGCGCGGCGGCCGGGGCGCGCCAGTCGATGACCAGCGGCGCGTAGTCGGCGTCCAGCACGCCGAGCCGCCCGATGTGCAGGGTCTCGGCGATATCGGCGCGCTGCTCGCCGTTCTCCTCGCGGACGGCGCCGTCCGCCGGTTCCACGGAGGTGTACGCACCGTCGGGGCCGCGCTCGCCGGTCTTGCCCTCCAGCAGATCAATCCGGCCGAAGAGGAAGTCCTCGAACTCGCTGTTGAGCCGATTGAGATGAATCCCCGCCCGGAACACCTGCGCGTCCCGCTCGGCAAACGCCCCCGGGGTTCCCACCTGCGCGCGCTTGGAGGCGTCATCCATGAGGAACTCGGCCTCGTGGATCTTCTCCTCCAGCCTCCGGTACACCCGTGCCAGGTGCTGTTGCTCCGCGTCGATCTCGCGGTCACGGATGGTCTCTGGCTCCGCTCTGTGCTGCGCGTTCAACGCGGCGGCCCCCTTCTGCGTTCCCTAGGGCAGCCGTCAACCGTACGCGATTCCGCTTCGCGGAGCGCTGTGAACCGGGGCTGCGGGCATTCGGTCCAGGTGGCTCTCGAGCAGCTCGGCGGCGCGGGGGGCGCCGCCGGCGGTGTGGATGGTTTCGCGCATGGTGTACAGGGCGGCTCGGACGGCGGGGTCCGAGGTGATGTGGGTGACGGCCGCCAGGAGCGCGGCAGGGGTGAGCGTGTCGCGGTCCAGCCGGGTGCCCAGGCCCAGCTCCTCGACGCGGTCGGCGTTGAGGGACTGCTCCGGAGTGTGCGGGAGGGTGACCAGGCCGACGCCGCAGTGGAGGGACTCCAGCACGGAGTTCATCCCCCCATGGGAGACGAAAGCGGAGGCTTCCCGCAGCACCGCCGGCTGCGGGAAACTCCGCCGCACCTCGACGGTGGGCGGCAGCACGCCCAGCTCCGCGGGGTCCGTCCCGCCCACCGTCATCGCCACCTGCCAAGGGCTGTCGGCGAAGGCGTCGACGCAGCAGCGGTAGAAGTCGGGGCTCCCCGTCGCGACGGACCCCAGCGAGATGTAGACCAGCGGCGTCTCCGGATCGCGCGGCTCCCACAGCTCGGCCCGCTGCCGCGCGCCCAGCGAGGGGCCGACGAAGTGGTGCCGGGCGTCGAAGCTGTCACCGTACGGCTGGAAGGCGCGGGGCACGAACACAAGGTTGAGCTCGGTCGCGGGTTCGGTCAGCGGGTCGACGCGGTCGGCGGGCACGCCGTACGTACGGGAGAACTGCGCGCGGTCGGCGGCGAGGGCTTCCATCGCCGGGTGCTCGGCCCCCAGTACCCCCGCCAGGTGCTCGTCCAGGGAGAACTTCTCGTTCGAGGCGAAGTGCGGGACGAGCCGTACGGCCGGGAGGCCCAGATCTTCGGCCACCACGCGCGCCGGCCAGTTGGTCGTGTCGTAGCAGACCGCGTCCGGCGGCTCGGCCGCGCACCGGTCGCGCAGTACGGGATACGTCTTCGCCATCGCGGCGAAGTAGTGCCGCAGCCACGCGGCCATGATCCCGGGGCCGATGGAGCGCGGCGGCGTGAACGGCTCCAGCGCTGGCAGCTCCAGCCACTGCGCCCCCGCCCCGGTGACCGCGTCGGCGTGCTCGGCGCCGGTCGCGTACTCCACCCGGTGCCCACGCCGCACCAGCTCCTCCACCAGCGGCAACGTCGGATTGACGTGACCGCTCCCGGCCAGCGCGACGAACAGCAGACGCTTCGGCTTCGACGAGTTCGGCATGGCGGGTGACCGTACGCCAGCAGGCGGCAGGACTTCCAGCAAGAATCGGCGGCATGTTCGAGGTACTCCCCGGCGTCGGCCTGCGGCTGCCCGACCGCGCGGGCACCCTGCGGTTCGGCATGGACGAACACCCCGCCCAGTGGGCCGTCGCCTCACTCGCCAACGTGCGCGAGGGCTGGGTCTGCGGGGCAGGCTGGTCCTTCGGCGCGCGGTACGAGGGGGTGGCCCTGGAGGTGCACGGCAACACCTGGGACCGCTACGGCCGGTACCCGGAGGGCGCCGGGCTCGCCGCCGTCACCCTGACCGCCGAGTGCCGCCCTCCGGCGCAGCCCGTCGTGCTGGGCGACCTCGACCTGTTCGGCTACCCCGCCGCCGAGGTCCTGGCCGCACTCCCCAGCCCCCTCCCGCCCGGTGTCCGCCTCCGTACGGCCCCCGACGGGGCCTTCCTCTCCGCCGTCCGCCTGGACGTCGCCGAGCGCGGCTCGCCCCTGCCGGAGTGAGCCACGACGGTCCTACGCGGAGACTGCGGGGCACCCTTCCCCCATGGTGCGCAGCAGCCGCGTCTTGGGTCAGCACTCCATGGAACGGGTGTCGTCGGGCCTGCCGGTGCGGGGGTCGAGCTGCACCATGTGCTGACGGCCGCCCGCATCCGTGAGGACCAGACGCGTCGGGGAGGTCCAGGTAATCCTCTTCAGTTCGCGGCTCTCGTCGTCGCCGCTGAAACAGTCAGCCTTCCACTCCCGGGCGCCGAGCCCGGTGCCATGAATGACCGTGACCTTGAAAAGTGGGTCGATCGCCGACGACCCGCGCCACGCCACCGCCCGCCGGTCGACTCCGTCCGGTGCCCGGACCGTCTCGCCTTCCGCCCAGCCGTCACCGTCCCAGCCCAGGAGAGCACTGAGCGCGAAACAGCCCAGCAAGGCGAGCCCACCGAAGATCACGACCGGTATCCGCAGGAGGAGCCGAAGCGGGCGCAGCATCGCCCCGGCAATGAGCAGTACGGCTGCTGCGGCGACGTGGGGGACGGGGCCGTCGAAGACCCTGCGCAGGACGAAGAGATGTGTGGTCTCCGCGAAATGACTGCCCAGCGGGTATCCGAGCAGCAGAACCAGAGCCGCCAGCAGCATCGCCAGTGCCACCGCGCGGCGATGACGCTGCCACCAGCGCCGCGCGGCGTTCGCCGTCCCAGTCATGTCGTCCCCCGTTCTCGACCAGACCGTGCAGCGTACCGGCCTGCCTCAACTGGCACAGCACCCGGCGAATTCCGCCCACACCACCTTTCCGGGGTTCCTCTCCCCCACCCCCCATTTATCCGCCAGCATTTCGACGAGCAGCAGCCCCCGGCCGCATTCCGCGTCGTCGTCAGGCCGGTCGAGGCGCGGGTTTCCCTCCCCGCTGTCGTGCACCTCAATTCGCAACAGCCCGTCATTCTCTAGCCAAAGCATGACCCGAAATCCCCGGCCGGGCGGCACCCCGTGCAACAGCGCGTTTGTCGCCATCTCGCTGACGCACAGCAGCACATCGTCGCAGCGTGCCGCCGCCTCCCAATCGCCGAGCGCCGCCCCGACGAACGCCCGTACGCGCGGAATGGAGCGCCGCTCCCGACGGTAGAAATGCTCCCGGAAATGGGGGAGATGAGTTTCACGGTTCATACGAGGAGCGTCGTGTTCTCTGGTTACGCTCAACACCGGTTCCACTCGTACAGATTCGTTGTACGGGTTCAGTACCGGTCAACCCCGGGCCGGTTGGGGGAGGGACACGGTTATGCCACCCAAGAAGCGTACGAAGAACGCGTCTGCCCTGAGGATGGTCGGGCAGATCCTTGCCAACTACCGCCGTGCGGCGGGCTACACCCAGCAGTCCCTTGCTGTTGAGGTGTGCGTGGACGAAGACACCATCGCCTCCATCGAGCAGGGCCGCCGCGTCCTGAAGAGCGACCTCGCCGAGCAGCTGGACGAGCTGCTGGAGACGAAGGGTGCACTGGCGGTCGCCGTCAAAAACCTGCCGGAAATGGACAAGTACCCGCTGTGGGCGGAGGAGTTCATCGACCGGGAACAAGAGGCCATCGTCATCTCTTGGTTCGAGAACCAGGTGATTCCCGGCCTTTTGCAGACTGACCGCTATGCCAGGGCCGTCTTCACCTCCCGTGTGCCGCGGTTTCATGAAGACGAGATCGCGCAGAAGGTGGCTGGTCGAATGGAGCGGCAGGGCGTCCTTCTCCAGCGGAAAGTCCCGCCCACAAGCAGCTTCATCCTGTCCGAAGGGCTGGTACGTACCCGGCTCGGGGGCCACGAGGTCTGGCGCGAGCAACTGCGCCATGTACGCCAGTGCGCGAGCATCCCGGGGATCGCCGTCCAGATCATGCCCTTCGACCGACCGACCCACGGGAGCCTCACCGGCCCGTTCGTCCTGCTGGAGACCCCCGACCACGAGCATCTGGCGTACGTGGAAACGCCGCTCGGAAGTCAGCTGGTTTCCGACGCTGATCAGGTCAGCATCCTGGCACAGAAATATGCAATGCTGCGAACGCAGGCCCTCACGCCGGAAGAGACACGGGACCTGCTGGACAGCCTCCTGGGAGAGTCATGATCAGCACAAAGAACGCCACCGGGGCCGCAGACCTGGCGTGGTTCAAGTCCAGCTACAGCGGCGAAGAGGGCGGCGCCTGCCTCGAAGTCGCCTACGACTGGCACAAGTCCAGCTACAGCAGTGAGCAGGGCGGCGCCTGCCTCGAAGTCGCCACCTGCACCGACGCCCAAGCCATCCACGTCCGCGACTCCAAGGTGCCCACCGGCCCCGCCCTCACCCTCTCCCCCGCCGCCTGGGCGTCGTTCACGGCGTATGCCGCGAGCCGCCGACCCTGACCCGGTATAGGGACCCGCCTCCGCGAGCGCCGCGTACGCCGGTGGGCGGCGCACCATCACCCAAACCGCTTCCCGCGCCCTTCGTCACCGTAGTACCAACCAGCCAGAGGCCATTCCGTAGCGAACTGCGGCACTGCGCGCCAGATGACTGGGGTATGCATCTCCCCCCGGATGAAGCCGGGGGGATCCGACGCAAAGAGGTCTTCGATGACGAACGCACAGTCCACACCTGGCACTGACCACCTGGCGTGGTTCAAGTCCAGCTACAGCAGCAGCGAAG
The DNA here is from genome assembly GCF_052246355.1 of Streptomyces sp. 3N207. Taxonomy (NCBI): domain Bacteria; kingdom Bacillati; phylum Actinomycetota; class Actinomycetes; order Kitasatosporales; family Streptomycetaceae; genus Streptomyces; species Streptomyces sp. 3N207. Next base: position 69,930 of record NZ_JBQQBV010000006.1, on the reverse strand, counting down.
GCGACGCCTGCCTCGAAGTCGCCACCTGTCCCGAGGCCCAAATCCACATCCGCGACTCCAAGAACCCCACCGGCCCCACCCTCACGCTTTCCCCTACCGCCTGGGCGTCGTTCACGGCATATGCCGCGGAGCGACGCTGAGGCGCAGGCGGGCCGCGAGGCGTGGCGCCGTATAGACGGGCGGCTGGCGCGCTTCGGGCCGGGCTGACGGGCGGGGCGACGGCTTCACGCTGGACCATGACAAGCCGTTCCCCAGCCCGCGCCCTCCCGCCGCACCGCCTGGCCCCGGCACAGAACGGGATACCCGCGCTGAGGCCGACAGCGCCGGTCCGTCAGCCGCGGGGGGCGGGAGAGGATGACTGACAGAGCTGTCAGAAGTAGATGTCCGGGGTGACGCTGCTGGCCCCGTACCAGCCAAAGGCGTTGCCCCGCAGGTGAGCCCCATGCTGCCGTTCACCTTGCGGTTCGTGTTGTTCTCGAACTTCACGAAGACCTTGAATTCGCCGGCCTTGGCGATGCAACGGCTCACCTTCGTGCCCTTGCACTTCCAGTCGAGCGCCTGCGCACCCGGCGCAGACAGACCGTCAAACTCACGCGCTATTAGTCGAGTTGGGCTCCCGAGCACTGGTACTCGATCGCGGATACCCTGCGGCGCATGCTGACAGGAAGCGCGGAAACCGACGCCCAACTGGCCGTGAGAGCAGCGCAATCGGGTGCGGCGGTGGCCCGCGAGATGTACGGGGGGTCGTTGGCGCGGTTCGAGAAATCCGCGGGTGACTTCGCGACGGCCGCGGACCTCGCGGCGGAGGAGGCCATTCTCGGTGTCCTCCGCACCGCTCGTCCCGAGGATGCCGTGACGGCCGAGGAGAGCGGACACACCGGCGCGGACGACGCGGAACGCAGATGGCTGGTCGACCCGTTGTGCGGCACGCTGAACTACGCCGCCCACACCGGTCCGGTCGCGGTGAACGTGGCCTTACGGGTGGGGCCCGACATCACGGCAGCCGCGGCAGCCGATCCGTTCACCGGCGAGGTGTTCTGGACCGACGGCGAACGCGCGCGCCTCCGCAACGGCGGCGTGGAGGAGGAACTGGCGCCCTCGCCCGACTTGCGGCTGGTGGACCTCAACGTCGATCCGCCGTACCCCAACTCACCCGGCTTCCAGGCGGCCGGCCTCCTCACAGCGCCGGGATTCGCCGAGCACTTCAGGCCGCGCGTCGTCTCCACCAGCCTGGCGGTGGCCTGGGTGGCCGCCGGCCGAAGAGCGGCCTACGTCACCGACGGCGACCTGCGCGACAACGTGCATTTCGCCGCCGGGATCGCCTTGTGTGCTGCCGCCGGGTGCGTGCTGACCGGCATCCACGGCCAGCCGCTGTTCAGCGGCGCAGATGGCCTGATCGTGGCAGCTGACCAGCAGACCCACGCCGCGCTGCTGGCGGCGGTCAGGGAGTGAGAACCCGACCCGGCGATAATCCGATGCGGCCGATGGTCCGTACGCGCCATCCTCGTCCCATATGAACGAGAACTCGTCCCCTATGAACGAGAAGCGGAACGTCCGCGTTTCCAAGTACCTGGCGCGCCATCTGCGCCATGACCCCGCCCGCATCGGGCTCAACCTCGACGCGCAGGGCTGGGCCCGCGTCGACAAGTTGCTGACAGCCGCCCGGGAGCACGGGTTCCCCCTCACGCGGGCCGAGCTCGAAGAGGTGGTGGCCACCAACGACAAGCAGCGCTACGCCCTCTCCGCCGACGGCACCCGTATCCGGGCGAACCAAGGGCACACCGTCGACGTCGAGTTGGAGCTCCCGGCGCTGGCGCCGCCGCCGGTGCTCTTCCACGGCACCGTGCCCCGCGTCCTCGCCGCGATCCGCGCTGAGGGGCTACGCCCCATGGCTCGGCACGCCGTCCATCTCTCACCGGATCGCGATACGGCGACCCGGGTGGGAGCCCGCCGGGGGCGTGCCGTCGTGCTGACGGTCGCCGCGGCGCACATGCACGAGCAGGGATATGTGTTCCACCGGAGCGAGAACGGCGTGTGGCTCACCGCTGCGGTGCCGCCTCGCTATCTCAGCTTCCCCGGCTGAGGATCGTTGAGGGCGTGATCCCGCCAGCTCTCGGGCGGCGGCCTTGCTGGACTCGGACGCATGGAAACAGTGCGCACACCAGTACGACGATCGCAGCTGGCGGTGGTGTCCGTGACGGCAGGGCTGTTCTCCCTCGTCACGACGGAGATCCTGCCCATCGGGCTGCTCACCTCGATCGGCGCGGACTTCACCGTCTCGGACGGGATGGCCGGGCTGATGATGACGATGCCCGGCTTTCTGGCGGCGGTCTCCGCGCCGCTGGTGACGGCGGCGACGGCGCGGGTGGACCGGCGGCGGATGCTGGGTGCGTTCATGCTGCTGCTGGCGCTGGCGAACTTCGTCGCCGCCACGGCTGACGGCTACGGCTGGATTCTCGTCTCGCGCGCTGCGGTGGGGGTCACGATCGGGGGGTTCTGGTCGATCGCGGCGGGGCTGGCTCCGCGGCTGGTCGCGGCGCCGGCGGTGGGGCGGGCGACGTCGGTGATCTTCGCGGCGGTGCCGCTCGGCTCGGTGCTCGGGGTGCCGCTGGGCACGTTCGTGGGGGACGTTGCGGGGTGGCGGACGGCGTTCGCCGCGATGGGGGTGCTGTCGCTGGCGGTCTTCGCGGCACTGTGGACGGTGCTGCCGCCGCTCCCGCCCGAGCAGGCCACGCGGCTGCGTACGCTCGGCCGGCAACTCGGCCGGAGCGATACGCGGTTCGCGCTGCTCGTCACGTTCCTGATCGTGCTGGCGCACTTCGGCACGTACACCTACGTCACACCGTTCCTGGAGCAGGTCACTCAGGCGGGTCCCGGGCTGATCACCGTGGCGCTGTTGACGTACGGAGCCGCGGGGATGCTCGGCAACTTCCTGGGCGGCCCGGCCGCCGCCCGTCGGCCGTACGGGACGTTCGCGGCAGCAGCGGCGGTGATCGCCGCCGCGACGCTGCTGCTGCCGGTGCTCGGCCGGGGGCACCTCCCTGCTCCGGAGCTTGCCGGAGGAGCTTGGGGCACACAGGTGGGCGCATTCGTGCTGCTGGTGGCGTGGGGAGTCGGCTACGGTGCCGTGCCGGTCTGCTCCCAGACCCTGTTCGCCAAGGCCGCGCCGGGGGCCGTCGAGGCGTCCTCGACACTGTTCACCGCCTCGTTCCAGGCCACCATCTCGACGGGCGCATTGGCGGGCGGCGCACTGCTGGACCGTTCGTCGCCGTCGGTGGTACTGGCAGTGGGCGGCGCGGTGGCGCTGCTGGTGGTGCCGGTCGTCGGGTGGCGGGCGAGGGAGACAGGGCGCCGCAAGGGGTGATCCTGCCGCCGGGCCCGCGCCCCCCGGCCGGTGATTCTTCGTCGGCTACCTGGCCCACGGCGCGATACCCGGGGCCGCAGCCGGGTTACCCGTCCGTGCATGGCAGGCATCGAACTCACCAGCACGGCGTTCACCGACCACGCGATCATCCCGCGCCGCTACACACGCGACGGCGACGACACCTCCCCTCCCCTCCAGTGGTCCGGCGTACCGAACGGCACCGCCGAGTTGCTGCTGCTCTGCGAGGATCCGGACGCGCCGTCCGGCACCTTCGTGCACTGGCTGGTCACCGGCATCGACCCGGACGTACGGTCGGTGGAACCCGGCGAGACACCCCAGGGCGGCGCCCCCCTCACCAACGGCTTCGGCGGGACCGGCTGGGGCGGCCCGCAGCCGCCCGCGGGGGACGAGGCCCACCGCTACTTCTTCCGGCTCTACGCCCTGCCCGACTCCGTACAGGTCCCCGACAATGCCTCCGCCGAGGACGTGCACCGCGCGGTTGACGGTGCGGCACTGGCGAGCGGCAACATCGTCGGCCTCTACCAGCGCTGAGGGGGCGGCAGGGTCAGCCCGGGGATGTGAGGCTGTCCCAGGCCGCCACGGAAGCGTCCACGACGGCGAGCAGTTCGCTGCGCGGGACGCCGTCCTTCGCCTGGACGGAGAGGCCGAACAGAACGGTCGCGTAGAAGGCACCGAGCGTGCTGCTGTCGGTGCCGCGCGGGACATCGCCCTCCGCGATCCCGCGGTCCACGCGCTCGCGGAACATGTGCTCCGTCCCCCGGCGGTCCTCGGCGAGCAGGGCGCGGACGCCCTCGTTCTCCGGGGTGCAGTTGGTGGCGGCGAGAACGATCATGCAGCCGCGCGGCTTGTCGGGGTCGGTGTAGGCGATCACATTGCTGCGCAGCGCGTCATGCACCCCCTCGCGGGCCGTGGGCGCCTCGGACAGTGCGACGCGGCTGATCGTGCCGTCGGTCCGCTCGTACAGCTCCACCGCCTCGCGGAAGAGGCCCTCCTTCGAGCCGAAGGCGGCGTACAGGCTCGGCGGTCTGATGCCCATGGCCTCGGTGAGTTCGGCCATCGTGGTCGCCTCGTATCCGTGCTCCCAGAAGACGCGCATCGCCTGTTCGAGCGCGGCGTCCCGGTCGAAGGCCCGTGGCCGTCCGCGTGTCGCCATCACCGGCCCCTTCCTGTGCGCGGATAGAAGTTTATTTAGCGCTCGCTACCGAAAGTCCTTGACTGCCGAGGATACCCCTGCGTTAATTATTGAGCGCTCGCTACAGAAATGGCGGGCGGCTCCGCATGCGACACGAAAGAGGACAGCCATGACGTCGACATCGACACTCCCGCTCAGCGGCAAGGCAGCGCTGGTCACCGGCGGGAGCAGGGGGATAGGCGCGGCCGTCGCCAGGAGGCTCGCGGCGGACGGCGCAGACGTCGCGCTGACGTACGTCAGCGCGGAGGGCCGGGCCAAGGAGGTCGCCGAGGACATCCGCGCCACCGGCCGCCGCGCGCTGATCGTCCAGGCGGACAGCGCGTCGGCCACCGACCCCGTGGAGGCCGTGCACCGTACGGCGCGTGAGTTCGGCCGCTTCGACATCCTCGTCAACAACGCCGGCATCTTCCCCAACGGCCCGCTGGAGGACGTCACGGTGGCGGAGATCGACCGCACCCTGGCGATCCATGTGCGCGCCGCGCTGCTCGGTGCACAGGCGGCGGCCGGGCACATGACGGAGGGCGGACGGATCGTCACCATCGGCAGCAACCTCGCCGACCGCGTTCCGGGCCCCGGCGTCACGCTCTACGCCGCATCCAAGTCCGCACTCAGCGGCCTCACTCGGGGGCTGGCCCGCGACCTGGGCGCCCGTGGCATCACCGCCAACCTCGTCCAGCCCGGCTCGACGGACACCGAGATGAACCCCGCCGACAGCGGCGCACGGGCCGACGCCCAGCGCTCGCTGACCGCCCTCGGCCGCTACGGCACCCCCGAGGGCATCGCCGCCCTGGTCGCCCACCTGGTCGGCCCGGACAGCTCCGGCACCACCGGCTCCACCTTCACCGTGGACGCGGGCACCAACGCCTGACGGCTGCCCAAACCCCGCAGGGGGGTCGCGCCCCGTCAGGGGCGCGGGGCTGTGTCCATGTGCGGCTCCGCCGCGTGGGCGCGAGCAACCACAGCTCACCCGCAGCCCGCAAGCGTCGGCAGGGGCACCCCCTTACCGGCCCAAAGACGGGGTGCGTCAAATGGCGGGCTTCTGCCAGGTCAGCGAGTACCGACGGAGCACGTGCCAGCGATACCGCACACCTGGCAGCAGCCGCCGCGCAGCGCCCCGCACCTGCCCGTAACTCATCTGCGGATCGGCAGCCGGCATCCCTTCCGGCCCGCTCGCGCGGCGCAGCACTTTGGTGATCCGTACGAGAGGGAGGGTCGCGATCCGCGCCGCCCAGTCCGCCGGAGTCGCCTCGCGGGCCAGACCGACCACCACCAGCGTGCCGCCGGGGCGGAGCAGTTCGCGCATGCGGAGGAGGGCCGTCTCGAAGTCCATGTGGTGGATGGTGGACACCGAGCAGATGAAGTCGTAGCCCCCTGCGAGGAGGTCGGCGGTGCGGAAGTCCTCCTGGACGAAGTCCAGACCCGGGCGGTCACCGGCGAGTTCACGGGCGCGGGAGATCATCTGTGCCGAGCTGTCGATCCCGGTGACACGCTGCGCCCGGCCGGTCAGTTTCCGGGCCAGCAGCCCGTCGCCGCAGCCGACGTCCAGCGCCTCGCCGCACCCCTCGGGAACGGCGCGCAGGATGCCCGGATGGCGGGCGACGTTGGTGTTCCAGTACGGCTTCAGGTCGGTCCGGGACATCGGGTCATCGTAGGTGGCCGTCATGGGTGGTGCAGGGCCTCGTCCGGGGCCGGGAGCCAGCTTCCGGCGGGGCGGCGCAGCCACCCGCCGGCGGCGCCCAACTCCCCTGCGGTCCCACGCAGCGCGGCGAGGCCGGGGTGCCGCAGGCCCCGGCGCCACACCATCGAGACCGGCGACAGCGGCACCGGCTCGATCAGCGGGCGCAGCACCATGCCCTCGATACCGATGAAAACCTCGGTCGCCAGCACCGACCAGCCCTTCCCCCGCACCACCCGGGCGAACTCCCGCTCCCCCTCGATCTTCGGGAACGGCGCCGCCAGTCGGATGCCGCGCCCCTCGAACAGCGCGCGGGCGTAGGAGGTCCACTCGGCGGTGTCCGGGTTCCCGGCACCGGCGTACAGCGTCTCCCCCTCCAACGCCGCCAGCGGCATCTCGCCCGGCCCGGCTCCCGGGGGACGGTGCTGCTCCGGCAGCAGTACGGCGACGCGCTCGTACCGCACCAGGTGGTACTCCAGCCCGGCCAGCATCTCGCGCGGCAGCCCGGCCGCCCGGCCGAAGGCGACATCGAGGCGGCCCGCGAGGATGTCGGCGGCGGCAGCTGTCAGACCGCTGTGGTAGCGGGCGACGAACTCGACGCCCGGCGCCGCCTCCCGTGCCGCCTCCAGCACCCGCTGCCCGGTGGAGACGGGCGCCGCCACGTCGACGGCCAGCGGACGCTGTCCCGCCGCCGCGCTGCCCCGCCCGAAAGCTGCGGCCAGCTCGTCATGTGCCGCCAACACTCCCCGGGCGTACGGAAGCAGCTGCTCGCCCTCCGGAGTGAGCGCCACCTGCCGGGTGCTGCGGACGAAGAGCACGGCGCCCAACTCCCGCTCCAGCGAGCGGATGTCACGGCTGAGCGCCTGCTGTGCCACGTACAGCCGGGCGGCAGCGCGCGTGAAGTGCAGCTCCTCCGCGACCGCCATGAACGCCCGCAGCAGGCGTGGAGAGAGATCGCTGGACACCGGGAGACCGTAAGCGCGGGCGGCGCGATTCACAACACAGTTGTGTGAAAGGGCCGCCAACAGGTGTTGGACCCCGCCTCCCACCTGCGGCAACGCTGTACCGCATGCCCGTCTACCACCGTACTGTCCTCCCCGCCCGACCGTTGTACGCCGTCCACGGCAGCACCCTCGTCGTGGCGCGGCCCGCACCGCCGCCGCCTCGCAGGAGCCCGCCGCGAAGGAGCCTGCCGCGCAATCCGTACGCCCGGCTGTTCGCCCGCCCCGGCACCGTCGGCTTCACGCTCGGCGGTCTGCTCGCGCGGCTGCCCATGGGCATGTTCACCGTCAGCGCCGTGCTGATGATCGCGGGCGAGCGCGGCTCGTACGCGCTGGCCGGGAGCGTCACCGCGGCCGGGCTGGCGGCGACCGCGCTGACCGGACCGCTCGTGGCGCGCCTCGTGGACCGGTACGGACAGGCGCGGATCGCGCTGCCCGCCACCCTGCTCGCGCTGCTCGGCTCCCTCGCGCTCGTGGTGTGCGTACGGACGCACGCGCCCGACTGGACGCTCTTCGCCGCCTACGCCGCCACCGCGACCACCCCCAACACCGGCGGCATGGCGCGCGCCCGCTGGGCGTATCTGCTGCGCGACGACACAGCCGCCCGGCACACCGCCAACTCCTTCGAACAGGCCGCGGACGAACTGTGCTACGTGCTCGGTCCCGTCCTCGCCGCCCTGCTGTGCACCGCGCTCTTCCCCCAGGCCGGAACGCTCGCCGGGTGCGGGCTGCTGCTCGCCGGAATGCTGCTGTTCCTTGCGCAGCGCTCGACCGAACCGCCACCGGGCCCGAGCAGCACCCATGCCGGTCCGGCACCGCTTCGGCAGCCCGGCATGCCCGCGCTGCTGCTGGTCTTCCTCGCCACCGGCGCGGTGTTCGGCGCGCTGGAAGTGGTCACCCTGGCCCATGCGGACGGGGAGGGCCACCGCGCGGCGGCCGGTGCCGTCCTCGCCTGCCAGGCGGCCGGCTCAGCGCTCGCCGGGCTGGCCTTCGGCGCGCTGCCGCCCGCCCGCTCCGACCGGCGCCGACTGGCCGGATGCGTGGGCGCCATGGCCGCGTTGCTGACCCTGCCGCTGCTCGTCTCGCTGACGGCCCCGCTGCCACTGCTGGCCGGAGCGCTCCTGGTGGCGGGCATGGCGACGGCACCGACCATGGTCACCGGCATGGCCCTCGTCCAGCGGCTCACCCCGGCCGGGCGGCTCAACGAGGGCATGACGCTGGCCGTCACCGCGCTGCTCGGCGGCATCGCCGCCGGATCGGCCACCGGAGGCTGGGCCACCGAGGCGCTCGGCTCCGCCGGGTGGGCCTACACCGTCCCCCTCGCGGCGGCGGCCACCGCCGCCGTACTCGCCACCCTCTTGGCCGCCCGCCCCGTTGCGCACGGGTGACGCACCGCCGCCCCGGCTCTCACACGCCGGGTGAGTAGTGCTGCGGCCGGTCCCGCTCCCCGGGCAGCGGCAGATTGCGGGCCGGCGTCTCCACCGCGGGCGCGTCCGGCGCCCGCGCACCCCGCTCGCGCTCCCAGCCCGCCCGCGCCCTCGGGTGGAAGCGGCGCGAGGGAGGGACCAGCTTCCAGCCCCAGTTGATGATCCGCCCGACCCTGCGCAGCCGGCGCTCGTCACGTGCGGTCCACATATAGCCGAGGCGGCGCCGTACGGCGGGCGGGAAGAAACCGACCGTGAACCATACGAAAGCCCGCGCCTGCGGGCCGCGCACCAGGCGCCATACGACGTCCGGCAGCAGCCACAGCGCGGGCGGCTTCGCGATCAGCGTCAGATCGAGCACATCGCGGGTGGGCCTGTTGTCCTCCAGCACGTTCTCGGCCATGTGCGTCCAGTACTCACAGAACGCCTCCCAGTCGGCCGGTACGGGACGCATGCTCATCCCGTACATCCGCCACCACCGCACATGCTCGTCGAACAGCTGCCGCTTCTCCGCCTCCGTCAGCCCGGGACCGAGCCGGTCGGCGATGAGCAGGGTCAGCACGAAGAAGGTGGCGTGCGCCCAGTAGAACGTGTCGGGGTCCAGCGCGTGATACGGGCGGCCCTCACGATCGGTGCCCTTGATGGTGCGGTGGTACCCGCGCACCTGGCGCGCCGTCTCCGCAGCGCGGGGCCCGTCGTAGACGACGCCCCCGATCGGGTAGAGCGAACGGAACAGCCGCTGCCAGCGCTCCTCGAAGAACCGGGAGTGCTCGGCGACTCCCGAGCCGAGCTGCGGATGCATGTTCTGCATCGCCCCCGCCCACGGAGCCAGCAGCACGCCGCGCCAGTCCCCGAAGTACTTCCACGTCAATGACGAGGGCCCCAGGGGCTCCGGATCCGGCTCTCTGTTGCGGACCATGCGGCGCTCCTTCCGCTCCGGTCCGTTCCTTCGCAGGGTAGACACCCCGGGCGATGAACTCAGCCCCCGCCGCTGCCGCTGCTGGCTGCGGCTCGCTCGTCCAGCGCCTTCTTCAGCGCCTTCCCTGCCACCCCGGCCCGCGCCGTCAGCTCCTTGAGACGGCGGCGGTTCTGGTACCGCACACGCCAGCTCAGCTCCGGACACAGCCGGGTCAGCGCCGCGAACGAGGCCAGCGCCGCCCGCGCGGGCTCGATCCCCGCCACCGGCTCCGTGCCGGTCAGCGTGGCGACGGCCTCCTTGCGCAGCTCCCCCGGCAGACTCCGGTCACGCACGACGATGCGCTTACGGCGCAGCGTCCTGCTCTCCACGGAGATGATCCCCGCCCCGGCCAGCTGTTCCTCCACCGCGAGGCAGGTCTCACGGCGCTTCCACTGCACCAGAGTGCTCCAGCGCCGGGCACGGGGATACTCCGCGATGGTGCGGAGTGCACCGTCGAGCACGGGGTCACCAGTGCGGTGGTCTCCAGCCGGCCGGGCCTTGCCCTTGTCGTCCTTGAGGCAGCCCCGTGCCTCCAGCTCCGCCAGCGTGGCAGCGCGTATCGCATAGCCCAGTTCGTCGCCCCACTTGAGCTGCTCCTTGTCGACATCACACGCGAGCAGAAACAGCCGCGCCGGCAAGTTGTCCGTTACTGTGCCCCGTCCCATGTCCCCTATCAGAGCACGCTTTGGCGACTGAGCCGAGGGGAAGGGCTAACGCCGTCGCGGCGGACTTGTGAGGGAGCGCGAGGCAGCCCAAGCGACCGACGCCGCCCCGCCCCACGCGGAAAAAAGGGGGGCGAAGCCCCCCGGCGGCGAAGCCGCGCAAGAACAACGAAGGCGAGGCCGCCCTCACACACCAGCCGCCACCACGCACAGGCGCCGGGGGTGCGGGTGGCGAAGCCCCCGCCACGCGCGGCGAAGCCGCGCAAAAACGACGAAGGCGAGGCGGCCCACGCTTTCCGTGGGCACACCTCGCCTCTCGCCTTCGTGGAGATGGCGGGAATCGAACCCGCGTCCAACGAAGTGGAAACAGGGCTTCTCCGAGCGCAGTCCGCTGCGATTTTCTCGGCCCCGGAGATCACGCGGACAAGTCTCCGACGGGCCCAGTCACTGTGTGATGTCCCGGTAGGTCCCGTGACCGGACCTACGCGGTGAGTTCCCTTAGCTGATGCCAGGAACCGGGGCGGGAACTACCCCGGGCTGACACTTCGCAGTCGCTACTTAGGCAGCGAGGGCGAAGGAATCGCGCTTGGTGTTGGCGATTATTTTTTTGCGGCACATGGTTTACGAGATCATTGCCGCGTTCCTCGGCTCGCTTCCCCTGCTTCGACGTTCGCTGTCGAAACCGATCATCCCCGTGTTGAGTTAACAATCTGCACACGCACCCTGGCGGGCAGTGCTGCTGGCCATGATACGTGACCACATCGCACAGGTGCCAACCATTTGACTCCGGGGACTATTCCTGCGGCCCCCGTAAGGTCAGGCGTGGGCGCGCTGGCGGCGGCGGGCGGCCGACATCGCGCGATCCGCCTCCCGGCGGTCCTGCTTCTCGCGGAGCGTCTGCCGCTTGTCGTACTCCTTCTTACCCCTGGCCAGGGCGATCTCGACCTTCGCCCGGCCCCGGTAGAAGTAGAGCTGGAGCGGCACGAGGGTGTAGCCCGTCTCCTGGAGCTTGCCGGTCAGCTTGTCGATCTCGGCACGATGGAGCAGCAGCTTCCGCTTACGCCGGGCCGCGTGGTTGGTCCAGGTGCCCTGCGCGTACTCGGGGATGTGCACGTTGTGCAGCCACACCTCGCCGCCGTCGATCTGGGCGAAGCCGTCGACGAGCGAGGCCCGGCCCTGGCGCAGCGACTTGACCTCGGTTCCCGTCAGCGCGATGCCGCACTCGTACGTGTCCAGCACGAGATAGTCGTGGCGCGCCTTTTTGTTCTGCGCGACGAGCTTCCGGGCGTCCTTGTCGTCCTTGGCCTTGGACTTGGCCTGGGTACGTGTCGTCTTCATCTTCGCCATAGCCAGGCCATTCTCCCACTACGACCGGGCTTCGAGGCCACTCAATACTGTTCTCGCCCGGTCCGTGGACTCGCCCCGGCTGCGCATCGGGAGATCGGGCGCAATGCCGTGCCCCTCCACGTCGCGACCCGACGGAGTCGTGTAGTGACCGACTGTCAGCTCGGCGACGGAACCGTCCGACTGGGGCCGGGGCATCTGCACCGAGCCCTTGCCGAAGGTGCGGGAACCGACCACCACGGCGCGCCCCCGGTCCTGCAACGCGCCGGTCAGCATCTCGGCGGCGCTCATCGTCCCGCCGTCCACCAGCACCACGAGGGGGCGCCGCTCGACGTCGTCCGCGCCGCCCTCCGCGCCGTTGTCGTCCTCGGTGTACAGCGCGCGCTCGGTGCCGTCCTGGTCGTACGTGGCGACCAGTCCGCCGTCGAGGAAGGCCCCGGCCGCGGTGACCGCCTCGTCGACCAGCCCTCCGGAGTTGCCCCGCAGGTCGAGCAGGACCGGGCCGTCGGCGGGCACCCGCTCGCGGACCGCTCTGCGTACCTGCTCGCCGGAGCCCCGGGTGAAGGAGCCGATCTTGACGCGGGTGACACCGTCACCGATCCGGTCCACCCGCACCGACTCGGTCGTCAGCCGCTCGCGGCGCAGGGTGCGGTGCAGATCGGTGCCGCCGCGGGTGAGGTGGAGCCGGACCCGGCTGCCGGGCTCGGCGGCGCCGGTCGGGGACGCGGGATCGGAGCCGCGCAGCAGCGCCACGACGGCGGTGACCGGCTTCCCGGTGACCCGGTGCCCGTCCACCGAGCGCAGCCGGTCCCCGGCCCGGACCCCGGCGCGGTCGGCGGGGCTGCCGGGCTGTACGCGATCCACCTCGACAGCGGTACGGCGCGGCGACCGGCCGACGGCGGTCCTGCGGTCGGTGGCGCTCTCGTGGTCCGTGGCCGTGACCGTACCGTCGTCCGAGCCTGCTCCGGCGCCGCGGGCCTGCCGTACGGAGATGCCGACGCCCACGTACGAGCCGTCCAGGGCCTGCCGCAGCCCCTCGTACTCGCGGGCCGAATAGGCGGCGGACCAGCGGTCGCCGCTGCGGCTGACGACGGCGTCCGCGTCGGCGTCCCCGGCGCGCTCGCGGGCCTTGTGCGAGCCGGACGGTGCGCCCTTTGCATCGGCGGAGCCCTGCGGCGGGCCGCCCGGTGCGGCGCGGCCCGCGCCGTGGGCCGCGCTCTGGGGTGAGCCCGAGCCGAACGCGGCCAGCTCTCCGCCGAAGGCTCCGGTGGCCGCGCCGGTCGCCAGCACGCCGGCGAAGACCAGTGTCAGGGTCCCGCGCCGCGGCCGGCGCGGGCGCGTGTCGAGGAACCACGAGCCTGGCATGGTCCGGAGTGTAGGCCAGTGCGGGGCGCCGCATGGGGCGTTGGGCCCACGGCGCCCCGCGTCCTGCGTCACACCTTCAGGTACTTGCGCAACGTGAAGAAGGCTGCCACCGCAGGCATCAGCACCCCCACGGCGACGATCAGCGGCAGCACCTTGATCACCGCGTCCCAGCCGATGAAGTTGATCAGGACGATCTTCTGCTGGAGCCAGTTGTTGATCAGGAAGTACTTGCCGAGGACGAGCAGCACGCAGGCGAACCCGGCGCCGATCAGCCCCGCGATGGCGGCCTCCAGGATGAACGGCATCTGGATGTAGAAGCTGGAGGCGCCGACCAGCCGCATGATCCCGGTCTCCCGGCGCCTGCTGAACGCCGACACCCGCACGGTGTTGACGATCAGCAGCAGCGCAACGACCAGCATCAGCGCCATCACACACAGCGCCGCGATGTTCATGCCGTTGAGGAGGTTGAAGAGGTTCTCCAGCAAGCTGCGCTGGTCCTGCACCTCCTGGACGCCCTGTCTGCCGGAGAACGCAGTCTGCAGGACCTGGTACTTCGTCGGGTCCTTGAGCTTGACCCGATAGGACTCCTGCATCTGGTCCGGCGTCAGCGAGTCGGCCAGCGGCGAGTCCTTGAACTGCTCCTTGTAGTGCTTGTACGCCTCGTCGGCCGACTCGTAGTAGATCTTGTCCACGACGTCGAGCTTCTTGAGGTCGGTCTTGATCTCGCTCTTCTGCTGCTGGGTGACGGCGCCCTTGGCACAGTTGGGGTCCGAGGAGGCGTCGTTCTTGTTGCACAGATAGATGGAGACCTGGACCTTGTCGTACCAGTACCCCTTCATCGTGCTCACCTGCTCGCGCGCGAGCAGCGAACCGCCCGCGAGCGCGAGCGACAGGGCGACGGAGACGATCACCGCGAAGGTCATCGTGAGATTGCGACGGAGACCGACGCCGATCTCCGACAGGACGAACTGGGCGCGCATGGCGTCCTTTCCTCAGTGCTGGTGCCTCAGTGCTGGTATCCGTAGACGCCGCGCGACTGGTCGCGCACGAGGCGGCCCATCTCGAGTTCGACGACGCGCTTGCGCATCTGGTCGACGATCTGCTGGTCGTGGGTGGCCATCACCACGGTGGTCCCCGTGCGGTTGATGCGGTCGAGCAACTTCATGATGCCGACGGAGGTCTGCGGGTCGAGGTTGCCGGTCGGCTCGTCGGCGATCAGCAGCATGGGCCGGTTGGCGAAGGCGCGCGCGATGGCCACGCGCTGCTGCTCACCACCGGACAGCTCGCCGGGCATCCGGCCCTCCTTGCCGCCCAGACCGACGAGGTCGAGGACCTCCGGCACCGTCTTGCGGATCTGACCGCGGGACTTGCCGATCACCTCCAGCGCGAAGGCGACGTTCTCGCCGACGGTCTTGTTGCCCAGCAGCCGGAAGTCCTGGAAGACGGTGCCGAGCTGCCGCCGCATGTGCGGCACCTTCCAGTTCGACAACCGGGCCAGATCCTTGCCGAGCACATGCACCTGCCCGGAGCTGGCGCGCTCCTCGCGCAGGATCAGCCGCAGGAAGGTGGATTTGCCGGAACCGGAGGAGCCCACCAGGAACACGAACTCGCCGCGCTCGATCTCCAGCGAGACATCGCGGAGCGCTGGACGGTTCTGCTTGGGATAGGACTTGGAGACGCTGTCGAATCGGATCACGGATACACCACGTCGACCTGGGTAGGGACAACGGAAGCCGCGGTGCGGCCCCCTGGATGAGCCTCCCAGCGTCTGCCGGGGGGCGGTGTGGGCGACCATACGCGAAGCGTGGTGTGCTGCGCACGCGGCACCGGCGCACACTCTGAGCAACCTCCCCCGAGCTCCTCCGGCAAGCTCCGGAGCAGGGAGTACCCCTGTCCTGCCTGCCTGTTTCCGCCCGCCCGTTCCCGTGAACTGGTGGTTTCGGCGGAAGGCCGCCTCACCTGGCAGAGTGGTGGAGAGCACCCCTGGGGAACGAATCACTCACGGGTGGCGTTGGCGCGACTGAGGAGGAGTTCGCATGACATGCGATCGACTGGTGTGTGCCAACTGCGCGGGGCCCGTGAGCGAGGGCCGCTGCGCCGTGTGCCGTGCCCACCGGGAGCGGCTGCACCGGGAAGCACCGCTGGCGCACCTTTCCCCCACGGCACTGATCGCCTTGTTGGCCACACTGATAGCAGTAGCGCTGGTAGCACAGCGCGTAGCGACGGCTTGAGCGCACTCGGGGCGACACCACAACGCGCTGGGTCCGGCGGTCGTGAGACCACCGCGACCCAGCGCGCTGTTGTGAGCTAGCTCTTAGGCAGCAGTACGCCGCGAGGCCAGCCGCGGCATCAGGCGGAAGCCGATCCCGCCGGCGATCATCGTCGCCGCGCCCACCAGCAGGAACGTCGTCTCGCTGGAACCGGTCTCGGCCAGCTCGTCCTGCTTCTTGCCCGGAGCCGCCGGCTTGCTGTCCTCGACCGGCTGGCTGCCCGCGCTGTCCGGGTCGGCGCCGCCGCCCTCGCAGTTCACCTGGTCGCCGTCGAGGTCGCAGGTGTCGTCGTCGCCACCGCCGGAACCGCCGGTGGTCGCGGGCTCCTCGCCGCCGCCACCGTTGCCGCCGTTCCCGCCGTTGCCGTTGCCGCCGTTGTTGGCCGCACCGCCGTCGTTGCCACCGTTGCCGTTGCCACCGTTGTTGGCGACACCGCCGTCGTTGCCACCGTTGCCGTTGCCGCCATTGTTGGCGACACCGCCGTCGTTGCCACCGTTGCCGTTGCCACCGTTGTTGGCGACACCGCCATCGTTGCCACCGTTGCCGTTGCCGCCATTGTTGGCGACACCGCCATCGTTGCCACCGTTGTCCTCGCCGCCGATGGTGACGGTGCCGCTGATGCCGCCGTCGTCACCGCCGGAGGTGCCACCGTCGTCACCGCCGGAGCTGCCGCTGTCGCCGCCGCCGATGATGCCGCCGATGATGCCGTCGTTCTCGGCGGCCTTGGTGGCACCGTCGGTGTCACCAAGGCCCGCGGCCTGCGCGGCGCCCGCGGCGGTCAGCGAGGCGCCGGCGGCGAACACCGCAGCAGCGGCTATCCGCGCGACCCGCAGCCGCGTCTTCGATTTGCTCATGTTCCAACTACCCCCAGTAGCTGTACTCGTGGATGGGGCAGCTGCGCGTGGAGCGCGACCCGCACCGGGCTTACCGTCGAGGCAAAATGCGTGCCCCACCCCGGACTGCCGCCTTTTGCTCACCGGGGCTCTGAACCCCGTCCGTGCGCCCCTGACACAGGCATGCCGAGCGAACAGCTTTCCCCAGCTCTTACATGCCCGTCAAGCGAAGAACCGTTGAACAGAATTGAATACGGAACTGATCCGCCGTCAGACCTGCGTCTGTTCCTGCTGCTTACGCCAGCGAATCCCGGCTTCCAGAAAGCTGTCGATGTCACCGTCCAGCACGCCCTGCGGGTTGCCCACCTCGTATTCGGTGCGCAAGTCCTTGACCATCTGGTACGGGTGCAGCACATACGAACGCATCTGGCTGCCCCAGGAGTTGCCGCCGTCGCCCTTGAGGGCGTCCATCTTGGCCTGCTCCTCCTGACGGCGGTAGGCCAGCAGCCGGGCCTGCATGACGCGCATGGCGGCGGCACGGTTCTGGATCTGCGACTTCTCGTTCTGGCAGGAGACGACGATGCCGGTCGGCAGGTGCGTCATCCGGACCGCGGAGTCCGTGGTGTTCACCGACTGGCCGCCGGGCCCGGACGAGCGGAATACGTCGATCCGCAGCTCGTTCTCGGGGATGTCGATGTGGTCGACCTGCTCGACGACGGGCAGCACCTCGACCCCGGCGAACGAGGTCTGGCGGCGGCCCTGGTTGTCGAACGGCGAGATGCGCACCATCCGGTGCGTGCCCTGCTCGACGGAGAGCGTGCCGTAGGCGTACGGCGCCTTGACGGTGAAGGTCGCGGACTTGATGCCCGCCTCCTCCGCGTAGGAGATGTCGAACACCTCGGTGGGGTAGCCGCGCCGCTCGGCCCAGCGCAGATACATCCGCATCAGCTGCTCGGCGAAGTCGGCGGCGTCCACACCGCCTGCCTCGGCCCGGACGCTGACGACCGCCTCGCGCGGGTCGTACTCGCCGGACAGCAGCGTACGGACCTCCAGCTCGTCCACCGTCTTGCGGACGGCCGCCAGCTCGTTCTCCGCCTCGGCGCGCGCGTCGGCGTCGTCCTCGCTCTCGGCCAGCTCGAAGAGCACCCCGACATCGTCGATCCGCCCGCGCAGCTCCTCGACCTTCCGCAGCTGCCCCTGGAGGTAGGAGAGCCGGCTGGTCACCTTCTGTGCGTTCTCGACGTCGTCCCACAGATCCGGGGCCGCCGCGTCTTCCTCGAGCGCGGCGATGTCTGACCGCAGCTTGCCCAGGTCAAGGACGGCCTCGATCGACTCCATGGTGGAGGAGAGGGACTTCAGCTCTTCGGATACATCGACGACTGCCACGCTCCCCACCCTAACCGCAAGCCCGCCACCCCAGCCCTAGCCCACTTGGGCGTCACGCTCCGCGCTGTGGTGTGCGGTCAGCGTGGTCACCAGGACATCACGGCGGGCCGGCCGGGTGGTGTCCGCAGGACGGAGCGGGCCGACCTCGTGCAGGGTGGCGCGGTCGTCGCCGAGCAGCAGGGTGCCGGGTTCCTGCAGTGTGGTGACCAGGATGCGGGCGCCGTCGGGCATGTAGACGCTGCTCTGTCCGCCGACGGCGTTCTCCCGGGCGATCATCAGGGAGGTCACCAGGGTGACGCCGTCGCGGTGCCGCCCCTCCGGGGTCGGCAGCCCGGCGCTGTCGGCCGAGGCGACGACCCGGAACGGGTGCACCTTGACGCTCCAGATGTCGGCGTCCTGCAGGCAGCTCGCGATCCGGCCCAGCAGCCGCATCAGCGACTTGAACAACGGGTCGGCGACGAAGACGTCCGTCAGCGGCTCGAAGTGGCGGTCCACACCGGTGTAGAGGGGGTTGGTGTCCTCCGGCTGTGCGAAGGCCAGGTGCGGCATCGGGCGCAGCGCCCCGGTGCGGTCCAGGGTGAAGTGCCCGTATCTGCGCAGCCTGTAGGTGCCCTCCTGTGCCGCGTACTCGTCGTGGGCCAGGTCCTCCCAGTGGACGGCGAACCGGCGCCAGTCCGCCGCGTCCGCGCCCAGGCACCGGGAGACGGCGGCGGGCTCCATCACATGGGCGTGCCGGGAGAGCAGCGCCTTCCGGGCCTCGGCCACCTCACCCGCGCTCCGCAGCGTCGGAGCACCCGAAATATCCTCCATGCCGCAATCCTCCTATGCCCAGTCCGGGTCTGCATCCGGGCTTTCGGCCCAGGCCGTGGGGGCACCTGTCGGCCCGGGACCGGGGGAAGGCTCGGGCGGCGGGAGCGGCTGGAGGGGGACGCGCAGCGCCGAGGCGCCGACCCGCCAGCACTCCAGCAGGGCCGCGCCCAGCCGGTCCTCCAGGAAGACCGTGGCGTCCGCGCCGAAGGCGACGTCGGACTCCAGCGCGGGCTCGTCCTCCAGCAGACCGCCGACCACCTCCCGGCGCACCACCTGCTCGTGCACCGCATCGGCCTCCACATGCTCGTCGTAGAAGCGCTGGGCCGCCTCTCCCGCCTCCAGGCGGCGCAGCGCGGCGGCAAGGCGGCGGGAGCCGGGCGAGGAGGTGATCTCCACACAGGCGAAGTGGCCGACCAGGGCACCGCGCAGCGACCGGTGCAGCCCGAAGAGCGACATCAGGTTGACGGGCGCGAGCGCCGGTCCCGGTGCGGCGTCCAGATAGTGCCCGTACGCGGCGTCCAGATCCAGGTCGCGCAGCAGCTCGGCGAAGAGCCGGGCGTGCACGTTCTCGGCCCGTCCGGCACCGAACTCGTCGTACTCGACGGCGACCATCGCGGCCTTGGCCCGCCCCGCGAGGCGCGGGATCACCCAGGCGTGCGGGTCGGCCTCTTTCAGGTGATAGAGGGAGCGCAGGGCCGCGTACTCGCGCAGCTGCCACAGCTCCCCGCGGTGCTGGAGGTAGGCGGCCACGCTCTCCTGCTGGTCGTCGCCGTGCAGCGCCACGGGGCCGGCCGGCTCCAGCAGCAGCTCGCCGAAGGCGTCGGCCACCGTACGGCCGGCCGGGACGTCCCTGCGCAGGGCCGTCAGGAACCGGTCCTCCAGCACTCCGCGCACCCGCAGCAGGTCGGGGTCCCACTCACGGCCCTCCGGCACCCCCGCGAAGCCCCGGTAGTGCAGTTCGTAGAGCACATAGAGGGCCAGTTGCAGGTCCTCGCCGTACGGGTCGGCGGCTGCGGCCTCGCTTCCGGGCTCCGGCCCGGCCTCCGCACCGGCCTCGCGGAACAGCGCCGCTGTCTCGGGGCGCCCGCCGGTCAGCGCGGTGAGCACGGCCGCCGAGAGGGGGCCACGGGCGGTGGGCAGGACGGGGCCGGTGGCACGTACGAGGTCCGGGATCGCCGTCATGAGGTGCTCCCGTGGAGTCGGCTCCGGGGCGGGTGCCGGCACAGGGCCGGGTCCGCCACCGCCGTCTGCGGCGGTCAGTCGCCCGAGTACCCAGACGAGGGCGCGGGCAACGAGCCGGTCTCCTCCTCGGACGAGGCCAGCCAGCCGCCGACCGCGAGCGCCGCGGCCAGCAGTGCGGCTGCGGCGCCGATCTTGAGCCGCCGGCGGCGTACGGCGACACGGTGCCGCGCGGACCCGGCCCGCGCCTCCCCCGACGCCCGCGGGGCGCGTGCCGTGCCGTGCGCTCCTCCGGCCAGCTCGTCCTCGCCAGGCACCCGCATGCTCGTATGGGTGTCCCGGTTCGCGTCGGGGCCGACCCGTGAGTGGACGAGCGGCACGGCGCCCCCGCCGGCGGCCGGTGCCGCGCCGGCGCCGGAGAGGGAGTGCTCGACGTCCGCGCCGTCGGCGTCCGCGCCGTCACCGTCCTGGTCGTGGTCGCCGTACTCGGCGTAGCCCTCCTCGCCCTGCTCGTCGATGTCGAGCGGCGGCAGCCCCTCCAGCGTCGGCAGCAGCTCCCGCAGCCGGGCCGCCAGCTCGGCGGCGCGCAGCCGGGAGGCAGGCGCCTTGGCGAGGCACTGATGGATGAGCTGCCACAGCTCGTCCGGGATGCCGGGCAGCGGTGCGACGGTCTCGGTGACATGCCGGCGCAGCACCGCGCCGGGGTGGCCGCCGCCGAACGGGGTGAAGCCCGCGAGCAGTTCGTAGACCACGGTGGCCAGGGCGTAGATGTCGACGGCGGCGCGCGGCGGCAGCCCCTCGACGATCTCGGGCGCCAGATAGTCCGGGGTGCCGATGATCGAGGTGGCACGGGTGCGGCTGGGCGAGTCGATGAGCTTGGCGACGCCGAAGTCGGTCAGCAGCGCGGGCGGCGCCCCGCCCGGGCCCTCCAGCGAGAGGGCGTCCAGCAGCACGTTCTCCGGCTTCACATCGCGGTGCACCAGACCGGCGGCGTGCGCGGCGGCCAGCGCGTCGGCGACGTCGGCCGCGATGGCGACGGCCGCAGCGGGCGCCAGGCGACGGTCCCGCTCCAGCCGGGTGCGCAGATCGGTACCGCGCACCAGATCCATGACCAGGGCGAGCTCGTTGCCGTCCACCACCAGGTCGCGGACGCCGACGACGCGCGGGTGGTCGAGGCAGAGCAGGGCGCTGCGTTCCTGCACGAACCGCTCGACCAGATCCTGGTCGGAGGCGAGGTCCTCACGCAGCAGCTTGATGGCGACGGGACCCTCGGGTCCATCGCCGAGCCACACCGTTCCGGCACTCCCGCGCCCCAGGATCCGGTGTGCCGTGTAGCGACTGCCGATCTTCCGTGCCATGGCGACAAAACTACGCGGCGAGGCCCAGGTTGGGAGCCCCGGATGCCGGTAACTGTCACTTCTGTGGGGGAAATCCCCGCTCACGAGTCGACAAATCACCGTAGTCGCCGGTGACTCGACGTACCGTCACCGGCAACTCGTCAGCCGCTGCCGCCGGTGCGGTCACCGGCCACCGGCGGCTCGTCAGTTGTTGAACTGGCCGAAGAAGTCCCCTATCTGGTTGAAGACGTCCTTCGTCGTCTCCCAGGCACTCTGGCCCTCGGCCCACCACTTCGGCGCGTCCGTGAAGTTCCAGACCAGCACGCCCGCCACCACGACGATGACGATCAGGAACAGACAGCCCTTGAGACAGCCCAGCCCCGGGATGCGCATGGGGTTGGCGCTGCGCTGCCGCGGCTCACGGCGCTGCCGGGGCTCGCGCGGCGGCCTCGGCTCCCGCTGCTGCGGCCTGGGTTCCCGGCCCCGGGGCGGCTGCGGTTCGTAGCGCTGCGGCGGCGGCTGCGTGGGCGGCTGCTGCCCGTACTGTCCGCCGTACTGCTGCTGCCCGTAGGACTGACCGCCCTGCGGAGGCGGCGGCGGGGCCGCGCGGCGCTGGGGGCGTCGGCGCAGCGGGTCCATGCTCGGGTCGAGCGGCTGGAACTGGGTCTGCTCGTTGCGGTCCCGGGCCGCGCGCAGCTGGTTCTCCCACGGGTGGGGGCCCTCCTGCTGCGGCGGTCCGCCCTGGCCGCCGTCCGGCGGGTTGCCCGGGACGGGGGACATCACCTGGGTGGGCTCGGAGTTGCTGCCGCCCGGCCCCTGGCCGCCGTAACCGCCCTGGGGGCCGCTGGTCTGCGGGAGGACGTTGGTCTCGGCCGACGGGTCGTACTGCCCGCCCGCGCCCGCCGCACCGCTGTGCGGCAGCACCTGCGTCTGGTCCGACTCCCCCGCACCCGGACCCGGGGCACTTCCGCCGCCGGAGTTCGGGACCGGCGCGGGCGCCGGGTCCGGCGCCAGCAGGGCGGCCACTCCGAGCGCCGCGCTCGCGGCCTGCGGCGTGGCCTGGGCACCGATGCCGTCGGCGACCGTACGCAGACCGCGCGCGAGGCTGACGGCGCTGGGCCGCTCGTCGGGGTTCTTGCGCAGACAGCGCTCGATGACCGTCCACAGCGGGTCGGGGATGTTCCGGGGCCGCTCGGGCTCCTGCGCCAGGTGCTGGTGCAGTACGGCCAGCGCGCTGTCCCCGCTGAACGGCGGATAGCCGCTGACCAGCTCGTACAGCAGGATGCCCGCGCCGTAGATGTCCACGGCGGAGGTCTGCGGGCGGCCCTCGGCCGACTCGGGCGCGACGTAGGCCGGGGTGCCGACGAACTCCTGGGTACGGGTCAGCCCCGGTGAATCGGCGAGGCGGGCGATGCCGAAGTCGGTGAGCATCGGGCGCATGCCGTTCTCGTCCTCGGTGAGCAGGACGTTCGCGGGCTTCAGATCCCGGTGCACGACGCCGTCCGCGTGGCTGGCCGCCAGCGCGTCGGCCACCTGTGCGGTGACCAAACAGGCTGCGATGGGCGAGAACGGGCCGTTCTCGCGCAGGTAGCGATGGAGGTCCGGGCCCTCGATGAGATCCATCACGAGCGCCAGCAGATCGCCTTCGACCACCAGGTCGCGGGTTCTGACGATGTTGTGGTGCGTCAGCCGAAGCAGCACGGAGCGCTCCCGCAGGAAGCGCATCACCACGTCGGGGTCGTTCGCCAGCTCCTCCTTGAGGACCTTGATCGCGACGGTCTCGCCGGGCTGCCCGGCCACCGCCGCCTCGGAGCCCGCCGTCTCTCGCTGGCGGGCCCGCCAGACGGTGCCCGTGGCGCCGCGCCCCAGCGGCTCTTCGAGCAGGTACTTGCTGCCTACCGGCCGCACGTCATGCGCTCCCTGGTCTCGTACTGCAATCCCGCCCACAATAGTGCCGCCACGCAAGGCGGTGTCGGGTCTCCGCGCGCTGTGCTCTTGGGCACCCGCGCGCTTTTGTGCACCGCATGTGCTTCTGTGCACCGCCTGTGCAGTTGAGCACACGCTCGTGCTCGCGGGCACACGCTGTGCACACGCCCGGGCACCCGCTCGGATACCAGGGCACACGATCGTGCGCCTGAGCACGCGGGAGCCGGACGTTCCCCGGATTCCCGGTCCCCGGGTAGACGCACACCGGGTGGCGATGGTTGCGGCGGCGCCGCTGCCCGGACAAGATCCTTCCGCGCGGCAAGATCGTGCGGATGGCCAGGACGGGCCCCGTTGTCCGTCGCGGGTGCGAGTATGCATGCAGTGGTACGGACGATGTGCCGGCGCGCTAGCGCAGTGGTGGGCGGGCAGCCTGCCCGGCACACGGCGCGGACGGGACCTGGAGGCGCAGATGCAGATCCGGCTGACTGTCGCCCTGGCGCCGCGCGGCGCACGCGGCGCGGCCGACGCGGGCGAGCCCGGCGGCACCGGACCGGCGGCGCGCCCGACCGCCCGGCAGCAGCCGGCCCAGTCACGCGCCGGGCACCCGGGCCAGCCCGTCGGACAGGCGAACGTGCTGGTCACAGCGCCCGCCGGCACGGTGCTCTCCGCGGTGACGAACGCCCTGGCGACCTCGGCCGCTGCCGCCCTGGCGACGGCCTCCTCCTCCGGGAGCGAGGCGACGGAGGAAGCCTCCCAGGAACCCGTGGTCGTCTACGCCGGAACGCGGCGGCTCGATCCGCACCGCCAGATCATCGGCGAACCCCCGCTGCTGGACGGCGCGCTCGTCTCGCTGTACGCACCGGTGGCCCCGGCCGCGCTGCCCGCACACGGTGCCGCCGTCACGGCGCTGACGGCGTACGGCTCGGCCAAGGCCAGGCTGCATGTCACCGGCGGCCCCGACGCGGGCGGCATCCACCTTCTCCAGGGCGGCAAGGTCCACCTGGGACGCTCCGCAGAGGCCGACGTCCCGCTGGACGACCCGGACGTCTCCCGGCTGCACTGCGCCGTCACCGTGACCGACGGAGGCGCGGTCACCGTGACCGACCTCGGCTCCACCAACGGCACCACCCTGGACGGCACCCCTGTCGGCCCGCAGCCGGTCCTCTTCCGCCCCGGCGCGACGCTGCGGATCGGCGAGACGACCGTCCGGCTGGAGGCCACCGGCGCCCGTACGGCCCCCGATGCGGGCCCGGGCACGGAGGCGGACACGGCAGTCGGTGCGGGAGAACCCGCCGCCCCGCTGGCCCTGCCCACCACGCCGGACGGCGAGGGGCGGCTCCGCCTCGTCCACGAGGGTTCCGCGGGGGACGGCGCCCGTGCCGAGATCCCGGCCGCCCGCTCCGGCGAGGAGTTCGCCTCCCCCTCCCCCGAGGGCGCCGGGGAGAGCGCGAGGGCCGAGCACTGGGGCACCGGAGAAGGCCCGGACAACCAGGGCCACGCCTACGCACCGGCACCCGGCGGACCCTTCCCGGCTGCCGACATGACCCACAGCGCCGGCATCGTGCCCCCCAGCGACGCGGGGGCCGTACAGCCGCCGGACGCCGACGACGCGGCGCACCGCAAAGGGCGAGGGCTGGGCGCCTGGGCGCGCCGGTTCGCGGGCGGCCGGGCGGAACCGGCGGACAGCGCCGCCGCCGGGCCGGGCGCGGCTCCCGGCAGCGCGCCGCCGCACCCCGGCCGCGGCCCGCACGGGCCGACGCGGTACGGCTCCGGCACGGCGGGGGGCTACAGCCAGGGCTACGCGGCGCACCCTGCCGAGAGCTCCGGCGCCCTCCCCCCGGCTCCTCCGGCAAGCTCCGGAGCTGCCTCCGTGCCCCTGTCCGCCGCGGGCGGCGGGGAGCAGCGCTGGCCGGATCCGGCCGCCGTGCTGCTGAGCGCCCTCGGCCCGGGGCCCCGGCTGTGGGAGCGCGGCCCGGGCCATCCGGACGCGCTGACCGTACGGCTCGGCGTCACGCACCGCAGCGGTGGGCACGGCGATCCGGTCACCGTCGATCTGCAGCAGTCCGGTTCGCTCGGGCTGGCCGGGCCGCGCGCTCGGCTGGCCGGGCTGGCGCGGGCCGTGCTCGCGCAGCTGACGGCGCTGCACGGGCCGAGCGCGCTGGAGATCGTCCTGCTGGCGGCGGACAGAACGCGCAGCGTCCAGGCGCGCCAGCAGGAGTGGTCGTGGCTCGGCTGGCTGCCCCATCTGCGCCCGGCGCACGGCCAGGACTGCGCGCTGCTGACGGCGTACGACCACGAGCAGGCCGCCGCGCGTACGGCCGAGCTGCTGCGGCGGCTGGAGGCGCAGAGCTCGGCGCCCCGCCGCGGGGGCACGCGCGGACCCGCCGTGGTCGTGGTGGTGGACGGCGACCCCGGTCCCGCGGAGCTGCGGACGAGCGTGGCCCGGCTGGCGCGGGAGGGTTCGGCGGCCGGTATTCATCTGCTCTGCCTCGCCGAGACCCCGCCCGCCAGCCCTTCCTCACCGGTCGCCGCGACTCTGGAGGCGGCGTACGCCGCCTGCGCCCCCTTTCCCGAGTGCGGGACCGTCGCCCTGCTGAGCGGCGACGTGGCGACTGCGGTGCGGGTCCTCCAGCCCGCCCCCCGCACAGCGCGCGGCGCCGAGGCACAGGGGCCGCAGCACGGTGCCCGGAGCACGGAGGCCGCACCGGGTCCGTACGGCGGGACCGGTCCGGCGGGGGCTGCCGGGGGCGGTGCCCTGGGGGCACCGAGCGGACCTGTGGCGACCGTGGATGCGGTGTCCGCCGCCTGGGCGGAGCGGTTCGCGCGGGCGCTGGCACCGTTGCGGGAGCCGGAAGGCGCGGGGGCCGACGCCTCGGCGGCCCCGACGGTGACGCTGCCTGACCAGTGCCGGCTGCTGGACGAGCTGGGGCTGGCGCGGGCCACGCCCGCCGCGCTGCTCGCCCGCTGGTCGGAGCGCCCGGCTACCGCTTTCGGGAAGGTGCCCGTGGTCTTCGGCGCCGGCCCGCACGGGCCGCTGGAAGCCGACCTCTCCGATCCGTCGGGGCCGGCCGGACTGGCGGCACAGATCGCGCCGACGGCCCCTGAAGGTGACGCTGACGGGGCGGGCCGCGCCTTGCCGGGGCACACCTTCGTCAGCGGCGGTCCCGGCTCCGGCAAGACCGAGCTGCTCCGCTCGCTGGCGGCCTCCCTCGCCGCCGGGGAGCGCCCGGACCGGCTGGCGCTGGTGCTGGTCGACGGCGCGGGGGCCGACGCCGGTGAGGGGCTGCGGGTGTGCGAGGAGCTGCCGCATGTCACCGGCCGGCTGACCGCGGGCGACCCGGTACGGATGCGGCAGTTCGCCCAGGCACTGAGCGCCGAACTGAAGCGGCGGGCCGAGCTGATCGGCGACGAGAGCAGCTACGAGGAGTACGTACGTACGGCCGCCCGTCCCGGCGGACGGGTGGTTGCGCCGCGCCAGGCCCCCGAGCGGGCACCGGTGCGGGAACAGGCCGCAGCCGCCGAGGAGGGGGTACAGCTCCCGGCTCCCGCCCCGGCACCCGACGAGCGGGCAACCGTGGCCGCCCATCCCTCCGGCCGTCGCGGCGGCGGCTCCGCCGAGGACCGTCCGGCGGGCGAGGGCGGGGCCGGGAACGGGGGCGGGAGCGGGTCCGCGAGCGGGGCCACCGGCGGGCTGAACACACTGCCCTCACAGGCCACGCCCGGAGCAGGCGGCCGACTCGGCGGTAGCAGCAGCGGCAGCGGCAGCAACAGCGGCAGCCGCAGCAGCGGTGAAGCACCCGCTGCCGAGCCGGACAGCACCCGGCGCACCCTGCGGCTGCGCCGCACCGACGAGTCGCCCCGGACCGGTGCGCAGGAAGCCGACCCCGCGGAGTCCGGGCTGACCCCGCCCTCCGCGGCGGGTCCCGATGGGGTGCCGCCCCGGCTGGTGGTGCTGGTGGACGACTTCGACACGCTGGTCGACCCGGCGCTGGGGAATCCCGGTCGGCCGGCGGCCGGATCGGTCGTGCGGGCGCTGGAGGCGGTGGCCCGGTCCGGGGCGCGGCTGGGCGTACATGTGATCGCGGCGACGGGCCGCGCGGACCGTACGGTGCACACGGTGCTGGCCCGCACGGCGGCGCTGCATGTGGAGCTGACCGGCGGCGAGCGCGGTGCGGACGGTACGCCGCGCGGTCGCGGCACCCTCACCATGCGACAGCGCCGCGGCCCTGAGGGCGCGGTCGTGGGCGGGGTACCGGTCGCCTTCCAGGCGGGCCGGGTCACCGGCCGTATTCCGCGTACGGCGACGCTTCGGCCCACCGTGGTGCCCCTCGACTGGGCCCGCGCGGGCGATCCGCCCGCCCGGCGTCAGGTGCGGGAGCTGGGCAACGGCCCCACCGACCTGGCTCTGCTGGCCAGCGCGATGGAGCGTGCGGCGCAACAGGTGACACCGACCGCCGCCCCGCCTTCGTCGTAGCCGCGGCCCCGCCTTCTCGCCATAGCCCCCGCGCGGAGCGCCGCCGGCCCCCGGTACAGGCCGGTTCACCGGCGGGTCCGAGTTGTGGTGCCGCCGGACCGATACGTCGCTCTGGACCGCCAGACCGATATGTCGTTCTGATGCCGCCGGACCGATATGTCGCTCTGGTGCCGCCTGGTACCGCTTGGCCGATACATCGGGGTTGATCGATGCTGCGGTGGAATGAGCGGAATGAGGGAGTCGGCACAGCCATCGCGCACGCCCCTCGGCGGTGTCTCTCCGCTGCCCGCGTCTCCACGGATTCTCTCGCCGATACCGTTCAGATATGTAGACGCGCGTTCAAAAGTTGTAAGAACGCCCCTGGTTGAGGCCGGTTCACGAGGCGGCGAAACGTCCGATCCGTGGACGGCGCATGTAACAGTTGTGTGAAAATTCTGTGCTTCCTCAAGAGCGGCTCGCACGCTGGTCGAGGGGGGCTCGCGGGGGCGGTCAGCGCGGTTCGGCACGGCCCGTCCGCCACCTTTTGGGAGCCCGCGCGAGGTCGCCTCAACTCCCCCTCGTTACCCAGGAGTTCGCAGATGAGGGCGTATGAGAGCGCTCTGCCAGGTCACGGACTGATCAAGATACCGGCAGCGAGCCGAACACTGTTGCCAGAGGGCGTCCTCCCGGCGTACAAACTTCCGCACAGATAGGTACGACGCGGTGCCGCCCCCCGGCAGGCCGCGTCTGCTCATCTCCCGTTCATCCGATGGAAACGGGAGTACACGGGGAAAGGGACGGCACTCAACCATGCGTATCTCGCGTGCTCCACGCACGGCTCTCGCGCTCGCCTCCGCAGCCGCCCTGACACTCACCGCTGCGGGCTGTGCCGCCGAGGACGAGGGGAGCGAGTGGGCGGCTTCGCACAAGCCGACCGTGGATCTCCCCAAGCTCAACGGCCAGAAACTCCAGGTCGCAGCGGTGTGGACAGGCGACGAGCAGAAGAACTTCCGTAAGGTCCTCGACGAGTTCGAGAAACGAACCGGCGCCAAGGTCGAGTTCGTGCCGACCGGCGACAACGTGGCCACCTACATCAGCTCCAAGATCGAGGGTGGTTCGCCGCCGGATGTGGCGATGATGCCGCAGGTGGGTGTGTTGCGGGAGTTCGCCAAGAAGGGCTACCTCAAACCGCTGGGCAAGCAGGCACTGGCCGAGTCCAAGAAGAACTTCGCCAAGGGCTGGCGGGACCTGGGCAGCTACGAGGGCAAGCAGTACGGCGTCTACTACAAGGCCGCCAACAAGTCCCTCATCTGGTACAACTCCCAGGCGTTCCAGGACGCGGGCGTCAAGGAGGCGAAGGACTGGAAGTCCTTCGTCAAGGACGCTGAGACGCTCTCCGACTCGGGCGTCGACCCGGTGTCGGTCGGCGGCGCCGACGGCTGGACGCTCACCGACTGGTTCGAGAACATCTACCTCTCCCAGGCCGGTCCGGAGAAGTACGACCAGCTCTCGGAGCACAAGATCAAATGGACCGACGAGTCGGTCACCAAGGCGCTGAAGACCCTGGCGCAGCTGTGGGGCCAGAAGCATCTGCTGGCGGGCGGCAACCAGGGCGCGCTCCAGACGGACTTCCCGAAGTCCGTGACCCAGACCTTCGGCAACCTCGCCTCGCCGGAGGCCGCGCTCGTCTTCGAGGCCGACTTCGTCGGCGTCAACATCGCTGGCGACACCAAGGCCCGGATCGGCAAGGACGCACAGGTCTACCCGTTCCCGAAGGTCGGCGACCAGTCCCCGGTGGTCACCGGGGGCGACGCGGCAGCCGTGCTGAAGAACGGCAAGGGCGCGCAGGCACTGGCCACCTTCCTCGCCTCCAAGGACGCGGCGGGGATCTGGGCGGCCGAGGGCGGTTATGTCTCCCCCAACAAGGAGCTGGACCTGTCCGCCTACCCGAACCAGCCGCAACGCGAGATCGCCAAGGCGCTGGTCGACGCCGGGAACGACTTCCGCTTCGATATGTCCGACCAGGCGCCCGCCGCGTTCGGCGGCACCAAGGGTGAGGGCGAGTGGAAGGCCCTCCAGGACTTCCTGACGAACCCCAAGGACATCAAGGGCACTCAGCAGGCGCTGGAGAAGGCCGCCGCCAAGGCGTACGAGAAGTGAACCGCGCCGTAACCACATCCGCCGCGACCCGTACGACGCGTACGACAGCTACGACGCGTACCTCCCGTACGGCTCTCGCGATCTCCACGCCTCACTGACGGACCAGACAGGGGAGACCACCGTCATGCCGACCCCGAGCCAGCCAGGAAGCGGCGCGACCGGAGGCATACCGGACGACACCGGCACGCCCGACGCGCCGGTCACCGGTGCCGCTACCAGCACCAGCTCCAGCACAAAAGCAAGCAGCACAGCAAGTACCGCAGAGACCGGCGCGGCAACCGCCGCCGCCGACGCGGCCCCGGCCGCAACCCCCGCCGAGCAGACCTCCGCGGAGCGCACCGGCGCCCGTACGACCGGGAAGGGGGCCTCGGCACTGCGCCGCCGCCCCTGGATCGCCGCGGCGTTCCTGCTGCCCGCGCTGGTGGTCCTCGGCGCGCTGGTCGTCTACCCGATCGGGTACTCGACCTTCCGCAGCCTGATGAACGCCGACGGCTCCAGCTTCGTCGGGCTGGACAACTTCAAGGAAGTCTTCACCGACGACGGCACACTGATCGCCTTCCGCAACAACCTCATCTGGGTCATCGTCGCGCCGGCCGTCTGTACGGCGCTCGGCCTGATCTTCGCCGTACTGACCGAGAAGGTGCGCTGGGGAACGGCGTTCAAGCTGCTGATCTTCATGCCGATGGCCATCTCGATGCTGGCCTCGGGCATCATCTTCCGGCTCGTCTACGAGCAGGACCCGGACCGCGGCGTGGCCAACGCGATGTGGACCACCGTCCACGACACGTTCGCCGAGACCTCGCCCTGGCCGGACGCGCGACCGCGCACCGATGCGCCGCTGTCCATCTCCGGCGGCGCCTACACCACCAGGAAGACCGTCGACGCCGCCAGCCCGGCCTACCTCCCGCTGGTGGGCATCCCGCCGAAGGAGGCGAGCGACGCGGCACCCGCCAAGAAGCCCGCCAAGGCCGAGGGCGACAAGGTCACCGGCGCCGTGTGGCTGGACTTCGTCAAGGGCGGACGCAGCGAGCACGGCGTCATCGACCAGCAGGAGAAGGCGCTGGCCGGCATCAAGGTGGAGGCGGTCAAGGACGGCCGCAAGGTCGCCGAGGCCACCACGGCCGACGACGGCACCTTCACGCTCCCGGCCGCCGCCGACGGCGCCAAACTACGGCTGCCCGCCTCCAACTTCGCGGCGCCCTACAACGGGGTCGACTGGCTCGGCCCCACCCTGGTGACCCCGGCCATCATCGGCTCGTACGTCTGGATGTGGGCGGGCTTCGCGATGGTGCTGATCGCGGCGGGCCTGGCCGGTGTGCCCCGTGAACTGCTGGAGCAGGCGCGGGTCGACGGCTGCAACGAGTGGAAGGTCTTCCGCAAGATCACGGTGCCGCTGCTGGCACCGGTGCTCGGCGTCGTCACCGTCACCCTGATGATCAACGTCCTCAAGATCTTCGACCTCGTCTACGTCATCTCGCCCGGCGCTTCCCAGCGGGAAGCCAACGTCCTCGCACTCCAGCTGTACCTGAAGTCCTTCGGTGGCAGCCCGGACCAGGGCGCGGGCAGCGCGATCGCGGTGATCCTGCTGCTGCTCGTCGTGCCGGTCATGATCCTCAACATCCGCCGTCTGCGCAGGGAGTCCCGCCGATGACCACGCTGACCGCCACGGGCGCGTCCTCAGATCCGGCGGCTCCGGCACCCGAAGCCGCCACCCCCAAGACCTCGGCCGCCTCCCGGGTGGCCGCCTTCACCGGCCACTGGGCAGTGCGCTTCGCACTGGTCGTCATCGGGCTGTTCTGGCTGATGCCGACGGCCGGTCTGCTCAGCTCGTCGCTGCGCGACCCGGCGGAGGTCTCGATCTCCGGCTGGTGGAACATCTTCGACCTGAACGGCAGCTTTCCCTGGATCATCGACAAGAGTCAGCTGACCGTCTCGAACTACGACGCGCTGTTCGCCAACGACCAGGTGATGAGCTCGCTGTGGACCACGGTGCTGATCACTGTTCCGGCCACCGTGCTGGTCGTGGTGATCGGTGCGCTCGCCGGATACGCCTTCGCCTGGATGGAGTTCCCGGGGCGTGACTGGTGGTTCCTGGTCGTCGTAGGGCTGCTGGTGGTGCCGGTGCAGGTGGCACTGGTGCCGGTCGCCAAGCTGTTCAACACCCTGGGCATTTTCGAGACGACGCCCGGTGTGGTCCTCTTCCACACGGCCTTCGGTCTGCCGTTCGCCATCTTCCTGCTGCGGAACTTCTTCGCGGAGATCCCCCGCGAGCTGCTGGAGGCCGCGCGGCTGGACGGTGCCGGTGAGATCCGGCTGTTCGCGCGGGTGGTGCTGCCGCTGGGCGGGCCCGCCATCGCCTCGCTGGGCATCTTCCAGTTCCTGTGGGTGTGGAACGACATGCTGGTCGCGCTGATCTTCGCCGACTCGACGAACCCGCCGGTCACGGTGGCGCTCCAGCAGCAGATGCGGCAGTTCGGCAACAACATCGACGTGCTGGCGCCGGGCGCCTTCATCTCGATGCTGGTGCCGCTGGCGGTCTTCTTCGCCTTCCAGAAGCAGTTCGTCTCGGGCGTGATGGCGGGCTCGGTCAAGTAGCCGTCACATGGCCTCGCCGTCCACCTGCGGCTGCCCCCGGCCCTTCGGGTCGGGGGCAGTTGCCTGTGAGAACACCAGCGTCCGCGTCCCCCAGAAGCGCACGGCGGTGCCCAGCACCAGGCCCACGCCGGCGCCCGATACGACGTCGGCCAGGGTGGAGGTCAGCCCCAGCGCATGGCGGGAGAAGCCGAGACAGCCCAGCTGTACGGCCCCGCCCGCGGCGTTGACCAGCAGGAAGACGGCAAATCTGCGCCAGCCGCCGGACACCTTGCGGTCACGCAGTCTGTAGGGGCCCAGCGCGTTGCCGGTGTACGCGACGGCAACACCGGCGATGAACGAGAGGGCTTTGGCGTACATCGGGTCCATCCCGACGGGACCGCGTAGCCACAGGAAGCTGCCGACATCCGCGAGGAAGGCGAAGACGCCGACAGTGGCGAACCCCGCGAACTCTGTGCAGAGGGCTTGCGGCCTACTCGTCACGGCTTGCCCCGCATGAGGGGCTGCGCTTGCCCACCCTGCGCCCTGGGGGCACCTCCCGGACGGAGTCTGGGGGAGCAGACTGCCCAAGCTTCGCGGCCAAGCCATCAAGGGGCGCGGGGAACTGCGCGACCAGCCACAACGCAACCCGCAGTCCGCAAGCGACGGGCAGGGGCACCCCCGTCCCGGAACCCACTACAGCCCCGCGACCGACAAGCCGTACAACAGCCCCCAACACACCGCAGTAACCGCCAGCGGGCGATCCCGCAGCAGCACATCCTCGGGCGACCCAGCCGTACCGCGGTCGATGAAAACCGCATACCGCAGCACGGCCAGGATCATCGGGACCATGGACAGCTGCCGGCACAGGGAGACGGAGGCACCCGCGCCCGCATCCGTCCCCAGGGCCCACAGGCAGTACGCGAGTACTGCCGTCCCGGCGGCGAGCTGCCATACGAAGCGCAGGTAGCCGACGGTGTACTCGCGCAGCAGCGCCCGGGTGCCGCCCTCGCCCTCGCCCATCAGCAGCGCTTCCGAGTAGCGCTTGCCCGCCACCATGAACAGCGCGCCGAACCCCGCGGTGATCAGGAACCAGCGGGAGAGCGGAATCCCCAGCGCCAGCCCGCCGGACATCGCCCGCATCACGAACCCGGCCGTCACCACGGCCAGATCGACCACCAGGACGCGCTTGAGCCGCAGACAGTAGGCGATCTGCATGGCCACATAGGCCGCCAGCAGGGCCGCGGTCGCGGCGTTGCACAGCAGCGCGGCGGCCACTCCCGAGGCCAGCGCGAGCAGCGACCCGAGGACGTAGGCGAGCGGGACCGGAACGGTTCCGGCGGCGACGGGGCGGCGGCACTTGTCGGGGTGCGCGCGGTCGGCCTCGGCGTCGCGTGCGTCGTTGAGCAGGTAGACCGCCGAGGCCGCTGCGGTGAACAGGGCGAAGACGAGGACGAGTTCGAGCACCGTGTGCACAGCGGCGAGCTTGCCCGCCGCGGCGGGGGCGGCGACGACGAGCAGGTTCTTGACCCACTGCCGGGGCCGTACGGTCAGCAGCAGCCCGCCGGCGAGGGTGCCGGCGAATCCGGGCGGGCGCCCGGCGGCGGGCCCGGCGGTGGGGGCGAGGCGGTGCGGCTCGGCGGGCCGTCCGGGCGGCTGTGGGGCGGGCGAGCCGGTCAGTGTGGAGCGTTCAGCCATCGAGCCGCACCCTCCGGATGCCGCGCCCCGCGCAGCCCCGCGTGCCCAGCCGTACGGTCAGCGCGCCCAGCGCTGCGCCCGCCAGCACGTCCGAGGGGTAGTGGACGCCGACGACCAGCCGGGAGACGCACATCAGCGCGGCCAGCGTGGCGAGCGGCGTTCCGTGCCGCAGCCCGCCCAGAGCCAGTGCCGCAGCGCTCGCGGAGGCGGCGTGGGAGCTGGGGAAGGAGTGCCGTCCGGCCGTCCGTACCAGCGGGGCGCGGCCGGCCAGGCCGGGGCGCGGGCGGCGCACGACCCGCTTGATCCCCATGCTGGCCAGGTGCGCGGCGCCCACGAGCCCGGTGCCCTTGAGCCAGCGCTCCCGCTGCGTACGGTCGGTGGCGGCGCCGACGAGTCCGACCAGGAGCCAGACGGCGGCGTGCTCCCCGCTCCAGGACAGGGCGCGGGCCGCGCCGGCGACCCGGGCGTCGGCTGCGCAGTCGCCCAGGGCGCACAACAGCCGCCGCTCCCACTGCCCCCATTGTCGGGCCCTTCTCGCTGCCACGGTCCGACTCTGCCGCGCCCCGCGCCGCCTTCGGCCGAGATCCGACCCGACACTCGGCCTTTCACCCTTTCAGCGACACCAGCGGCACGGCGTCCCCTCCCTCGCATTTCGGGGCACTTACCGTCACGTTCATGCCCGCTCAGCACATCCAGCGCGACGCGACCGCACCACAGTCGGCACCGCCCGACCGCACCGCCCGCCTGCTGACCGGCTGGGGCAGGACGGCGCCCACCGGCGCCCGGGTGCTGCGGCCGCGGACCCGGCAGCAGGCGGTGGAGGCCGTACTGGCGGGCGGGGCGCGCGGCAGCATTCCGCGCGGTCTGGGGCGGGCCTACGGGGACGCGGCGCAGAACGCGGGCGGCACCGTGCTGGACACCACGGGCCTGGACCGGGTGCTGGCGATCGACGCGGTCGGCGGGACGGTGACCTGCGAGGCGGGGATCAGCCTGCACCGGCTGATGACGGTGCTGCTGCCGCTGGGCTGGTTCGTCCCCGTCACTCCGGGGACCCGCTATGTGACGGTCGGCGGCGCGATCGGTGCGGACATCCACGGCAAGAACCACCACGTCTCCGGCTCCTTCACCCGCCATGTGCGCTCCCTGGAGCTGCTGACGGCCGACGGGCAGGTGCGTGAGGTCGCGCCCGGCAGCGAGCTGTTCGACGCGACGGCGGGCGGTATGGGGCTCACCGGGCTGGTGCTGAGCGCGACGGTGCGGCTGCTGCCGGTGGAGACGTCGCTGATGACGGTGGACACCGAGCGGCTGCCCGATCTGGACTCGCTGCTGGCGACGCTGACCGCCACCGACCACCGCTACCGCTACTCGGTGGCCTGGATCGACCTGCTGGCGCGCGGTACGGCAGCCGGGCGCGCCGTGCTGACGCGCGGCGACCATGCACCGCTGGAGGCGCTGTCCCATGGCGGCCGACCGGCGCGCGCGGCGCGCCGGGACCCGCTGGCCTTCCGTCCGGGGCGGTTGCCGCCCGCGCCGCGCACCGTCCCCAACGGTCTGCTGCGCGGCAGCACGGTGGGGGCGTTCAACAAGCTCTGGTACCACAAGGCGCCGCGCCGCCGCCGGGGCGAACTCCAGCGGCTGGCGGCGTTCTTCCACCCGCTGGACGGGCTGCCGCACTGGAACCGGGTCTACGGCAGCGCGGGCTTCGTGCAGTGGCAGTGCGTGGTGGGGCACGAGCACGACGACGCGCTGCGCCGCATCGTGCGGCTCATCTCGCGCCGCTCCTGCCCTTCCTTTCTCGCCGTACTCAAACGGTTCGGCGCCGGGGACCCGGGGTGGCTCTCCTTCCCCACCGAGGGCTGGACGCTGGCGCTGGACATC
Source organism: Streptomyces sp. 3N207 (assembly GCF_052246355.1). Taxonomy (NCBI): domain Bacteria; kingdom Bacillati; phylum Actinomycetota; class Actinomycetes; order Kitasatosporales; family Streptomycetaceae; genus Streptomyces; species Streptomyces sp. 3N207. The sequence continues at coordinate 34,423 of NZ_JBQQBV010000006.1, read as the reverse complement.
CCGGCCGGGCTGCCGGGCCTTGCGGACTTCCTCGACCTGCTGGACGAGGAGGTCGCCCTGGCCGGCGGGCGGCTGTATCTGGCCAAGGACGCGCGGATGCGGCCCGAGCTGCTGCCCGCGATGTATCCACGCCTGGACGACTTCCGGGCACTCCGCGCGCGGCTGGACCCGCGCGGCCTCTTCACCTCGGACCTGGCACGGCGGCTGGCGCTGTGAGGGGCCGACCAACTGTTCAGGAGCTCCCATGAAGGACGCCTTCGGTTACCCGCAGTCGCTGCTCGTGCTGGGCGGCACATCCGAGATCGCGCTGGCGACCGTGCGCCGCTTCATGGCCCGCCGCACCCGGACGGTCTGGCTCGCCGGGCGGCCGGGCACCGGGCTGGACTCGGCGGCGGCCGGGCTGCGGGACGAGGCCGCGGCGCACGGCGCGGAGGTCACCGTCCGTACGGTCCCGTTCGACGCGCTCGCTCCCGAGACCCACGAGAAGGTGCTGGAGAAGATCTTCGCGGAGGGCGATATCGATCTGGTGCTGCTCGCCTTCGGGGTGCTGGGCGACCAGCGCACCGACGAACAGGATCCGATGGCCGCCGTGCGCGTCACCCGGACGAACTACACCGGCGCGGTCTCTTCCGGGCTGGTGTGCGCCAAGGCGCTGCGCACTCAGGGGCACGGCTCGCTGGTGGTGCTCTCCTCGGTCGCCGGCGAGCGGGCCCGCCGCGCCAACTTCGTCTACGGCTCCAGCAAGGCGGGACTGGACGCCTTCGCGCAGGGCCTCGGGGACGCGCTGCACGGCAGCGGGGTGCATGTGCTGGTCGTACGGCCGGGATTCGTGCACACCCGGATGACGGCGGGCCGGGCCCCGGCGCCGCTGGCCACCACGGCGAGCGCCGTGGCGGAGGCGATCGAGCACGGGGTACGGCGCCGGGCGCGGACGGTGTGGGTGCCTGCCGCGCTGGGCCCGGTGATGAGCGTGCTGCGGCATCTGCCGCGTTCCGTCTTTCGACGGTTGCCGGGCTGAGGACTTGCCCCGTGCCCGGCTGCTGGGGAGGGGGTACCCCCTGCGGACCGTTGCAGGCTGCGGATGCTCCCCCAAGCTCTTCGAGCAGGGGGTACCCCCATGGCTGGGCGCGCAGTTCCCCGCGCCCCTTCGGGGCGCGGGGACCTCTCCAGCGCCGGGATGTGGTCCCGCACCGCATATGGGATAAATCAGATTGTTCGCCCCGTACAACGGAGCCAGCCGTCCCGTCGACCCCGCGGATCCGCCATGCCCCGTTTCAGCGTGATCGTCCCCGTCCATCAGGTGCAGGCGTATCTGCACGAGTGCCTCGACTCCGTACTCGGACAGTGCTTCGGCGACTTCGAACTGATCGCCGTGGACGACGACTCCCCCGACTCCAGCGGCGAGATCCTGGACGCCTACGCCGCCGCCGACCCGCGGGTGACCGTCATCCATCTGGCGCAGAACGGCGGGCTGGGACCGGCCCGCAACGCCGGCACCGCATGCGCCCGCGGCGACTACGTCCTCTACCTCGACAGCGACGACACCATGGCACCGGGCGCGCTGCGGGCGCTGGCCGAACGGCTGTCGGCGACCAGCGACCCGGACGTGCTGGTGTTCGACTATGCCCCCGCCTACTGGGACGGCTCCCTCGCTCCCCCGGCCCACGCCGACGTCCTGGCGCCCGAGGCGGGGCCCGAGGTGTGCACCCTCGCCGAGCGGCCCGAGCTGCTGCGGCTGCCCGCATTCCCCTGGGCCAGGGCGTACCGCCGCGACTTCCTGCGCCGCGAGAACCTCGCCTTCCCGCCCGGCACGTACGAGGACACCCCCTGGAACTTCCCCGTGCTGCTCACCGCGCGCACCATCGCGACGCTGGGCAGAGTCTGCGTGCACTACCGGCAGCGGCGCGGCGGCAGCATCCTGACGACCACGGGGCGCAGCCACTTCGACGTCTTCGAGCAGTACGACCGGCTGTTCGCCTTCCTCGAAGCGCGGCCCGAACTGGAGCGCTGGCGGCCCCATCTGCACCAGCGGATGACCGACCACTTCGCCACCATCCACAGCAGCCCCGGCAGACTGCCCCGTTCGGCCCGCGCCGAGTTCCTGCGCCGCGCCCGGGCGCACTGCCGCCGCCACCGGCCCGCGCCCGGCGCGGACTGCCCGCCCGACACCAGGGCCCGGCGGCTGCGCCGGCTGATGGTGCGGTGCGGCGCACACCGCGTCTTCCGGCTGCTCTCGCACGCCGGCCGGGCACGCCGCCTGCTGGGCGCCCGGCTGCGCGCCGTACGCCCCCTGGCCCACAAGGCGGTGCTGCGCGGCCACTACCTCCTCCAGCGCCGCCGCCCCCTCGATCCGGGCCTGGCCGTCTTCTCCGCGTACTGGGGCCGCGGCTACTCCTGCAACCCTGCCGCGATCGAGGCGAAGGCCCGCGAGCTGGTTCCGGACATCCGTACGGCGTGGATATGCGACCCCGCGTACGCGCATACGCTCCCGCCCGGCGTACGGCACATCCGGCCGGACTCGGCGGCGTACTGGACCGCCCTGGCCCGCGCCCGGTTCCTGGTCAGCAACGTCAACCTGCCGCACGGCTACCGCAAACGGCCAGGCCAGCTGCTCCTCCAGACCCACCACGGCACCCCGCTCAAGCACATGGGGCTGGATCTGATGGCCTACCCGGCCGCCGCGGACGGCATGGATTTCGAACGGCTGCTGGAGCACACCGACCGCTGGGACTACAGCCTCTCCGCCAATCCGCACTCCACGCTGGTGTGGGAGCGCGCCTATCCCTCGCCGTACACCACGCTGGAGTTCGGCTACCCGCGCAACGACGTCTTCCAGACCGCGACCGCCGCCGACGTGGCCCGTATCCGCGCCGAGCTGGGTATCCCCGGGCGGGCGACGGCGGTGCTGTACGCGCCCACCCACCGCGACTACCAGCGCGGCCGGCAGCCCTGGCTCGACCTGGCGCGGCTGGTGGCCACGCTGGGCCCGTCCTTCGTCGTACTGGCGCGTTCGCACTACTTCCACGCCGACGAGGGGCTGCCGTGCGAGCCGCCCGGGGGGCTGATCGACGTCTCGGCGCACCCTGCGGTGGAGGAGCTGTGCCTGGCCTCGGACGTGCTGGTCACCGACTACTCGTCGCTGATGTTCGACTACGCCAACCTCGACCGGCCGCTGGTGGTCCACGCGCCCGACTGGGAGACCTACCGGGACGCACGCGGCACCTACTTCGATGTGACGGCCATGGCGCCGGGCCCCGTGGCGCACAGCGAGGACGAGCTGATCGACCTCCTCGCCACCGGCGCCCATGCCACCGAGCACGCCCGTGCCCGGCGGGCCGCCTTCCGGCAGCGGTTCTGCCCCTGGGACGACGGGCACGCGGCCGAGCGCGTGGTGCGGCACGTCTTCCTCGGCGCCGGCCCCGGCCCGGGCTCCCCCGCCGCCGGTGGCCCTGTCGTCACTGCCTCGTCCCCTCCCGTCGTGCCGCTGGGCGAGCGGCGGCCCGCGCCCGCGCCGGGCAGCTCCGGCACCCCGGGCCCCGGCTCGCCCGCGCCTCTTCATCCCCTCGCAGCGAAGGACTGGTGGTCATGCCCCGCTTCAGCGTCGTCGTACCGGTGTTCAAGGTCCAGGGCTACCTGCGCGAGTGTCTCGACTCGGTACTCGGCCAGTCCTTCACCGACATCGAGGTCATAGCCGTCGACGACAACTCCCCCGACCACAGCGGCGCAATACTCGACGAGTACGCGGCACGCGACCCACGGGTGCGGGTGCTGCACCTGCCCAAGAACGTAGGGCTGGGACGCGCCCGCAACACCGGTGTGGAGCATGCTCGCGGCGACTATCTGCTCTTCCTCGACAGCGACGACAGCTGTCTGCCGGGCGCCCTGGCGGCCGTCGACCGGCAGCTGACCGCCTGCGGCACCCCGGACGTGCTGATCTTCGACCACCAGCGCTCCTACTGGGACGGGCACACCGAGGCCAGCTCGTACGGCGCGCAGCTGGCCGCCGTCGGCACCCAGACCTTCACCGTGGCCGAGAACCCCGAGCTGCTCACGCTGTTCCACGTCGCCTGGAACAAGGCGTACCGCCGCGCGTTCTATCTGCGTGAGGGATTCCGCTTCGAGCCCGGACTGTACGAGGACGCGCCGCTGTCGAACGAGGCGCTGGTGTGTGCCGCTTCCATCGGCTGTCTGCCGCGCATCTGCATCGACTACCGGCAGCGGCACCAGGGCGCCATCACCCGCTCCCCCGGGCGCCGGCACTTCGACGTGTTCCCGCAGTACGCCTCCCTCTTCGCCTTCCTGGAGCGGCGGCCCGAGCTGGCCGCGTACCGTCCGCTGCTGTTCGAGCGGATGGTGACGCATCTGATCTTCTGCATACGGCGCCGGGAGCGGGTGCGCCCTGCCGACCGGCGCGCCTTCTTCCGGCAGGCGGCCCGGCTCTACCGCGAGCACATACCCCCCGGTTTCACCCCGCCGCGCTCCCGGTCCCGCGACTGCCGGCTGCTCGCCCGCAACACCTACGCACTGTTCGCCGCGCGGGAGTCGGTACGCCGCAGCGCGGGGCTCGCCCGGCGCTCGGTCCGCGCGGCCCGCCCCGCCGTCGTCCGCGCCGCTCACCGCCTCTACTACGCCCTCCAGCGGCGGTTGCCGCTCCACCCCGACGTGGCGGTCTACTCCGCGTACTGGAACCGCGGGGTGGCCTGCAATCCGCAGGCGATCGAGGCCAGAGCACGCGAGTTGGCGCCGCACCTGCGCAGTGTGTGGGTGGTACGCCCGGACGCCGTGCCCTCCCTGCCGCCGGGCACCGCCCATGTGGTGCCGGGCTCGTGGCGCTACTGGCGGGTGCTGGCCCGCGCCCGGTACTTCGTCAACAACGTCAACTTCCCCGACCACCTGGTGAAACGGCCGGGCCAGCTACATGTGATGACCCACCACGGCACCCCGCTGAAGACGATGGGCCTGGACCAGCAGCCGTATCCGGCCGCAGCGCAGATGGACTTCGGCAAGCTGCTGCGCCGGGTGGGCCGGTGGGATCTGAGCGTCACCGCCAATCCGCACTCGGCCGAGGTGTGGGACCGCGTCTTCCCCTGCGGCTACGAGGACCTGCCGGCGGGCTACCCGCGCAACGACCGCTATGCGAACGCCACCGCCGAGGAGATCGCCGCCGTCCGCGCCCGGCTGGGTGTCCCGCGCGGCCGGATCGCCCTGCTGTACGCGCCCACGGCCCGCGACTACCGCAGGGGCTTCGTCCCGCGGCTGGATCTGGAGCGGCTGAGCGCGGGGCTGGGCGAGGAGTACGTGCTGCTGGTGCGTACGCACTACTACTACGGGCGGGACAGAGTGCTGCGGGACCTGCACGCACGGGGGCTGGTGCGGGACGTCTCCCGGCACCCCTCGGTTGAGGACCTGTGCCTGGCCGCGGATGCGCTGATCACGGACTACTCGTCCCTGATGTTCGACTACGCCAACCTCGACCGGCCGCTGGTGATCCACGCGCCCGACTGGGAGAGCTACCGGGACGCCCGCGGCGCCTACTTCGACCTGCTCTCCGGCCGCCCCGGCGAGACCCCCGGCCCGGTCACCCGCACCGAGGACGAGCTGACGGCGGTCTTCCGCAGCGGCACCTGGCGCGGCCCGGAGGCACGGGCCCTGCGGGCCGCCTTCCGCGCCCGTTTCTGCCCCTGGGACGACGGCCGCGCCGCCGAACGCGTCGTCCGCCGCGCGCTTTTGGGGGAGCCCGCCGATGCACTCCCGCCGGTGATTCCGGTCGCTGAACGGCGCCGGGCGCCCACCCCGGACGAAGCCGAGGCCGCGGTGGAAGTCTCCCCTGCGCCCTTGGGCCGAGGCCCGGCCCCGGAACCCCTCAGCTGACCGGGCCTCCGCGCGTTCATGGCGTTGCCAGGTGACGTGGTCCGTATTCGTCACCGGCCAAGGGGGTGACGAGTGCGGACATGGCCCGTATCTGGACGCCGGTGCCCCGCCACTCTTCGCCTGGGTTGCGGGGCATCAAGCGGCCCTCCCGCAGCTCAGCTTTCCGGAGGGAGGGGGGTGAGTCGACGGGCCGGCGCCCTCAGCCAGCGCACCAGCGCGGAGGCGCCCGAGCCGGTCACCGCTCGCCAAGCGGGCCCGGCGTCGGCGGAGATCTCCGCGCAGAGCGCGTCCGCGTCACCGCGCCAGGCGAGTTCGAGGGTGCGGCGGCGGCGTGGGTCGAGCCGTTCCAGGATGCCGTCGCCGTGGGTGCTGATCAGCCGGGCTGCGCCGGTGCAGACGGCTTCCCGCTCGTCGTCCGGGAGCGCGGTGAAGTCCGTGTCGAAGAGCTGGAACAGCTCGACGTGGAAGTGCCGCTTGTGGAAGGCGTCCCGCAGCGGGCCGGGGGGCAGAAAACGGCAGGTCGTCTCGAACAGGCGCTCCGCGCAGCGGAGTCGCACCATTGGTGGGGCCTGGTAGGTGATGTTGCTGGAGTCGGCGCGGCGGACGGCGAAGTAGTGCGGCTTGTCGGCCAGCACGGAGATCCGTGCCGCGCGTACGCACGCCTCCAGCACGAACGGCTGGTCGCTGAAGGCGGGCATGGTCTCGTCGTAGCGGATGCCGTGCTCCTCGATCAGGGAGCGGCGGAACAGCTTGGTGTTGGACAGCGCCCACGGCAGCCCGTCGCCGACCAGCCGGATGGCGGACGCCGAGCGGCTGAACACCCCGGTGGGGACCGTGCGTTCGCCGATCGGGAGCATCTTGCACAGCAGCACGTCCGAGCGGCAGTTGTCGGCCATGGTCACCATGCGCTCCAGCGCCTCGGGCGACAGATGGTCGTCGGCGCCGAGGAAGAAGACATAGCGCCCGCCGGCCAGCTCCAGGCCCAGGTTGCACGGTGCGGCCGGGCCGCCCGAGTTGGGCTGCCGCAGGGTGGTGAACAGGCCGGGGTGCAGCGCGGCGAAGCGTTCGGTCTCCTCGGTGCTGCCGTCGGTGGAGCCGTCGTCGACGACGACCACCTCCATCCGCCGCTGCCCGATCGTCTGCTCGACGAGGGAGGAGAGGCAGCGGGTGAGGTAGGGCATCGTGTTGTAGACGGGGACGACGACGCTGACGTCGGGGCCCGTCCCGGGGTCAGGACCGGGGGTCATGCGCGCACCACCCCCCGCCCGGCGCCGTCCCCGATGACCACCCGCCGCACCCCGGCCCACAGCGCCGGGTCGGTGATCCGGCGGCCGTCGACCAGCACTCGTACGCCGGGCAGTTGATCGGCGGACAACTCGCGGTAGGCGGCGTGGTCGGTCTGCACCACAGCCGCAGAGACCGACCGGCCGGTATGCGGACGCAGCCCCAAGTCGGCCAGCTCGTGCGGCTCGAAGAGCGGGTCGGAGACGTACGGGCGGGCTCCCCGCTCGCGCAGCGCCGCCACCGTGGCGAAGACGCCGGAGAACGCGGTCTCCTTCACCCCGCCCCGGTAGGCGGCACCCAGCACCAGCACCTCGGCCCCGGTCAGGTCGCCGTACGCGTCGGCGAGGAGGTCGACGGCGTGTTCGGGCATGGCCTCGTTGGTCTCGCGGGCCGCGCGTACGACGGCTGCTTCCGGGTCGTTCCACAGATACATCCGCGGATAGACGGGGATGCAGTGGCCGCCCACCGCGATGCCGGGGCGGTGGATGTGGCTGTAGGGCTGGGTGTTGCAGGCGTCGATGACGGCGTCGATATCGACGCCCGACCGGTCGGCGAACCGGGCGAACTGGTTGGCCAGCGCGATGTTGACGTCCCGGTAGGTGGTCTCGGCCAGCTTCGCCAGCTCGGCGGCCTCCGCCGAGCCGAGGTCCCACACCCCGTTGGGCCGGGGCAGCTCCTCGCGGACGTCGAAGTCGAGTACGGACTCGTAGAAGCGCACCCCGTCCTTGGCCGAGTGCGGGCCGATGCCGCCGACCAGCTTGGGATAGCGGCGCAGATCGGCGAAGACCCGTCCGGTGAAGACCCGCTCCGGCGAGAAGACCAGCGAGAAGTCCCGTTCGGGCAGCAGTCCCGAGCCCTCGGCCAGCAGCGGCGCGAAGCGGTCCCGGGTGGTGCCGACGGGGAGGGTCGTCTCGTAGCTGACGAGGGAGCCGGGGCGCAGCCCGGCGGCGACGGCGCGGGTCGCGGCGTCCATCGCCCGGAAGTCGGGCGTGCCCCGCTCGTCGACGAACAGCGGTACGACCACGACGACGGCCTCCGCGTCGGCGACGGCCTGAGTGGTGTCCGTCGTCGCCGACAGCCGCCCCGCCGCCACCGCTTCGGCCAGCCGCTCGTCCAGCCCTGTCTCACCGGGGAACGGCACCACTTTGTCGTTGACGCAGGCGACCACGCGCGCGTCGGTGTCCGCGCCCGTCACGCGGTGTCCCTTGGTCGCGAACTGGACGGCCAGTGGCAGCCCGATCTTCCCGAGCGCCACCACACAGATCCGCATTCCCGTCTCCTTCTGGCTGGTTGTGATGCTCCGGTCGCTCCTGTGCTGCCGCCTGGAGCAGCTGTGTGTAGATCCCGTCGAGCGTGCGGGCCTGGGTTTCCCAGGTCCACCGCTCCAGCAGTCCGGGGCGCTCGTAAGCCGCGCGGTAGCGCTCCGGTGCTTCGAGCACCGCCCGGACGGCGCGTACGTAGTCGGCGGTGTCCTCGGCCCGGAAGACCTCGCCCTGGCCGGTCTCCAGGGTGGTGGCGGCCATCGTTTCCACGTCACTGACCACCAGTGGCAGCCGCGCGTGCGCGTACTCGAAGAACTTGGTGATCAGCGCGATCTCGTGGTTCGTCCAGTGGTGCAGCGGAATCGCGCCCGCGTCCGCCTCCGCGAGGAAGGGAACCACCTGCCAGTAGGGCACGTACGGCAGCACATGCAGCCGCTCCGCCACCCCCAGCCGAGCAGCGCGCGCCACCAGCTCGCGTACGTAGCCGGAGGCGGGCTTGCCCACGATCAGTGCCGTGTGCACGCCTGGCAGTCCGGGCAGTGCCTCCACCATCGTGGCCAGGCCGCGCTGCGGGGCCGCGGCGCCGCTGTAGACGACCAGCGGGGTCTCGGTGCCGATGCCGCACCGGGCGCGCAGGCTGGGGATCTCGTCGGGCGCGCTCCGACGGGTGGTGTGCGCCTCGGGCGCGTTGAGGACGACGGCCGGGTCCTCGGCCAGCCCGTGGGCGCGGCGCAGCAGCTCGGCGGCCGTCCGGGAGACGGTGACGGCGGCGTCGGCGTACGGCACGTACTCGCGCTCGTGTGCGATGTGCGCCGGCAGCCAGCGCACATCGTTCGTCCACGGCCGCACCCCCGGCAGGAACTCGTGCGCGTCCCACACCAGCTTCACCGGCCGCCCCTCGGCCGCGGCGCGGATCTTGGCACGCGCGCCGACTCCCACCATCCGGAAGTCGTTGGCGTGGATGATGTCGGGCCGCAGCTCGTCCACGACGCGGCCGTAGGCCAGCTCGAAGTCGTAGAGGCTCGGCCACAGCATGCGCCAGCAGCGCTCCCTCAAGGCGCGCTGCCAGAACGCGACGGCGGCCCGGTCCAGCAGACCGGAGCCGCGCCGCTTGGCGGCCACCTCGAGCTGTCGCTTACGGAAACCCACCCAGCGCTGGGCGAGCCGGGCCGCGGCGCGGGGCAGGGCGAGCCGCGCGGCAGCGGTACGGGGCACAGGTCCACCCTGCTTGAGCGCGGCGCGACGGGTGCGCAGTTCGTCCCGCCATGCCTTGACGCGCTGTACGCGATAGGGCGCCGCGCCGGGCCGGTAGGCCAGCGGGCGGGTCAGCAGCGGGCGGCGGGTCGTGCGGGGCGGGTGCGCGAGAGGGGTGGGTACGGGCAGCAGCCGTACCTCTGCGCGGCCGACGCGCCAGGAGGCGGACCGCCCGTCCGGGGAGCGGCCCAGCAGGGTCACCTCCCACCCGGCCTCGGCGGCCGAACGGGCCGTCTTCTGTACCCGGGAGTCACCGACCACCCCGTTGCACACCAACATCACGATCCGGCCCCGCCGCCCGGCCGGCGCCTCCGGTTCCGGAGTGCCGTTCGTCCCGGGGCCGCTGTCCAACTCCACAGGCTTCCCTCTCTGTTGTCGGCTGCCGGCCGTCCCGGCGCTCAGCGCAGGAAGCCGTCCAGTACGTCGGCGGTGTAGGTGCCGTCGTGGTAGGTGCGGACGTACTCCACGGATTCCTGCGCGGTCCGCATCGCGAAGTCCCGGTCGTCCAGCAGGGATTCCAGGGCGCTGCGCAGTGTGGCGGGGGTGGCGTTGACGATGGGCGGGCGGATACCGACGGACCGGTGCAGCCGCTCGTCCAGGAAGGCGATCACGGGCCTGCCCGCTGCCATCCCCTCGCAGGCGAACGTGCCGTAGGTGCCGACCGCGAACTGGTCGACGACGAGGTCCGCCTCCTTGACCATCTCCTGCACCTCGGCCCAGGGCGCCCCAGTCACCAGGCGGAACTCGATCAGCCCGCGCCGGTCCAGTTCCTCCAGCACCGGCACCGCCTGCTCGGTGCCCTTCGTCCAGCGCTTGGAGGGGGCGTGCAGCACCACCGGGCAGGCCCGCTCCATGGCGGGCCGCTCACTCGCCCAGCTGTCGGCGTCGACCACCAGCGGCGCCCACCGCGCCCCGGGCAGCTCCTCCAGCAGATCGGGCGTCGTCACGAACTGGGGCAGCCCGCTCTGCGCCGCCATCCGCCGGTTGCGGGCGCTCTTGTTGGCCAGCTTCCTGAGTATCGTCTCGTCGGCGGCATGGAAGAGGGAGTGCTCGTAGCGGCTCATGTGCCGGTGCGGGTCGCGTACGTCGCTGCCGTGCGCGAGCAGCGCCACCTTGATCCCGGCAGCGGACAGGGAGGGCAGGTCGTCCTGGATGTGGCCGCCGTTGAGCCTGCCCAGTGCCGGGGTGAAGGAGTCGGCGAGGTAGTGGGTGTAGGAGCCCAGGACGCGGCGGGCGCGGTCGAGCTGGAAGCCCAGGTCGCCGGTGCGCTCGCCGATGGCGTAGATGTCGGCCGGGTAGATGACGCTCTGCTCGTGGGTGTGCATCACGACCTCGGCCGACAGATCCTGGCGCCGCTCGCACAGCGCCCGCGCGAATCCGGCCAGCTGCCCCGCCGAGTTGGCGCAGCCCAGGCCGAGCCGTACCGGAGTGCTGCCCAGCGACCGCCATCCGGCCGGCATGACGCGCGGGGTGGCCGGCTCGTGGGGCCGTGCCCGGCCGGGAGCGCCCAGGCCGGGCTGTTCGGAGGCCGACCAGGGCACGCTGCATGGTGCGAGCCGGGCCGCCGCCGCGGGGCCGGCGAGGCGCTCGTAGAGGTCCAGCAGTCCGGCCGACTGCTGCTCCCAGGACAGCTCCTGAAGCAGCGGCTCGGTGATCCGCGCGGCCAGGGCGCCGCGTTCGGCGAGGCCGCGCTGTACGGCGGCGACGAAGGAGGGGACGTCCTCGGTGACGAACACCTCGCCGACGCCGGTGCGCTCGACGAAGTTGCGCAGCGTCCGCACCCCGCTGGTGACCATCGGCAGTCCGGCGTGCAGATACTCGGCGGCTTTGGTGGGCAGCGAGATCTCGCAGTTGGGCACGTGCCGGAAGCAGATCAGCCCGAGGTCGGCCGAGGAGAGATAGTCGGGCACCCGCTCCTGCGGCACATAGGGCACCACGTGCACCCGCTGCCGTACGCCCAGTTCCTCGGCGCGCGCGAGCAGCCCCTGGAGGGTGGCGTTCTCCTTGCCGGCGACCAGCGCGAGGTGGGCGTGCGGCAGTTCGGCCAGCCCCTCGACGGCGGTGTCCAGGCCGCGCTCGGGGCCGATCCACCCGGCGTAGACGAGCAGCGGCACATCGGGGCTCAGCCCGCAGGCGTCCCGTACGGAGACGCCCGCGTCGGAGCAGGCGCTGACGGTCTCGCGTACCGGCGCGTTGGCGACGACCAGCGGCTGCGCCACCAGCGCGTACGCCTCGCGCAGGATGCCGGCCAGCTCCTCGGAGACGGTGACCACGGCGTCAGCCCGGCCGATGAACTCCGCCTCCACGCCGGGGAAGGCACTGGCCCGCACGGCGTCCGGCCACTCGACCCCGCGGACGTACTCGTGAGCGTCGTACAGCCAGCGGGTGGGCAGGCCGCGGGCGCGCAGCCGGGCGGCGCTGCGCGCCCCGACGGCGATCATCAAATGGTCGTTGGCGTGGATGACGTCCGGCTCGATCTCCTCGATGGCCGGGCCGAAGGCCAGGTCGATGTCGAGGAGTTCGGGCCAATCGGTGCGCCAGTCGCCGGTGGGCTGCGGTGCGCCCGCAACCCGGCGGCGCTCCCACTGATAGGCGCGCCGCCGGCCCTTGTGCGCATACCGGCGCGCCCGCACCCACCCCCGGAGCGCTTCGCGGGCCAGCTGCCGGGAGAGCGCGGTGGGCAGTGGCCCGGGCGTCCGCGGCCCCTCCGGCGCGGGGCTCCCGCCCACCGGGGGGCTGAGCCAGCCCACCCGCGCCGTCTGCTCGCGCACCCACGCGGCGTGCGCGGCGCGGGCCCGTACCAAGGCGGAGTCGTCGGGCAGCCCGAACTGGGTGAGGCGGCTGCGCAGCTGAGGGCGGCGGCGCTGGGCCGCCACGACAGCCCGCATATGCGCCGGGACCGGCACCCTGATGACGCGGACCGGGCCGAGCACCGACTCCTCGCGCCGCTTGGAGGGGCTGCGGCCCACCAGCGTCACGTCCCAGCCCGCGCGGGCCGCGGCGATCGCGGTCTTCTGCACCCGCGAGTCACCCGTGATGGTGTTGCCGACGACGACCGCCAGCCGCGGCCGGCCCCGGGGGTGCTCCTCGCCCGTACGCGCGACGCCCTCGCCCATCCGTCCCACGGCCGCGTCGGGCGCTTCCGGGGCGTTGCTGCCGTGCGCCGTCCGGCGCCGGAGGATGCGGTGCGTCTGCTTCATGCCGTGTGCTCCGCAATGGTGGGGGCCGACGGGTCACGTTCGGGCGCTGTGGCCGGGACCGGGGCCGGGGTACGGACGGCGGAGGGCGTTCCGGTGGGCTCCACGGGCCCGACGGGCTCCACGGACCCCACCGGTTCTACGGGCCCGACCGGCTCCGCCGGAACCGCCGGAACCGCCGGAACCGCCGGGGCCGCCGGGGCCGCCGGGGCCGCCTCGCGTGCCGAGGCCAACACCGCGGCCGACACCTGGACCGTCCGCAGCCCCTCGCGGGCCGTGACGATGCCGCTGCCCTCGCCCGTCCCGTCCCGTACGGCGTCGCGGAACCGCTCGTGCTCGACGACCAGCGGTTCGCGCTTGGGGAAGGCGTAGCGCACGGTGTCGCCCTCGGCCACGCCGCGGAAGGCGCGCAGGGCCTCCCACTCGGTGGCGACGGCGCCGTTGGCGTGGAAGGTCAGATCGGCGGTGAGGGTGTCGGCGACGAAGCAGCCGCGCTCCCCGGTGACGGCGGTGAAGCGCTCCTTGAGCGGGCTGAGCCAGTTCACCAGGTGGCTGACCATCGTGCCGTCGGTCAGCGAGCCGACGACCGCGACCATGTCCTCGTGCTCCCGGCCGCTCTTGGAGACGGTACGTGCCGACAGCGAGGCGTAGGCCCGACCGGTGATCCAGCTCGTCAGGTCGATGTCGTGGGTGGCCAGGTCCTTGACCACACCGACGTCGGCGATGCGGTGCGGGAAGGGTCCCTGGCGGCGGGTGACGACCTGGAAGACCTCCCCCAGCTCCCCCGCCTCCAGCCGCGTCCGCAGCTGCTGGAGCGCCGGGTTGAACCGCTCCACATGGCCGACCCCCGCCACCAGCCCACGCTCCTCGAAGGCGTGCACCAGCCGCCGCGCTGCCTGCGGCGTGTGCGCCAGCGGCTTCTCGATGAGGGCACACACGTCGTGCGCGGCCAGTTGGAGACCGACCTCCTCGTGCAGCCCCGTCGGACAGGCCACCACCGCGTAGTCGACGCCCAGCGCCAGCAGGTCCGTCACCTCGCGCAGCACCGGTACGCCCAGCATGGCGGGTACACAGCCGTGCGGGTCGCCCGCCGGATCGACCGCGGCGACGAACTCCACGCCGTCGAGCGAGGACAGGACCCGCGCGTGGTTGCGCCCCATCACACCGAGACCGATCAGCCCGGCCCGCAGCCGCCGCCCACCGGAGCGGCGCTCGACCAGCTGCTCGGCCGGTACGGGAGGGAATTCCGTCCCGGGACCGTACGCGGCCCGGGGCGCGTCCGCGGTCTTGGGGGCATTGGCCGTGGGGGCGACGGGGGTGGTGGCCGCGGTCGTCGCCGCTGCCGCCGTCGCCGTTGCTGCTGCCGTCGTCGGTCGCCTCGCCGTCATCGGGTCACTCCCGCCTTGCTCGCCGCCCTGTTGGCGGCTGCCACGATCTGGTCCAGGTCGCCCGGGGTGAGCGAGGGGTGTACGGGGAGGGAGAGCACCTCGGCGGCGGCCTGGTCGGTGACCGGCAGGTCGGCGCCCAGCTGCGCATAGGGCTTCAGCCGGTGGATGGGCGTCGGATAGTAGACGGCGCACCCCACGCCCGCGGCCTGCAACTCGCGCTGCACCGCGTCCCGTACGGCAGTGCCGCCGGGCACCCGCACCGTGTACTGGTGGTAGACGTGCCGGGCGCCGTCGGCCACCCGCGGGGTGATCAGCCCGCCGGTCAGGCCCGCGTCGAGCGCCTTGGCGTGGGTACGGCGCTGCTCGGTCCACTCCGGCAGCCGCTCCAGCTGGACCCGGCCGATGGCGGCTGCCACGTCGGTCATCCGCATGTTGGCGCCGACGATCTCGTTCTCGTACCGCTGCTCCATGCCCTGGTTGCGCAGCAGACGCAGGGTGCGGGCCCGCACCCCGTCGGGCACGACGACGAGGCCGCCCTCCAGGGCGTGCATGTTCTTGGTCGGATAGAAGCTGAAGCACGCCGCGTCCCCGAAGGCCCCGACCGGGCGGCCGTGCAGCGCCGCGGCGTGCGCCTGGCAGGCGTCCTCGACGACGGCCAGCCCGTGCCGCTGCGCGAGCTGGGTCAGCCGGCCCATCGGCGCCGGATGGCCGTACAGATGCACCGGCATCAGAGCGGCCGTACGCGGCCCGACGGCCTCGGCGGCGGCGTCCGGGTCGAGGCAGAAGGTCTCCGGATCGATCTCGGCGAAGACCGGCTCGGCACCGGCCAGCCGCACCGCGTTGGCCGTCGCGGCGAACGAGAACGAGGGGACGACCACCTCGTCGCCCGGCCCGATGCCGAGCGCGAGCAGCGCCAGGTGCAGCGCGGAGGTGCCCGAGTTCACGGCGACGCACGGCCGGCCCTCGACCAGCGCGGCGAACTCCTCCTCGAACGCCGCCACTTCGGGGCCCTGCACCACGCGGCCGTCGCGCAGCACCCGCACGGCGGCGGCGACCTCGTCGTTCCCGATCACGGGTTTGGCAGCCGGAATCATGTCTTTTCGCAGCCCTTGCATGGCGGATGTGCCCTCCGGTTCCCCCGGCAGATTCGTCCCTATGTGGACCCGGATTCGGCCGCCCCTTTGCATGATTTGCGTACAAATCACCCGTTTTGCCTACGGGATCGCCCAGGGCGAGGGCTGCGACTCCTACGCTGCGTCACCTCATGGGCGTCACCTCGCGGAGCGTGACGGCGCTCTCGGATGCGCCGGCCCTCTGCGCACCGGACTCCGCGCGCTCCTCGTACCGCTCACCCGTCCTGGGGCACTCCCACTCCCCGGGCCGCTCCGGCACCGGACGCAGCCGCAGACCCGCCCGGCCCACCCAGCCGATACGGCGTGCCGGCACCCCCGCGACAAGGCCGAAGTCGGGCACGTCGGCCGTCACCACGGCGCCCGCCGCCACCATCGCCCAGCGGCCGATCCGTACCGGCGCCACACACACCGCCCGTGCGCCCAGCGAGGCACCGTCGCCGACCGTGACCCCCACCGGCTCCCAGTCGCCCGCCCGTTTCAGCGCACCGTCCGGGTCCACCGCGCGCGGGGCGCGGTCGTTGGTGAGCACGACGGCGGGCCCGACGAAGACGCCCTCGCCCAGCACGGCCGGCTCGTAGACCAGGGCGTGGTTCTGCAGCTTGCAGCGCGCCCCCATCCGGACACCCGCACCGATGTAGGCGCCGCGGCCGACCACGCACTCCGCGCCGAGTTCGGCACCCTCACGCACCTGGGCCAGCTCCCACACGGTGCTGCCGTCGCCGACGACGGACCGCTCGGAGACCTGGGCACCGGGCATGACGCGGAAGCCACCGGGGCGCGAGGGGTGCGGGGCACTGAAGGAGGAGGCGGGAGCGGGGGTCGGGCTAGGCGGCGGGGTGGGGGTGGCGTCGGCGGCGGTCATGGGGGCTCGCTTTCTGGTTCGTACGGATTCGTACGGACCGGGACGGTCCGCACGGGCCGGGAGACGGTTCGTACGGAGACGGTTCGTACCGATCGGGAGACGGTTCCTACCGATCAGGAGACACAGGTCCGTGGCCGAGGATGGCCGCGCCACCCGGCGTGTCCGGTGTCCGGCGCGCCGCACGGCACGCGGACTCCGCCCCCTGCCCCGGGTCACCCCTCCGCCAGCCGGGTGAGCGGCACCGGGAGGCGCGCTGCACGCGTGGTGGTCCGGCGGGGCCGGAGGGAAGGTGACGGTATGTCCCGATCCGATGAGCTCCCCGCCCCCCAACCGGCCGAGGGGCCACGGGCATTCGCCCTGCCCGGCACGCTGGCCCAGCGCTGGAACGCGCTCGCTGTCGCCGCCTGCGGTGCGACGGTCCTCGTCCTGGGGTACCGGCACCGCTGGACCAACGACGACGCACTGATCTACACCCGCGCCGTCCGCCAGATCCTCGCGGGCAACGGCCCCGTCTACAACATCGGCGAGCGCGTGGAGACCTCCACCGGGACACTGTGGCAGTGGCTGCTCGCGGCCGGCAGCACCCTGCCCGGAGTGGACGATCCGCTGCGGCTCGCCGTGGCCCTCGGACTGCTGCTGACCGTGGCGGGCTTTCTGCTCGCCCTCGACGGCACCCGCCGGATGATCCGCCTCCGCCGCCCCGCGGGCGCCCTGCTGCCCGCGGGAGTGCTGGTGCTGCTCCCGCTGACCGCGACGTGGGACTACGCGACCTCCGGGCTGGAGACCGGACTCTCCTTCGGCTATCTGGGCGGCTGCTGGTGGCTGCTGGTCCGGGCCCGGGCGGCAACCGGACAGGGAACGGCCGCGGGACGGGCCCCCGCCTCCGGACGGGCGCTGCCGGCCACCGCGTTCGCGCTCGGCCTCGGCCCGCTCGTGCGGCCGGACCTCGCGCTGGTCAGCGCGGTGTTCCTGGCCGCGCTGTGGCTGATGGTGCGGCCCACGCTCCGTACCACCCTCGGCTGCGCTGCCGCGGCGCTGGCGCTGCCCCTCGCCTACGAGATCTTCCGCGCCGGGTACTACGGCCTACTCGTCCCGCTCCCCGCCATCGCCAAGGAAGCCTCCCGCCCTCAGTGGGAGTACGGCTGGGGCTACCTGCTCAACACCCTCGCCCCGTACGTCCTGTGGGTACCGCTCGCTCTCCTCGCCGCGTTCGGAGGGTGCGCTGCGCTGGCACAGGCACGGTACGGCCGTAGCCGTCCGTCGGGACGAGTGCGTACGGCAAACGCCGCGCTGGTGGGGGCGCCCATGGTGGCCGGGCTACTGTCGGCGTTCTTCGTCGTCAGGATCGGCGGCGACTTCATGCACGGCCGGATGGTGCTGCCCGCGCTCTTCCTGGTGCTGCTGCCGGCCTTCCTGCTGCCGTTCGGGCGCGCGGCGGCGGCGGTGGTCTCAGCAGTGGGCGTCTGGAGCCTCGTCTGCCTTCTCGCGCTCCGCCCGCCGTACGAGAGCCCCGACGACGGGCGGATCATCTTCGACTCGCACACCGTCTACCAGGAGGCCCTCGGCGCGACGCACCCGGTGAACCAGCGCGCACACACCACGGCGCCGCGCGACTTCGCCAAGGTGGCCCGGCGCGCCGTCCGCGACGGCAAGCACATGCTGGTGCTGCGGCTGCCCGGCGACTCCCGTTACCCGCTGGTGCCGCTGGCGGCGCAGGTGAGGGCGCCGGTCGGCGGGGCGGAGGCGCGGCTGGGGCTGGCCGGCGCGGTGCTCCCGCTGGACGGACTCGCGGTCGACCTCCTCGGCCTGGGCAACCCGCTGGGAGCCCACACCGAACCGGTCGAGCACAACAAGGCGGGGCACGAGAAGCCGCTCGACCGCGCGTGGATCGTCGCCGACCTCACGGAGCCCGGCACGCCGGTGCCGGACGGTGTCAATCCGCGCCATGTACGGGCCGCCCGGCACGCCCTCACCTGCGGCCCCCTCCCCGACCTCCTCGCCTCCACCCGCGCACCCCTCACCCCCAGCCGCTTCCTGACCAACCTCCACGGCGCCTGGGCCCGCACCCACCTCCGCATCCCCGCGAACCCGGTCGAGGCCGAACGCCGGCTGTGCTGAACCCCTCTCAGCGGCGGGCGCGGCGCAAGGCGCGGGTCATCAGCGGGGGGAGCAGATCGGCGGCGAGGCGGCGAGCCGCAGCAGCGCGGGGGGCGAGTTTCGCGGCGGCGGCACCCGCGACGGCCGCAGTGCCTGCAACAGACGCATGCCGCGAGACGGGCAGCCGTGGCGCGTCGGCCTTGCGCGCTCCCACCAGCAGCAGCCGCTGCCCGGCGACCTCCTGCCACTGCAGCCAGCACTTGCCGCGCGCCCGTAGCTCCGCGTGGAGCGCGTCCTGCCAGGGCCGCGCATCCCCCCAGGTGCCGTAGAACTTGTTGCTGGAGACGCACACCGGCCGCAGTCCGCCCTCCAACACGGCCTGCCAGGTGGCGCAGGCGACGCCGGGGGTGTGGTCGGAGCGGTAGTCGTCCAGGACGACGAGCCCTTCGGGGTCCAGGACGTCCCGCGCTGCGGCGATGTCCCCGTGCACGTGCTCGTACAGGTGCGAGGCGTCCACGTGGACGAAGCGGCAGCTGCCGTCCGCGACCTCGCCGGGCACCACTGTCGTGGGGTCCTGCAGGATCCGCGGCAGCTCGTCGTGGAAGGACAGATAGTTGGCCTCGAAGGCGCGCCGGGTGAGCGTCGAGTAGGAGTGCTGCATCTCGCGCCCGTTGGCCTCGTCGGGCGCGGCGTCGGAGTCGAACAGGTCACAGACGGTGAACCGTTCCTCGGCAGCATCCAGGTAGGCGCCCATGAGGACGGCGCTCTTGCCCATGTAGGCGCCCATTTCCAGCAGGTCGCCGCGGTGATCGAGCTCCCGCTGCCGGCTCAGGAACCAGTCGAAGAGGATGAGGTCGGTGCGGTAGAACCAGCCGGGCACCTCGTCGAAGGTGCGGGGCTGCGGCAGACCCTGGGGCGCGGCGGGGGGAGCCTGGCCGGACGTGGCTGTGGTCGTCATGGGGAGGGAATCTCCTTGGGACGGGTGCGTACGTGGGGGGGTCCTGGGCCCTGTATAGGGGCCCGCGGCGACCCGGCGCACGCCCGGGTGCCGCCGATCGGCAGAGCTTCGGCACGCCGCCGTCCGCGGGCCATCCGACGTTCAGTCGCCGTTCGGGGCCCCGCCCGCCGTGCCCGGCGCCATCGCTGCTGCTCCGATTCCCCTTCCCGGTCCGGCGCCGGCCCCCGCCGCTTCCGGCACAGTGCCCGTCGGCGCCATGGCGTTCGGCGCCACCGCATCCGGCGCCGTTCCGTCGGGCCGTACCGGGCGTCCGCGCAGCCACCCGGGGAAGGGCGGTTCCACCAGCGGCCACAGCACCTGCCGTACATGCGGCAGCCCCAGCAGCACGGCGAGCCCGCAGGCCAGCACCGTGGTGCCCACCACGGCCAGCAGGCCACCGGTGAACACCGCCTGGTACCCGCCGGCTTTCTCGACCGCCTTGACGACGAGGCCGTGCAACAGGAACGGGTAGAGCGCGCAGGCACCCAGCACGGTGTATCCGGTGCGGCGTGCCGGGACGAGCGCCAGGAACGCGGCGACGAGCACCGCGCCGACGGCGAACAGCGCGAGCCTTACCCCTACGTACTGCAGCGGTCGGATGCCCAGCTCATGGGCGCCCGACTCCATCAGCAGCCACTCACGGCTCACCCGGGGCGCCGCCCACCAGGCCCCGGCCGCGGCGGCGGCCATCACGGGCAGCGCCCATCTGCGTGCCGCACGGTTGCGCAGCGGGCACAGCCGGTCGGCGCGCAGCCGCAGGCCAAGGACGAACCACGGCCAGTACATCAGCAGCTGAGGCAGCGCGAGTTCGTCCCCCAGGTCGGTGAACCCGGCGGCGACGGACAGCACAGCGGCGAAGACCACCGGCCAGCGGACGGCGCGCCACAGGGGCGCGGTCAGCCGCCAGACGAACAGCGCCGCCAGGAACCAGCACACAAAGGCCGGCCGGGTCGGGGTGACGGCGAACGGCCGGTCCCAGAAGAGGGTGAACATCCCCGCGTAGGCCGCCTCGAAGACGAGATACGGCACCAGCACATGCGTCAGCAGTCTGCGGATCTGGTCCGGCCGCCCGGTGAAGCTGCGGGAGAGGTGACCGCACAGCAGCGCCAGCGCGGGGATGTGGAAGGAGTACACCAGCAGCGAGGCGGCCTTGACGCCGCGCATCGCGTCGGCGACGGGTGCCCAGTTGTGGCCCAGGACCACGAGGACGACGAGCAGGAACCGCGCGTTGTCGAGGAACGGGTCGCGCCCGCCAGCGCGGCCCGGTGCCGAGGCCCCGTTGGTCCGCCGCACCCGCGCCCACCCGGCCGTACGCGCCCCCGTCGGCGCCTCGGCTCCCGTACGGCCGCCGCCCGCCCGGCCACCGCCGGTTGCCCGGCCGCCACGCGGACGCCGGGTGCCCGAGGACGACGGCGCCGAGGCGGGCGCGGGGAACCCGGAGCCGGACGGGTGCGGTCCCGGGGTCCCACCGTCGGGACCGCCGTCCGCCGGGGCCGGGAAGTGCTGCGCGGGGTGCGCGGGGTACGTGGGCTGTGCGAAGGGCCCCACGGCCGACGCCGCCGGGGCGGCGTGCGCCGACGCGAAGTGGTCCGGTGGCGCCCCGCGCGGCGGAGCCGCCGCGGGGGAGGAGAGCCGGGCAGCGGCGCCGTGCGCCGTGCGACCGGGCGTCGCGAAGCTGTCCGTCGCGAAGGTGTCGGTGAAAGGATCCCAGGCCATCACGCCGTCCTTGGCTCACTCGTTCCGGGCGGGCTCTCCCGGCGCCGCGACCGGTTCAGACCCGGCACCGGTGGCTCGATGAGGGGCCGCGCGAGCCGCCGTACGGGCGCGGTCGACAGCAGTACGGCGACGGCGGCTCCGCAGGCCGTCAGCAGGGCGGCACCGAGGGGGCCCAGCGGGCGCAGCGGTGCGTCCCAGCCGTAGGCGTGCGCGGCAGTGGTCAGCAGTCCGTGCAGCAGATACGGGTACAGAGTCACGGCCCCGAGCCCGGTCAGCCACCGGGTGCGCCGGGGCACCAGGGCCAGGAACGCGCCGGTCATCAGCGCCGTCCCCGCGAACAGGCCGAGCCGTACCAGCAGATAGGGCAGGGTGCCCACGCCCAGCTCGGCCTGCCCGTGGCTCATCCACAGCCAGTGCACATCGGTGCCCGGCGCCACCGCGTATGCCACCGCACCGCCCGCCACCAGCACCTGCGGGGCACACCAGCGAAGTACGCGGCTCTCGCGCAGCCACGCGAAGTGGGCGGGCCGCAGGGCCAGTCCGAGTACGAACCACGGCAGGAACATCAGCACCCGGGGCAGCGCCAGGTCCTGCCCCAGGCTGGAGGTGCCCGCCGCCAGCGAGACGAGCGCGGCGACCGGCACCGGCCAGGGGATCACCCGCCACAGGGGCACGGTCAGCCGCCAGACGAAGAGCGCGGCCAGGAACCAGCACACGAACGTCGGCTCGGTCAGGGTGAGCCGGAACGGCTTCCCCCAGGCGGCGGCTTCGACCGCGGTGTAGAGCACCTCGAAGACGAGATAGGGCACCAGCACCCCGGCCACCAGCTTGCGCCCCCAGACTCCGTCCGGGAGGTACCCCCACTGCTCGGGCCGCCCCGCGAAGCCGCGCGAGAAGTAGCCGCTCAGCAGGATGAAGGCAGGCATGTGGAAGGAGGAGATCCACAGATAGCCCGCCTTGACGGTGCGGGAGCCCTCCACGAGCCCCATCGGCCAGGTGTGGCCGATCACGACGAGCACGATGAGCAGGAACTTCGCGTTGTCGAGGAACGGATCCCGCGCCGTGCGCCCGCCACCGTCCGCCTCCCGCACCACGGCACGGCCCGTGTCCTGGCCTGGGGCACGGTCCGCGTCCCGCCCCGCGGCATCGGGCACCGCGGCGTCGGGCCCCGCAGCGCGCGGCTCGCCGGACGGCGCCGATGTGGGCACTCCGTCCTCGGCGGGCGTGCCGCTGCCGCCCGGCCCGGCTGGGTCGATGATCTTCGAGGCCATTGATCTGACAGTAGGCGCGGCTTGTCCCCATTCGGTCGCGGCATGCCGCTGCGAGGGCCGAACGAGGGACATACGAGTGTTAAGAATGCATCCCCTCCCTTTTCACACCTCAAATAGTCGGAGGAAACCGGCTGATTTCGAGCTCGCAGTGCACAGAAGGGGAAGCCGCGAATGAAGATCGTGTTCCTGCTGGACAACGCCTATGGAATCGGCGGGACGATCAGGTCGACGGTGAACCTCTCAGGAGCGCTTGCTGAAAGGCACCAGGTGGAGGTCGTCAGCCTCCGCAGGACGAGCCAGGAGCCGGAGCTCGCCTTCGACCCGCGCGTCACTCTGACCTCTCTGATCGACCTGCGCCGTTCCTCCCGCAGCTACGACGGGGACGACCCGGACTTCCACCGGTGCAGCGAACGCTTCATCGAGGGCAACGACCACTTCGAGCGCGGCATCGCCACCCGGCTGGGCGACCTGCGGGTGAAGGCGCTGCTGGAGAGCCTGGAAGCGGACGTGGTCATCGGCACCCGGCCGAAGATCAACGACTATCTCGCCGCGTACGGCACCGACCGCTACGTGCGGATCGGGCAGGAGCACCTCACACACGCGACGCACAGCAACCACGTCCGCGCCCACCAGGACGCCGCCCTCCCGAACCTGGACGCGTTCGTCACCGTCTCCTACGCGGACGCCGCCGACTACCGCGCCGCTCTCCCCGACCTGCGGACCGAGATCGTCTGCGTGCCCAACGCCGTGCCGCATCCGCAGGTCGAGCCGTCCAGCGGGCAGGCCAAACTCATCGTCGCCGCGGGCCGGTTCATCAAGATCAAGCGGTACGACCGGCTGCTGCACGCCTTCGCGCTCGTGGCCGACAGGCACCCGGACTGGTCGCTTCGGCTGTACGGACGCGGGCAGCAGCAGCGTGTCCTGCGGTCCACCCTCAACCGGCTCGGCCTCCACGACCGCGCATTCCTGATGGGTGCCCACTCCCCCATCGAGACGGAGTGGGCCAAGGGCTCCATCGCG
The DNA here is from genome assembly GCF_052246355.1 of Streptomyces sp. 3N207. NCBI lineage: Bacteria > Bacillati > Actinomycetota > Actinomycetes > Kitasatosporales > Streptomycetaceae > Streptomyces > Streptomyces sp. 3N207. The sequence continues at coordinate 11,071 of NZ_JBQQBV010000006.1, read as the reverse complement.
GCCGTCTCCTCCGACGCCGAGTCCTTCGGGATGACCCTGGTGGAGGCCATGCACTGCGGCGTTCCGGTCGTCAGCACCGACTGCCCCTACGGGCCGGGCGAGATCATCGCCAACGGCAAGGACGGACTGCTCGCCCCGTTGGGCGAGGACGAGAACGTGACCGTACGCGCCTTCGCCGACGCCCTGCTGCACCTCATCGAGGACCCGGACCTGCGCTCCCGGATGAGTCGAGCAGCCCTGAAGAAGGCAGCGCGCTACAGCCCCCAGCGCATCGCGGGCGAGTACGAGGACCTGATGACCCGTCTCCTGGAGGGCCGCCCCGGCGCGGGGGCAGCCGCGCCGAGCACGGGCAGGTCCGGAGCGAAGGCTGCGCGGGCGGCGCCGTCGGCGAGCGCCGCGCCCTCGGCGAGCGCGCCTTCCGAGCGCGTCCGGCAACGGGCCCGACCCGCTGCCCCGCACAAAGGGGGGAGCGCCCGGGCCGTTCGGACGGTGCGCAGCATGGTGCCGCGCCCGCTCGTCCCCGTACTGCGCCCCCTCACACGCGTCCTGCGGAAGGACCGGGCCGTGCGGCGGGAGGCGAGCGCGCTCAAGGGGCTGCCGCGGCCGGTCGCCCGCGTACGCGTCCAGGCTGACGGGGCGCTGCTGATCCGGCTGCGCGCCGACTCCCTCCCCGAGAGCGCGGCGGTGCTGTCGCTGCGCTCCCGGGACCGGGACGGTGCGGAGCCGGTCCGCGTCCCGCTGCCGCCCCGCGAGAGGGCGGACGCGGACGGCTGGGTCGAACTCCGGCTGACCCGCCCGGAGATGAAGCTGTTCGAGGGGCGGTGGGACGTCCATGTGGAGCGCACCTCGGACGGTCGGAGCAAGCAGGTCAAGGCGCTGATGGTGGAGACGGCACGGCTGCTCACCATGCCCGCGCCGCTCGCCCCCGACGGCACGCTCCAGTCGTGGATCCCGTACGCCACCGGCGACGGCCACCTCGCCCTGCGCATCTGGTCCCGCGCCCGGCACGCGGAGGTCACCTCGATCGAGCTGGGCGAGCACGGATACACGCTCACGGCGCGGCTGTACGGGAAGGCTTCGCGCCCCGCGCTGTCGCGGCGGACCCTGGAGCTGTCGGGCGGGCCCGTGCTGGTGGCGGTGCCGCGCGGCAACCCGCGGCAGACGTTCGAGTTCCCCGGCCGCCGGGACGGCGACGACGAGAACGCCACCGTGCGCCTGGAGTTGCCCTACGAGCTGCCCGCCGCGTTCGCCGACGGCTCGCCCGAGGGCGTGTGGGATCTGTGGCTACGCCCCGGCCTCGGTCCCGAACGGGTACGACTGGGACGGGTGCTGGGGGATCTCGCGGACCGCAAGAAGACCGACGTCACCCCGCCCGCCCGGCTGGACGGGACCGACCTGGCCGTCCAGCTGTATTTCTCGGTGAACAACAATCTCGTCCTGACGCTGAAGTCCGTCGGTCCACGCAAGACGGAGCAGGCGGAACAGACCGAACAGGCCGCACAGGGGGCTGCTGCCGCGGACGCGCAGAGCCCTCAGCGCCCCTCGTCCTCCCCGAGCGCCTCGGCCAACGCCTGACCCCGCTCCCCCTCCCGCAGCCGCTGCTCACGGTCCTCGGCCGCCCGCGCCAGGGCCTGCACCGCGCGGTTGAAGCGGACGAGGGAAGGCGGCTCGGCAGGCCCGAGCAGCCGGACCTTCAGCGCGGCACGCGCCGGGGCGAGCGTGTCCTCCTCCGGGTGGCGTACGGAGTGCAGGAGCTGGGGGATGCCGGAGCCGTCGGGGCCCAGGATGGCCGCCGCGCGGACGGTGGGGCAGGCGGCGCGGAAGCTGTCGTCGTCCATACCGCTGGTGTTGGCCACCGCGTACGGCTTCTCGCTGCTGAGGTAGTCCGAGACGACGGAGGAGACGTCCGAGACCAGTACGTCGGCCTCGTTGAAGCAGCTGAAGAGGCCGGGCCGCGAGCCGGTGATGACGCGGTGCTGCCAGGGCGGCTTCGCCGCCCAGTACGCCTCCTCCCACACCCGGAGGGCCTCCGCCGCGGCCTCGGCGCGGCCCGGCTCGGGCGCCGCCTGGCGCAGCATCCGTTCCACCTCGTCGGCGTGCCGCCCGACGTCGGCCCGGGTCAGCGCCTTCAGTTCGCCGGCCGCCTCCTCCAGCGCCGCGACCGCCTCCGGGCTCGGCTCCTCGCCGTCCCGCTCGGCGTTGGCCTCGCGGACCAGCGTGCGGATCCGCCGGTCGGCGGCCCCGGCCCGCGGGTCGATGGTGCCGGTCATCGGATGCGGCTTGTACAGCAGCCGCACTTTCGGGTCCGCCAGCAGCGCATTGACGATGTTCTCGCCCGCCATGAGCACGGAAGTGTGGCCGGGATCGTCGGTGTAGCCCTCCCAGGTGGGGGCGTAGAGAACGGTGAGATACCCGGCGCGGTCGCCCACGGTACGGGTACCGGCCGGCTGGATGGCGGCGAGCTGCGGGCGGCCGACCTCGACCACATCCTTGTCCTCCACCCCGATGTACGCCTGTGCGTACCGCTCCCGCGCGGCTTCCCCGGCGACCCACACCTGGTCGTACGCCTTGGCGTAGGGGTTGCAGGAGGAGAGCTTGTCGGACTCGCCGTGGTTGATGAAGGCGTGCTTGAGGGTGGGGATGCGCAACACCTGGGCGGTCTTGCCGGAGTTCGCCGGATGCAGCAGCACCTTGAGCGTGGAGTGCTCCAGCCGCATCAGGTGCGTGACCTTGGGGATGCAGACGATCGGAATGTCGGTGGCGTCGATCTTGCGCACCATGAACCGCTCACGCAGCACGATCAGCGGCCGTCCGTCCAGCTGGGCGAGGGTGCTCAGCCACATGTTCGCCTGGTACGCGGAGGCCGCGCCCCCGGAGAAGTACATGCCGACGGTCGGCCTGTACTCCGCCAGCCACTGATCCAGCCACGCCAGCGCCTCGTCCTCGCTGACGACCTGCTTGCCGGGCAGCAGCCAGGTGGCCAGCCACCCGGTCCCGGCCAGCACCCCGGCACAGCAGCACCAGGCGACGGTCTGCGCCCACGCCAGATCGCCCGTCACGGCTGCGGCGCACATCCCGGCTGTCATCAGCGCCGAGACGGCCGTCAGCCGCAGCGTCGCCCGCTTGACGAACAGCGCGGGCGGCGAGGAGGACAGCCGCAGGGCCGAAGCGTCGATGTTGCGGGTGACGATCGGCAGCCGCCGCCGGGTACGCACCGCACCCGCGATCGCCTGGCAGAAGAAGTGCAGCGCCCAGCACAGCAGCACGGCGCCCAGCAGCAGCGCACCGGTTCCACCGGGACGCAGGACATCCAGCCTGCCCAGGCCACCGAGCAGCAGCGCGTCCCGCAGCATCTGCCGTGCGGGCGGGGTGAACTGCGCCCGGCGCAGCTGCCGCGTCATCTTCCGTGCCCGGGAGGGCATCAACACCTCGGTCAGCAGGCCGAGCACGGCGCCGAAGACGACGAAGGGGGCGTGCGAGTCGACGATTCCCGCCACCTGGAGCAGATAGCCGCAGGCCAGCAGCAACAACGCGGAGACGGACTTCGACCGGCGCCGCGCGAGGGCGGCGCGGCGCTGCCGCTGGAGTGCGGCTTCGATGCTCTCCGCCTCGTCCTCGTCCTCGTCCCCGCCTTCGCCTTCGCCTTCGCGGCCTTCGCGGCCTTCGCGGTGACCGTCGCCGCCGGTGGCCCCGGCGGAGCGGCTGCCGTCGGTCACCGGGTCGAGCACAAGCGTGTCGGCGACGTTCGCGGCGTCCGCCGCCGCATCGCCGTTCCCGGCAGCGCCGCTCTCGTCGTTAGCGCCGCCGTCGTCGTTCGCGTCGTCCACTCCGTCTACCAGCGCACCCACACTTCACGGTAGGCAGCACCGGAGCGGCCCGTCGCGCCACAGAGGGCCGAACGCGTGACCGCCGCCGGGGCTGATACCGGCGGCGGTCTGCAGGCACGTCGTGGCGGGCCGCGCAGTTCCCCGCGCCCCTTGCGGGGCGCGGGGAACTGCGGAGCTTGGGCAGTCTGCTCCCCCAAGCTCTTCGAGCAGGGGGTACCCCCATGCGCAGGGTGGGCAAGCGCAGCCCCCCATGCCGGGTACGCGAAAGGCGCCGCTCAGCGATTACTGCGCAGCAGCGTACGCATCGTCCGCATCGCCACCGAGAGGTTCGCCAGGTCGAAGGTCTCGGACGCCTGGATCTCGTCCAGGGTGGCCCGGGCGCGGACGAGGATGGCGTGGTTCTTCTCCTCCCACGCCTCGTACCGCTGCTCCGACGTCGCGGCACCGTCGGCCGCCGCCAGCACATCGGCCGTCAGCAGCTGGTGCGCCGCGTAGAGGTCCTCGCGGATGGAGGAGCGGGCCATGGACTGCCAGCGGTCGGCACGCGGCAGTTCGCTGACGCGGCCCTGGAGCTGGGTGATGCCGAGCCGGTGGGCCAGGTCGAAGTAGACCTCGGCGACGTCCATCAGCTCCTTGTCGGTACGGCCCGCGACGGCCACCACGTCCAGCGCGGAGAACGCCGCGGCCGAGCCCGCGATGCGCAACGCCAGGTCCGCCGGCACACCGGCGCCCGCCAGCTTGTCGTAGACCCGCTGGTGCCACCTGAGGTCGTCGCCCTTGAGCAGCTTGGGAAGCTCCGCCCAGACCGTCTCGACCCGGTCGGAGAACAGCTCGATGGTCTCGGCCAGTGCCAGCGGCTGCGGACGGTTGTTGAGCAGCCAGCGGGTGCCCCGCTCGACGAGCTGCCGGGAACGCAGCCGGATGTCGGTGAGGACGCCTGCCGCGACCTTGTTGTCCAGCGCCTCCACCTCGTCCCAGATGTCGCCGAGCCGGAAGATGGCGCGCGCGGCCGTATGGGCGCGCACGATCTCCTCCGTGGAGGCCCCGGACTCCTCCTTCATCCGGTGTACGAAGGTCGAACCCGAGGTGTTGACCGTGTCGTTGACCAGCAGCGTGGTGATGATCTCGCGGCGCAGGGCGTGGCCCGCGATCTGCTGGGCGAACCGCTCCCGCAGCGGCTTGGGGAAGTAGGCGTACAGCAGCCGTTCCAGGTAGGGGTCGTCCGGCAGCGAGGTGACGATCAGCTCACCCGTGATGTTGATCTTGGTGTACGCGAGCATCACCGCGATCTCCGGCTGGGTCAGCCCCTGCCCGTTGCTGCGCCGCTCCCGGATCTGCCGGTCCGAGGGCAGGAACTCCAGCGACCGGTCGAGCTTGCCCTCCTTGGACAGCGCCCGCATCTGCCGCTGGCTGGCCAGCAGCAGGCTGGGGGCCTGGGCCAGGGAGTTGGCCAGCGCCACGTTCTGCGCGTAGTTGTTGCGCAGCACCAGCTCGCCGACCTCGTCGGTCATCTCGGCCAGCAGCTTGTTGCGCTGCTTGACGGTCATATCGCCGTCGGCCACCACGGAGTTCAGCAGGATCTTGATGTTCACCTCGTGGTCGGAGGTGTCCACACCGGCGCTGTTGTCGATCGCGTCGGTGTTGATCCGGCCGCCGTTCACGGCGAACTCGATCCGGCCCAGCTGGGTGCAGCCCAGGTTGCCGCCCTCGCCTACGACCTTCACCCGCAGGTCCTGGCCGTCCACCCGGATCGCGTCGTTGGCCTTGTCGCCGGCGTCCGCGTCGCTCTCCGTCGACGCCTTGACGTAGGTGCCGATGCCGCCGTTCCACAGCAGATCGACGGGGGCGCTCAGGATGGCGCGCATCAGCTCGGCGGGGGTCATCTTGGTGATGCCCGACTCGATGCCCAGCGCCTCGCGCACCTGCGGGGTGATCGGCACCGACTTGGCGCCGCGCGGGTGGATGCCGCCGCCCGCCGAGATCAGCTTGGCGTCGTAGTCCGCCCACGAGGAGCGCGGCAGCTCGAACAGCCGGCGGCGCTCCGCGTAGGAGCTAGCCGCATCAGGGTCGGGGTCGAGGAAGATGTGCCGGTGGTCGAAGGCGGCCACCAGCCGGATGTGCTCGGAGAGCAGCATGCCGTTGCCGAACACGTCGCCGGACATGTCGCCGACGCCGACCACGGTGAAGTCCTCGGTCTGGGTGTCGTGGCCCAGCTCGCGGAAGTGCCGCTTGACGGACTCCCAGGCGCCGCGTGCGGTGATGCCCATGCCCTTGTGGTCGTAGCCCGCCGAGCCGCCGGAGGCGAAGGCGTCGCCCAGCCAGTAGCCGTACGCCTCAGCGACCTCGTTGGCGATGTCGGAGAAGGTGGCGGTGCCCTTGTCCGCCGCGACGACGAGGTAGGTGTCGTCCTCGTCGTGCCGCACCACGTCCTTGGGGTGCTCGACCTCCCCGGAGACGAGGTTGTCGGTGACGTCCAGCAGTCCGGAGATGAACGTCTTGTAGCAGGCGATGCCCTCGGCCTGCCAGGCGTCGCGGTCGGTGGCCGGGTCCGGCAGCTGCTTGCCGACGAAGCCGCCCTTGGCACCCACCGGCACGATCACGGTGTTCTTGACCTCCTGCGCCTTGACCAGGCCCAGGATCTCCGTACGGAAGTCCTCGCGCCGGTCGGACCAGCGCAGACCGCCGCGTGCGACCTTGCCGAACCGCAGGTGGACGCCCTCGACGCGCGGCGAGTACACCCAGATCTCGAACTGGGGCCGCGGCGCGGGCAGGTCCGGGATGGCCTGCGGGTCCAGCTTCATCGACACATAGGTGTGCGGCTTGCCGTCGCTGGCGAGCTGGAAGTAGTTGGTGCGCAGGGTGGCGTTGATGACGGTGAGGAAGGAGCGCAGGATGCGGTCCTCGTCCAGGCTCGCCACCTGGTCGAGCGCGCCGTTCAGCTCCTCCAGGATGCCGTCCGTCAGCTCGTGCCCCGCCCACCTGCGTGCCGGGTCCAGCCGGGCCTCGAACAGGTTGACCAGCAGCCGGGTGGTGTGCACGTTCCCGCGCAGCGTGTCCTCGATGTAGGACTGGCTGAAGGTCGAGCCGGCCTGCCGCAGGTACTTCGCGTACGCGCGCAGCACCATCGCCTGCCGCCAGGTCAGCCCCGCGGAGAGCACCAGCGAGTTCAGCCCGTCGTTCTCCGCACGCCCTGTCCACACCGCGGAGAACGCTTCCTGGAAGCGCTCGCGGGTCTCCTCCTCGAGACCGCGCCGGCCGTCCGGCATCCGCAGCCCGAAGTCGTAGATCCAGGCGTGCGAGCGGTCGGCGCAGCGCAGCTCGTACGGCCGCTCGTCCACCACCTCGACGCCCATCGCCTGCAAGCCCGGCAGTACGGCCGAGAGGGAGACGGGGCTGCCGGTCCGGTACATCTTGAACCGGCGCTCGCCGGGACCCGCGCCGACCGGCTCGTACAGGCTGAGCGAGAAGTCGTTCTCCTTGCCGCGGTGCACCAGCTGTTCGATGTGCTGGAGGTCGGCGACGGCGGCGCGCGGCGAGAAGTCCGCCTTGTAGCCCTCGGGAAAGGCGCGCGCGTACTTCTGTGCCAGCTCGGCGGCCTGCTCCTCACCGCACTCGGCGATCAGCGCCTCGTTGAAGCCGTCCGCCCACGAGCGCGCCGCCTCGGCCAGCCGGGCCTCGATACGTTCGATCTCCGCGTCGGTCAGCTCGGCGAGCTGGGCACCGGTCCGCACCCGGATGACGAAATGCAGCCGGGAGAGCACCGACTCGGTGTTCCACGCGGTGAAGTCGACGCTGGTACCGCCCAGTTCCTCGGTGAGGATCTCGGTCAGCCGCAGCCGCACCGCGGTCGTGTAGCGGTCGCGGGGGAGGTAGACCAGCGCCGAGTAGTACCGCCCGTACTCGTCCTTGCGCAGGTAGAGCCGCAGCTTGCGGCGTTCCTGGAGGTAGAGGACGGAGGTGACGATGGACCGCAGCTCCTCGACCGAGGTCTGGAACAGCTCGTCGCGCGGGTACGTCTCCAGGATCTGCAGCAGGTCACGCCCGGCGTGGCTGTCGGGCGTGAAGCCCGCGCTCTCCAGCACGTCGGCGACCTTGCGCCGTACGACGGGGACCCGGCGCACCGACTCGGTGTAGGCGGCGGACGAGAACAGACCGAGGAAGCGGCGCTCCCCGATGACGTTCCCCGCCTCGTCGAACTTCTTGACGCCCACGTAGTCCAGATACGACGAACGGTGCACGGTCGCACGGCTGTTCGCCTTGGTGAGCACCAGCATCCGGTGCTCCCGCGCCTTGGCCCGGGCGTCGGCTGGCAGCCGGTTGAAGGACGGCGAGACCGGGTGACTCTCCTCCGTGCTGCGCTGCGGATCGGCGCGCAGGATGCCCAGCCCGGTACCGGCCAGCGGGGCGAGGCTCAGCTCCTCGCCTTCGTCGCCCGCCTTCCCTTGTTTGCCGCCTGCGGCATCCAGCTCGTACTCGCGGTAGCCGAGGAAGGTGAAGTGGTCGTCGGCCAGCCAGCGCAGCAGCTCCCGGGCCTCCTCGATCTCCTCCTGCGGGAGCTCGTCGGTGGGCTCGTTCGGCAGCTCCTCGGCGATCCGGAGCGCCGCGCCGCGCATCTTCTGCCAGTCCTCGACGGCCTCCCGCACATCGGAAAGGATCCGGCGCAGGTCGGCCGCGATCTGCTTGAGGTCCTCGCGGTCGGTCTCGCGGTCGATCTCGACGTGGATCCAGGACTCGACCAGCGCGTCGTGCGGCAGCCCGGCGCCCGGTGCCTCCTTGCCCTTGCCCCTCTTCTTCGGCTTCGCCTTCTCACCCTCGGTGGCCCAGGTGTCCGGGAACTGGGTGTCCGGCATCTGCGCGAGGTCGTCCCCGCCGACCGAGAGCACCTCCAGCAGCTTTCCGGCCAGATCCCGGCGGACCACCATCTGCGGGTGGATCACTGCATGGATGCCGCGGCCCTGCCGGGAGAGCTCGTTGGTGACCGAGTCGACCAGGAACGGCATGTCGTCCGTGACGACCTCGACCACCGAATGCGTGCACGACCAGCCGTTCTCGTCGATCGACGGCGAGTACACGCGGACGTTGGCCGTGCCCTGCGGTCGCTCCTCGGCGAGCCGGTAGTGGGCGAGTGCGCCGCCGAGGATGTCGACCGGATCGCGGTCGGCGAGGTCCTCCGGCGCCGTGTGCAGGTAGTACCGCTGGAGATACGCGCCAAGGGCCCCCTCCTTGGGGCCGTCGGGCCCCTGGGCCGGGTGGCGCCCCTGGGCCGGGCTCTGTTCAGCCACCCGGACGGCTTCCGCCAGCCGCTCGGCTTTTGCTTCATCCAGCTTGCTCTGCATGTCCTCTGGCTCCTGTCGCGCGCCGTTGCGTGACGTCGGGAAAATGAAGGCACGGCACCGGAATGACGCGGGGTCTCCGCTCGGGTCCGCCGCTGTGCCGCGAGAGACGACCAGCGACGCCCCACCCGCGGTCGCGCGGGGGGCGCTGCACGGAGGGGCGCCCGAGGGCGGATCCTCCGGTGGATATCGCGCTGATCACGTAGGTAAGGCTATCGCTCTCGGCCTGCGGAGTGTCATGGGCCTGATTTGTACAGATAGCGAGTGCAATTTGTACGGACAGCTAGCACACCGAGATCAACTTCTCCGATCCGACCAGCAGGGGAAGGGCCGGGGGAACTCTTGGCAAAGCGGCGATCGCGGGGCACGTTGGCACAGACGGTACCGGCGCCCCGGGCGGTTCCCGTCCGGGGCGGCCCCCGGAAGAGGGAGACAGCATGACGGCGAACATCCTGCTCGTGACCGGCGACGCCGCCGAGTCCCTGGAGGTGCTCTATCCCTACCAGCGGCTGCGGGAAGAGGGCTACACCGTGCATATCGCGGCCCCCACCCGTAAGAAGCTGCGCTTCGTCGTCCACGACTTCGAGGACGGCTACGACACCTACACCGAGAAGCCCGGCTACACCTGGCCCGCCGACCTCGCCTTCTCCGAGATCGAGCCCGGCCGGTACGCCGGCGTAGTCATCCCCGGCGGCCGGGCGCCGGAGTACCTGCGCAACGACCCGGAGCTGCGCAAGGTGCTCAAGGCGTTCTTCGACGCGGACAAACCCGTCGCCCAGATCTGCCACGGGCCGCTGCTGACCGCCGCCGTGGGCGTGCTGAGCGGGCGCCGGGTCACCGCCTATCCGGCGCTTGAGATGGACATGCAGACAGCGGGCGCCGACTTCCAGGACGCGGAAGTCGTGGTGGACGGCCCCCTGGTCTCCTCCCGCGCCTGGCCCGACCACTCCGCCTGGATGCGGGAGTTCCTGGCCGTACTGCGGGCGAGGGAGTGAGCCGGAGGCTGGCGGAGCAGTTCCCGCGCCCTTGACGGGGCGGGTCCCTCCGGCCCCATGCGGGTCACGCAATCTTCAGGGCCGCCCCAGCGGCTCCGCCGCAACCCGCTCCGCCGTCTCGACGGCCTCGTGCAACGTGTCGACCACCGGGACCCCGGCCTCCTCCAGGCTGGCCCGGCTGTGCGAGCCCCCGGTGAACAGCACCGCTCTGGCCCCCGCATGCGCGGCTGCCAGAGCGTCGTCCACCGCATCCCCGATCACCACCGTCCGGCCCGGCTCGACGCCGCCCAGCGCCGCGAGGTGCCGCACCATCTGGGCCGCCTTGCCGCCGCCGGACGGCCCGACCGAGCCGTCGACCCGTACGAAGTGCGAGTCGATGCCGTACGTACGCAGCAGTGGCAGCAGCCGGTCGTGCGGCGCCAGCGAACACAGCGACTGGGTATGGCCCGCCTCCTGCCGGGACGCCAGCAGCTCGGCGGCTCCGTCGGCGAGGCCCGCATCGGAGACCCGCGCCCAGTAGTGCCGGTGGAAGGTCTCGTCCATCAGCTCCCACTCGCTGTCGGTGGGCAGCCGACCGAGCAACCGCTCGTAGAAGCGCGGCACCGGAACGCAGTACAGCTCCCGATATCTCTCCAGCGTGATGACCGGAAGGCCGAGTTCGTCGAACGCGGCGTTCGTCGCTTCGAGGACGGTGTGGATGTCGTGCAGCAGCGTGCCGTTCCAGTCCCACACGATGTGTGCGGACTTCTGCTTTCTCCCCAAGACCATGCGTCTGACGGTAGGAGAGGGCACTGACATTTAGCTTTGGCGTTGGCCCTTCGGGATCTTCGGGGGCTGCGTAGGGTGCGTCGGGTCCGGTTCCTCCGGCACGGCTGGATCACTGACCGAAGCGTCTGCTTGCGGGCGACTTCTCAAC